>NZ_MUMI01000433.1 GCF_002155975.1 Amycolatopsis kentuckyensis
GGCTGACGCGAACAGCACAGGGCCGACCGCTACACTCGATCGGGTGCGCGAAGCGGTACCGCGCTGAGCAGGGCCACCACCACCGGGAATTTCGTCAGGAGCAGTCGCCATCGACACCGGTCAGCTGATCGCGGGGCACTACCGCCTCGTCGAGCACATTGGTAGCGGTGCCATGGGTGTCGTGTGGCGCGCGACCGACGTGCGCCTCGAACGCACCGTCGCGATCAAGCAGATCCTCCCGCAGCCGGGTGTCTCCGAGACCGAACGCGACAACATGCGCCAGCGCGCGATGCGCGAGGCGAAGAACGCGGCCCGGTTCCAGCACCCGAACGCCATCGTGGTGTTCGACATCGCCGAGCACAACGGCGACCCGTGCCTGGTGATGGAGTACCTCGACGGGCCCAGCCTCTCCACGATCCTCTCCGAGGAGGGCACGCTCCCGCTCGGGCGCGTGGCCCGGATCGGCGAGCAGGTCGCGTCCGCGCTGGTGGCCGCCCACCGCGCCGGGATCGTGCACCGCGACGTCAAGCCGGGCAACATCCTCATCGACCAGACCGGCACCGCGAAGATCACCGACTTCGGCATCTCCCGCGCGGCCGGCGACATGACGCTGACGGCGACCGGCCTGATCGGCGGCACCCCGGCCTACCTGGCGCCCGAGCTGGCCCGCGGCGCCGACCCGGTGCCCAGCTCCGACGTCTTCGCCCTCGGCGCGACCCTCTACCAGGCGATCGAGGGCACCACGCCGTACGGCAACACGACCAACCAGCTCGCGCTGCTCTACGCGGCGGCGAACGGCCAGATCAACCCGCCGGTGCAGGCCGGCGGGGCCACCGCGCTGCTGATGAGCCTGCTGCGCAGCGAGCCGGGCGAGCGGCCGAGCATGGCCGAGGCCCGCGAGCGGCTGGCCGCGCTGGCCCGCACCGAGCCGGGCGGCATGACGGCGTCACCGCCGCTGCTCTCCGGCGGCGCGGGCCGCAAGCCCGCCACCTCGGCGTCGACGGAGGACGGCGAACGGCCGCCGTGGCAGCGGACCGCGAACAAGGCGCCGTCGTCCCCGCCGGTCGGCACGCCCGTGCCGGCGAACAAGGCGCCCTCGAACCCCCCGCGCCCGACCGCGGCGTTCATGCCGATGCGGTCTCCGGCCGCGCCGCCGAACACCCCGCCCAGACCGATGCCCGCGGCCGCGCCGACGGCCAGGGCTCCCCAGTACTCGTCGAACACGACGAAACCGGACAACAAGCGCAAGTACGCGGTGTTCGCCGGGGCCGGCGCCGCGGTCGTCGTGGTCGCGGTGATCGTGTTCCTGGTGCTGAACTCGGGCAACGGCGGTTCGGGTGGCAACCAGACCGCCCAGTCGCCGGGCAACCAGCCGACCTCGGGCCAGAGCTCGTCCAAGCCCGGCACCAGCCCGAGCAACTCGAACGTCTCCGCGGACCTGGGCAGGACCCCGACCTCGGGCAAGATCGAATTCACGCCGGCGGGCCTGCGGATCATCGGGTTCTACGACTTCCCGAGCGGGGCGGCGGCCTCCTGGTCGATGCTCACGCCCGCGGCCCAGCAGGTCTACGGCAGCCAGGACGCCTTCACCGAATACTGGAGCAAGTTCAAGTCGGTCAGCGCCAAGCGGGCGAGCGGCGCGTACAACGACGACGGCTCGGTCACCATCACCGCCACGGTGGTCTTCCCCGACCACGAAGAGTCCCGGTCGTTCCGGATCGTGAACTCCGGCGGGCAGCTGCTCATCGACGCCCAGACCAAGGCCAACGCCGACGCCGGCGCGAGCTCGGGCAACTGAGACGTAACGCGCGTCCGGTGGGCTGAGCGGCGCGGATGGCCTACCGTGGTGGCATGGCCGACGACGGAGCTTCGCTGCCGGGCCAGAATCCTCGCTTCCACGAGGACCTGGTCGGCCTGGACCCGTACGACCCGGAGGCGCGCGCGTTCGCCGAGCACCTCGACCGCATCGAGCGGTGCGGCCCCAACTTCACCATCGAAGCCGCCCTCGACGGGGTGGCCGACTTCGCCGACTCCAGCAACCGGCTCGGCGGGCTGCGCTACTGGGTGTCCGCCTTCATCGTGGTCCTCATCGTGCTCGGCGTGATCGTGGCCGCATGGGACATCGTGGTGCACGCCCTCGCCTGGCTCGCGGCGTAACGTGGATCGGGTGAAAGGTATGAAACCCGTTGTCGGCGCGACCCCTCGTGTCGTGAAGTCCGAGCAGGAATGGCGGGCGCAGCTCAGCCCCGACGAGTACGCCGTGCTCCGCCAGGCGGGGACCGAACGGCCGTTCACCGGTGAGTACACCGACACGAAGACCACCGGGGTCTACGAGTGCCGCGCGTGCGGTGCCGAGCTGTTCCGCAGCGACACCAAGTTCGAAAGCCACTGCGGCTGGCCGTCGTTCTTCGACCCGGCGGACTCCGACGCCGTCCTGCTGCGCGAGGACCGCACCATGGGCATGAAGCGGATCGAGGTGCTCTGCGGCTCCTGCCACAGCCACCTCGGGCACGTCTTCGAGGGCGAGGGCTACCCGACCCCGACCGACCAGCGTTACTGCATCAACTCGATTTCGCTGAAACTGGTGCCCGAGTCCTAAATCTCCCTTAAGCGAGCAACCCGCCGCCCTTCCTCGAACGTAGTCTCCGCACACGGACGAGGGAGGGCGGACTCATGACCGACACCTGGGGTATTCCCGGACCGGTGTTCGCGGGGCTCTACCTGGGGTTGCTGCTGCTGCCGGCGCTGGCCGCCGCGCTGCGGCTCGGTGCCCTGCGGCGCGGCCGCGGCGGTGGCGCGCCGGAGCGGGGCGAAGAGCTCGCGCTGCTCACCGGCGGGCGCACGCGGGCCGGCGAGTTCGTCGTCGCGCGCCTGCTGGAGCGCCAGATCATCCGGATGGACGGCACCGGCCGGGTGCACCGCGTCCGGGGTTCGGCGTCCGACGACCTGGGCCGGGCCGCGCTCGTCCGGATCGGCAAGACCGGCACCCTCGTCGAATCCGTGCGGCGCGAGGTGCGGCACCACCCGGCGCTGGTCGCCCTGGAGAACGGACTGATCGAGCGGGGCCTGCTCGTCGACGCCCGGAAAGTCCGCTCGACCTGGGTGGGCACCGCCGTCGCGTACTGGGCGCTGGTCGTGTTCGGTGTGGTCCGGATGATCGCCGGCAGCTCCACCGGGCACCCGATCGGCTACCTGCTGATCCTGCTGGTGCTCGGCACGGTCGCCGCCATCTTCGTGACGACCCGGGCCACGCGCACCCCGGAGGTCAAGGCCACCGCCGCCGGGCGGGCCGCGGCCGGCGCCGCCGAGCTCGCCGGCGTGCTGACGGCCGGCCCGGCGGGCGCGGTCGCGGTCGGCGGGTTCGACAGCCACCCCGACAAGGACGTCCGGCTGGCCGTCAGCCGCTCCACGGTGCTCCCGGCCACCGACAGCCGCGCCCGC
>NZ_MUMI01000434.1 GCF_002155975.1 Amycolatopsis kentuckyensis
GTCTTCGGGCACCCGCCCGGCCGGCCCGGGCGCGGCCTGGCCGAGAGGCCGGTGTTCGGGAGCGGCGAGCGCGGGGCCGGATTCGTAGAGGACTTCTTCGCCGTAGTCCCAGAACCACTCTTCGCCGGGCTCGAAGCTGCGCGCCAGCGGGTGCCCACTGGCGGCGGCGTGGCCACTGGCGTGCTGGCCGGGCGAGGAATCGCAGCAGCCGATGTGCCCGCAGGCGGCGCACCGCCGGAGGTGGAACCACCAGCCCTGCGGATCGGCGGCGTCGCAGTCCGCACAACCCGTGCCACTGGGCGGCACCGAGGGATCAACGCCTTGCATCCGCACTCCTCTGCTCACAACGACCCTGCCCAGCTTAGGCGCGGCGACCGCCGGGCCGCAGCTTTGCCCGGCCAGCGCTAGCACCGGCCCTGGTCTTCGGCCGCTCAGGGAACCGGGGACTTCGCCGTGCTCGCCGGTGTCCGACCACTCGCCGCCCATCGCCCGGTGAGATCGGCGTACAACGGGGAAACCCGAACCATCGTCTCGTGGTCGCCGACCGTGGCGTCGGTCCCGTCGAGGAGCAGGATGCGGCGGGCGCGGGTCGCCGAGCTGATCCGGTGCGCGATCACGACCAGGGTGCCTCCCCGCGCGGCGAACGCCCGTTCGGCCCTGGCCTCGGCCTGCGGGTCGAGGTGGCAGGTCGCCTCGTCGAGCAGCACCACCTCCGCACCGGAAAGGAAGACCCTGGCCAGGGTGATCAGCTGGCGCTCGCCTTCGGACAGCGAGCCGGTCTCCTCGATCTCCGCGTCGTACCCGCCGAGCCTGCCGACGAGGGGTGTGAGCCCGAGTTCGGCGGCCACCCGGTCCAGTTCGAGGTCGTCCGTCTTCGGGGCGAGGTAACACAGGTTCTCCCGCAGGGTCCCGGAAAACACGTACGATTCCTGCGGGACCAGGACGACTTTCTCCCGCAGCGACCGGGCCGACAGCGCGGCGAGCGGCACGCCGCCGAGCCGGATCGTCCCCGACTGCGGCCGCTCGAGGCCGGCGATCAACGCCGCCACCGTGGACTTCCCGATCCCGCTCGGGCCCACGATCACCAGATGATCGCCGTGCTCGATCCGCAGGTCGAGTCCGGCCACGATCGGCTCCGAATCCGGCCCGTACGCGAACGTGACGGCATCGAGCTCCAGGTCGAAGCCCGGGGCCGCCGCCCCGGCCCGTCCGGGTTGCGCCCGGCTCGCGCCGATGACCGCGAGCCTGTCGAGCAGCACACCCAGCTGCAGGCCGACGTTGCCGAGCGTGCCGACGATCGACCGCAGGGCGGGCTCCAGGCCCACGACGAGGTAAGTCGCGGCACCGAGGATTTCCCCCGGTGTCGCCGCCCCGGACGAGACGAGGCCCGGCGCCAGCGCCAGCGCGGCCACCAACGGCAGCCGCGCACCGATCGCGATGATCCCGATCCGCCACGCCCCGGTGCGCGCGGTCGCCATCGACGCGGCCGCCTGCGCGTCGACCACGTCGCCGACCTGCCTCCCCGCGACCGTCCGCGCGCCGCACGCGGCGACATCGCGCAAGCCCGACAGCACGGCACCCGATTCTCCGGCCAACCGCTCCTCGACGAGCATGGAGGCCAGGTACCGCCGCTTCAGCCTCGGCGAAAGCACGCCGAGCAGCACCATCGCCAGCACGAGCGCACCCGCCGTGATCCAGGCCAGCACCGGCACCAGCGTCAGCAGCCCGGCCAGCACCGCGAGCACCGAAAACGCCACCGTGCGCACGATCATCAGCAGGGCCGCGACCATCTGCCGCACGGTCTCCGTCTGCCGGGTCATCGTGGTCACCACGCTCGTCCCGGCCGTGGCCCCACCGGTCACCGCGTCGCGCAGGCTCCCGGCCACCACCGCGTGCACCAGCCGGTCGCGCACCGCTTCGACCACCTCGGCCAGCGGACGCATCACCTGCCGGGTGCCCACCGCGCCGAGCACCAGGGCACCGCCGTAGCCGGCGAGCCAGAGCAGGCCGAGCCCGAACCGGCCCGCCAGGAACCCGGTGTCCGTCGCCAGCGCGACGAGCCGGCCGGACGCGAGCACGGGCACCACTTCCAGCACCGACCAGCACGCCAGCACGAACAGCGAACGGCGTTCGGCGGCGAACACCGGCCGGATCGAGGCCCAGCCGCGCGCGCTCGTCATGCCGGTACCTCCACGTCCACGTCCTCGTCCTGATGACCGAACAGCTCGCGGTAGCCCCGGCGAGCGAGCAGGTCCTGGTGCGTCCCCACCGCCGCCACGCGACCGTCGTCGAGCCAGATCACCCGGTCGGCGCGAGCCGCGGTCGACATCCGGTGCGCCACGACCAGCCGGGTCCAGTGCCTCCGCTCCAGCGCCAGGGAAATCCGGGCCTCGGTCACCGTGTCCACACTGGACAGTGCGTCGTCGAGGACCAGCACCCGGGGTTCGCGGCAGAACGCCCGCGCGAGCCCGAGCCGCTGCGACTCGCCCCCGGACAGCCGGAGGTCGGCGGTCCGGGTCAGCTCCCGGTCCGGCAGCCTGGCCACGAACGAGGCGGAACTGCTGTCCCGCAGGGCGTCCGAAACGGCGGCGGCAGCCACGCCCCGATCGCCGTAGGCGACGGCGTCCCGCACGGTCCGGCCGAGCAGGACCGGCCGCTCGAACGCGCAGGCCACCACCTCGCGAAGCTCGTCCGGGTCCGCGTCGGCGAGGTCGACGCCGTCGACCAGCACCCGGCCGGAGTCCGGGGTCCGCAGGCCGCCCACGACCGCGGCCAGCGCCGATTTCCCCACTCCCGACCGGCCGACGACGGCGGCCGAAGAGCCCGCGGGGATCTTCAGGTCGACGCCGTCCAGGACGACCCGATCCCCGTCCAGCACGCGCACCCCCTCGATGGTCACCACACCGCCACCGTCGGGGAACCGGGCCTGCCCCGACTTCGACGCCGGTGCGGACAGCACTTCGGCCAGCCGGTCCGCGGAACCCCGGACCCGGCCGAACTGGGCGAGCACCGAAGCCTGCCGGAAGATCCCCATGGCGAAACCGAGGTAGCCGGTGATGGCGATGAGCCCGCCGGGGGTGACGGTGCCGGTCGACACCCCGTACCCCGCCGTGGCCAGTGCGCCGATCTGCAGGGCCGGCCCGACCAGCGCCAGCCGCCAGCCCATGTCCCGTTGGGCGAGCCAGAACCGCACGCCGTGGGCGCGCAGTGCGGGCAGCGGGGCCAGCACCCGGCCGATTTCCTGTTCGACCGTGCCGGTGGCCCGGATCGAGCGGACGCCGCTCAGCGCGTCGACCATCCGGGTGGCCAGCTTGCCCTGGTGCTGCTGGTACTCCGTGGTCAGCTCGGCGGTGCGGCGGAAGAAACCCCTGGCGAGCAACCACACCACCGGGGCCCCGAGCACGAACACGAGCCCGACCCGGTGGTCGATCACGAACAGGGCGACGACGCCGGCGACCGAGGTCAGGGCCGAAACCACCGTGCCCACCACGACCGGCACCAGCCGAGCCGTCTCCGCGGTTCCCTCCACCAGCCTCGTCAGCAGGTCGCCGGCGGGAAACCGGTTCCGGCTGCTGCCGTCGAGCCGCAGCACGTGCCCGACGAGGAGGTGCCGCAGCCGCGCGCCCGCCTTGGTCGAAGTCCGCACGCCGATCAGCTCGCGCGCCGCTTCCGCACCGGTGGCCAGGACGAGCAGGACGGCCATCAGCACCAGGGGAGCCGACGAGGCGGCGCGGCCCAGTGCCGCGTCGACGACGGCCGCCAGGGTCGCCGGAACGAGGATCGCCGTCACCGAGTCCACTACGGACACGGCCAGGTACGCCGCGCCGGAAAGCAGGTTCGCGCGCAGGATCCGGGCCAGCAGCCGGTTGACCGGCGATGTCATCGTGCCGTTCCTCTCCGTCGGTTCCGGTATCGGTTCCGGTTCCGGACCGAGGACCGGCTGTGCCCCGGGGGTACGGTCGGCACAGCCGGTCCTCACTTCACCGGTTGCCCGGCTGTCAGCCCGGCGTCACTTCGGCGTAGTCGAAGGTGTTCCAGGGGCAGGTGATGTAGCTGGCGAAGCCACAGCACCCTTCCGGAGTCACCAGCTCCTGAGCCGGAAGTTCCTGCAGGGCATCGATGGGAACTGCCACGATTGACCTCCTCTCGACGATCGGAGCGGCGGGGAACCGAACCCGCTCAGCTCGTGTTGGTGCAGCTGTGACAGGTCGTCAACCCGCTCGTGTTGAAGATCGGGCAGGTGCCGGTCAGCGAGTGCCAGCAGCAGTCGTCCGCCTGCAGCCCGAGCTGCTCGGTCGGCTCGAACTCCTGGAGAAGCTCAACGGCGAGGGACATCCACGTTCACCTCCTTCGCGTCCGCATCGTCACTTCTCTGCAAGTCGGCACCGATCACCGTCAGAAGGTGAAGGTGCAGCCAAAACAGGTGAAGATGGTGGTGTACAGCGGCGGCAGACCGGGGCCACAGCAGGTACCCAGGATCGGGCATCCCCCCAGACCGATCTCCTCGCTGGGTTCCAGCTCCTGCAGGGACTCCACGTTGATCGACAAGTTCTTTCACCTCCTCCCCCCAGTTCCGGATGGACCGGCGCACGAACCGCCGGAAGTCAAGAGCGGGCGGCGGGCAGCTCGCCGTGCCCGACGAAGCGCGCCGCGGCGTGGTGCAGTTCCGCGGAACCGTCGAGCGGCGCATGACCGGCGCCCGCCACCTCGACGTACCCGAAGCCGGCACCGGCCCGGCGGCCCAGACCGGTGAGCCGGTCCACGAGCGCGCGCGACTGGGTCACCGGTATCCGCGGATCCGCATCTCCGTGCACGACCAGCAACGGGGCTTCGAGCTCGGCGATGCGGTCGAGCACGTCCCGCGAACCCAGCGCATCGACCACCGGCCGCCGGCCGTCGAGCCGGTCGATCATCGCCCGGACCTCGGCCGAGGCTTCCGGGTACAACCGGGCAGCGGACAACATCGGTGCGATCGCCAGCACCCGCGACCACGCGCGCGGTTCGATCGACGCGGCCAGCAGGGCCAGGTAGGCCCCGTAGCTGGCGCCGAAGAGGATCAGGCTCTCGTCGTCGCGCTGCTGCCGCACGTAGCGGCCCAAGGCCAGCACATCGGCCAGGTCCGGGCCGGCCCAGGCACCGGTGATCAGGTGGTGGAATTCGTCCCCGTACCCGGTGCTGCCCCGCGGGTTCGGCGCGATCACGGTCACGCCCTGGTCCGCGAAGAGCTGGAACAGCTGCGAGAACTTCAAGGACCAGCGCGCGGCGGGCCCGCCGTGCAGCGCGACCACGACGGCGCGTGCGGTGCGCCAGTCCTCGTGCCCGCAGACGACGGCCTCGATCTCCGATTCGGCGCCGGGGAAGCGTTCCAGCCCGCTCGGTGCCCAGCCGTCGTACTGTCCCGCCGGAGTGCCGTCGTGGATCTCGATCCAGTCCCGCGGTCCGTGGCCGATGATCCGCCCGGGGTAGCCGGCGCCCGCCGTCAGGCTCCACAGCCGTTCACCGTCGCCCGGCTCCGACCAGGCCATGACGCCGGACGCCCGTTCGCCGGGGCCGGCCAGCCGCCGAACCGCTCCCGTGTCCGTGTCGAGTTGCACGACCTGTTCCCGCAGGCCGTCCCGAACGTGCAAGGCGACCGCGCCACCGCGGGGGCGCATGGCCATCGGTGTCACCACTCCGGCCAGTCCCCGCGTGGCGGGGAACTCGGTCACGCTCCGGCCGGGCCGCCACAACCGCAGCCGGTGCTCGCCGTCGAATTCGCTGCTGAGCAGGACTTCCCGGCTCGACGGCGCGGTCAGCCACGCGATGTCGCCGGCGCTTCGGGGCAAGATCGGCAGGTCGGTGAGTTCACCGACGGCGGAGAGGTCGAGGACCGCCGGCCGGACACCGGCGCCGTGCCTGCGGTTGACCACGAACTCGGTGCCGGCCGCGTCCAGCCAGCCGCCACCGCGCAGGAGCAACGCGGGCAGCTCACCCAGCCGCCGCGCCGGCTCGTCCGGTCCCGCCCAGACCCAGGCCGTGCACTCGCCGTCCGGCGATCCTTCCCGGCCGAGGAAGAGCACCCGCCTGCTGCCGTCCGGAGCCGCCGCGATCACCTCGGGCCGGAACGGCAGCCGCCCACCGTCGCGCTGCCGCCCACCGGGCTCGACCAACGTCAGGCCCGGCTCCCCGGCGAACAGCACCGAGCCGTCGTCGAACGGCACGGCCTCCGACGGAATGCCGGTCAGGTCGGCGTTGCTCGCCGCCACCTCGAACCCCGGCAGCCGGCAGCAGTCCCCCGGCAGGTCCGTGCCCAGCCACCAGAATTCGCAGAGCAGCTTGCCGCGCCCGTCGGTGAACAGACCGGCGGCGGTCCGGCCGGTCGCCGAATACCGGAAGGCGAGCCTGGAGCGCAGCGAGATCAGCGTCGGCCACAGGGGTGGCCGAGTTGCCGTCGAGGTCATCGCCCGGCTCCCGACGGCAACTCGAAGTCGTCGACCATCCACCAGCGCTGACCGCCGTGGCGCAGCCGGTGCAGCAGCCCCAGCGGGCCGCTCATCCCCACGTTGTAGCTGTAGCTGACGGACGTCAGGCTGTCGTCGAGCAGCACGAGCTTGCCATCGCGCTCGCTGCTGAGCCGGTAGAGGGCGAGCGCGTACTCCTCGGCCCACTCGCGGTACCGGTCGTCGCCGGTGGCAGCCGCCATGTCCAGGAGGAACTCGCCGTTGCCGGCGAGGCCGTGGCAGTGGCTGGGTGCCAGCAGCCACTTCTCCGCCCGCGTCGCGATCGCCGCCTGGTGCGCGGTGTCGAGGTACCGCTGGTCGCCGGTCGCGCGCCACAGCCGGATCAGGAAGGTGCCGATGCCGGGCGCGCCACTGCACCACCAGCAAACGCCGTCGAACCGCGCCGCGCCGTCGGCCTCCGCCTGAGCCGTCGGCCAGCTGGCGCCCTCGCCGTGTCGCCGGGCGAGCGAAATCAGGTAGTCGCCGCCGTCGGCCGCGAGCCGGGTCAGCTCGGGGCGGTCCAGCTCGCGGCCGACGATCAGCAGGAACGCGCACACCCCGGCGACCCCGTGGGCGAACCCGTAGTGCGTCAGTCCGGCCGCCTGGGCCTGCGGACCGTCCATGATGGGCCAGACGACCTCGTCCGGGGCTTTCGCGGCCAGGACCGAGTCCACGCAGAGCAGCACGCGCCGCCGCAGCTCCTCGTCCCCGGTCCGGCGCCACAGGTGCAGCTGGGCCAGGCCGCCGCCGGCGACCCCGTGGGTGATGTCCGGGTTGGTCCACTTCACCGGCATGGTCTTGGCGCGCCGGACCGCCCTGGCCATCATCTCCTCGTCGCCGAGTTCCCGCGCCGCCTCGTACAACGCCCAGAACGTCCCGGCCCGGCCGAAGTACAGCCCGGGAAGCACCCGCGGGTCGTTGTTCAGACGGCGGTCCAGCCAGCGGGCCGCCGTCTGAAGCGCCGCACGCAGGTTCTCGTCGCCCGTCGCGACGACCCGGCGGCGCAGCAGTTCGATCGGCCCGGCGGCACCGGCCTGCAGGCTGTTGGGGTCGAAGAGCCGCCCTTCCAGCGGGTTGACCGGCCACAGCTGCCGCGCGTCGGGTGTCATCGCCCCCACCAGGTGCGCGACGCCGTCGGTCAGCAGGCGGTGCTGCTCGCCGGCACCGAGCCGGCCCGGCACCGGACGTTCCGCGGGCGCCGCGACGGTGTCGAGCAGCTCGCGGACCCGGTGCAGCGGCGTCCTCTCGGCCGGCAGTTCCCTGGTGAGCCCGAGCACGATCGGTGCCAGTGCGGCCAACGCCGGGCTGTGCGTCGACATCGAGCGCACCAGGAATTCGATGCGGTCGTTGTGCGGTCGCGCGGCTCCGCCCGCACCGGGCTCGTCCTTGGGCAGCACGGCATGCGCGCCAGTGGCCAGGTAGAACAGCGAGGCGCCGAGGCTGTAGAGGTCCGCGACCTGCTCCGGGGCCGGGTAGCGGGCAGGCCCGCTCAGCTCCTCCGGTGCGTTGTAGGACATCGTCATCACCCTGGTCACCACCTGCCCGGGCACCGCGACGAACTCGGTGTCGATGACGACCAGGTCCTCCTCCGGGGTGACCATCACGTTGTTGGGCGTGAAGTCGCGGAAGACGAATCCCTTGTCGTGCACGGCCGAGACCAGGTCGACCAGCTGCTTCGCCAGTGGCAGCACCCGATCCAGTGCCATCACCCGCTCGGCCGACGGCCGCATCTCCTGCTCGACCCACGATCGCAACGTGACGCCGTCCACGTGTTCCTCCGCGAGGAAGACGTGCCCTTGGTAGTCGAACAGCGCGACCGGCCGGACCGCCACGCCCAGCGGCTCGAGCAGCCGCAGCACCTCGTATTCGTTGCGCAGGAAATCCCGCGCGTCGGTGCCGTCGATTTCCGCGGCGATGAACGGCCGGGCTTCCTTCACGACCACTTTCCGGCCGGTCCGCTCGTCTATCGCGCGATACACACCGCCGCGGTTGGAATGCCGGATGGCCTCGTAGACGACAAATCTGTCGTCGAGTTTCACCTGGGATTTACCGCGCTCGGATTCCTTGCGCTCGGAGACCGCTTCGACGATCGGCGCCGGCGCCCACGACGGCGGCGAATACCACGCCTGCCGCTTGTCCTGGACCCAGTCTCCGCCCGGGGAGACCAGCATCGGCACGAACGAGCCGTCCGCGTCGAGCACCTGCTGCTCGCCCGAGAACCCGCCGTAGCGGTAGTGCACGAGACTGTCCGGCCGGTAGCGGCGGTCCGACAGGATCGCCGGCCCCTCCAGGCCTTCTGTCACCCGGTGCAGCACTTCGAGCAGTTCGGCGAACTCCTCGGCGCCGGTCGGGTAGACGGTGATGAACTTCCCGCCGGTGCCGCGGTCGCACCGGACGGAAAGCAGCATGCGCAGCTGCGGCAGCCCTTTGGCGAACTTGAAGGTGACCTGTCGTTCCAGCAGCACGCGTGCCGCCGCTTCCAGCACCGCCACCGCCGATCGCGGCGTCGCGGACAAATGGATCTTCCACCCTTGCGGCTGCGTCACCCTTCCCGGCGGCCGCACGTAACACCAGACTTCGTCCGGCAGGTGCGTCCACCCGTGCAACGGAACGACTTCGTCCCGGACACGCAGGAAATCATCGAGGTAAGAACGCTCGGAAGCTTCTTCGAGCACACTTCGCCCAGCCATGCTGACCCCCATCAACAGCGAACCACGATCACGAACATCCCCAGTTGCCGAAACCGTATAGAAGGCCGACCGGCTTCGCACGACGTTTCAAGCGTCGCTGAATCCGGCGGCACCGGGCGAGGACGGCGAGAGCGGCAGCCCGCCGAAAACGTCGTTCGGCCACCGGCGCTCTGCTAGCATCGAGCCGTATCGGCATCTTCCGGGCAAGAAGGCCGAAACACGCAGGTCGACGCACACGCCGGGGGGATGGTGCACGATCGGTATCACTCTGACCTCACCCGGGGACACCCCGCTGCGGTTTCGCGTGCTCGGCTGCCTCGAAGTCCTCGACGACACCGGCGGCACGCTGATCATCAAGCGCCGCAAGGCCCGGCTGCTGCTCGCGGTGCTCCTGTTCCGGGCCAACACGACCGTGCCGACCGACTCGCTGGTCGACCAGCTGTGGGGCGCCCGGCCGCCCAAGTCCGCCGTGGCCAACCTCCAGTCCTATGTGGCCGAACTGCGGCGCGTGCTCGGCACCGCGGATCCCGCCGGGACGGACCGGCTGCGCACGGACCAGGGTGGCTACCAGCTCTCGGTCGGCGACGACGAGCTCGACTCCGAGCGCTTCGCCCGGCTCGCCGAGCTGGGCGGCAGCCAGCTCGGCACGGGGTTGCCCGCCCTCGCGGTCGAGCACCTGACCGCCGCGCTCGAGCTGTGGCGAGGATCTGTCCTCAATGGACTGGAACCGCCGCAGTCACTGCGCCCGGATCTCGAACAGCTCGACGAGCTGCGCCTGCGCGTCGCCGAGAACCGCGCCCAGGCTTGGCTCGACCTGGGGTGCAACGACATCGCGGCCGCGGAACTGCGCACGCTGACCGGTGCGGCGCCGTTCCGGGAACGGCCGTGGGAACTGCTCATGCTGGCCCATCACCGCGGCGGACGGACCGACCTGGCGCTCAGCACGTACCTGCGAGCCCGCACGGTGCTGGTCGAGCAGCTCGGCATCGAGCCCGGTCCCGCACTGCGCCGGACGCACCGCACCATCCTCGCCGGCGATCCCGCCCTCGACCTGGCCCTCGAGCCGCAGCGGCAAACCTGGATCCGGCCACGGCAGCTCCCCCCGGACACCCCCACCGTCGTCGGCCGGGCCGGCCAGCTGTCGGCGCTCGACGAACTGCTGATCCGGCACGAGCCGGGCGGCGCCCCGCCGGTCGCCATGGTCGTCGGGCCGGCCGGTGCGGGCAAGACGACACTGGCGCTGCACTGGGCTCACCGCGCCACGCCGGCGTTTCCCGACGGGCAGCTGTTCGTCGACCTCCAAGGCCCTTCGGCCACTCCCGCCCTTGCCGAGCTCGAGGTCCTCACCCGGTTCCTGCACGCGCTCGGCGTCCCGCCCGCCCGCGTGCCCGCCGACCTCGCCGACGCGGCCGCGCTGTACCGCTCGGCGCTGTCCGGCAGGCGGCTCCTCGTCGTCCTCGACAACGCCGCCTCCGCCGATCAAGTCCGGTGGTTGCTGCCGGGTGACCCCGGCTGCGCGGTCCTGATCACCAGCAGGCACCGGCTCGCCGGCGTGGAGACCACGCTCGGCGCCGCTTCGCTCACCGTGGACGAGCTCTCGACGGCCGATTCCCTCGCCTTGCTCACCGCGGTCGTCGGGGCGGACCGGATCGCGGCGGACGTGACCGCTGCCCGGGAACTCGCCGAGCTGTGCGCCGGCCTGCCACTGGCCCTGCGCATCGTCGCCGCGAACCTGGTGCTGTGGCCCGGCCAATCGCTGGCCGGCTACCGCGCGGAGCTGGCCGGCGCCGGGCTCGTCACCCGGTTGAGCGTGCCGGGAGACGAGCGGCTCGGCCTCCGCGCTGCCTTCGACCTGTCCTACGACGCTGTCTCGGCCGAGGCCTCCCGGTTGTTCTGCCTGCTCGGACTCGTGCCGGGGCCCGGCATCGGCCTCGCCGCCGCGGCGACCCTCGCGAACCGGGACACCGGGGCGACCCGGCGGGCGCTCGGGGAACTCGTCGCCGGCCACCTCGTCCAGTCCCGGCCCGCCGGGCAGTTCGGCCTGCACGACCTGCTTCGGGACTACGCGGTGGAACGCGCCGCCGAACGGCTCCCCGGAGCCGCCCGGGACGAGGCGCTCGGGCGGCTGCTCGACCACTACCTCCGGACCGCGGACCGCGCGGCGGCCGCCCTCCACCCCGACTTCCTCCGGCTGCCCGTCGAAACATCCCACGAGCAGCCGTTCGAACTGCCCGAGGCCCGGAACTGGCTGCTAGCCGAGCAGGCGAACGTGCTGGCGGCGATCCGGTGGACAGCCGGACACGGTCCGCTCGCCTACGCCTGGCGGCTGGCGGACGTCCTGCGCGGGTTCTTCCACTCGCACCGGCTGGACGCGAATTGGGAAGCCGCGGCGACCACCGGGCTCGCGGCGGCGGAGCAGGCGGGCAACCGGCACGCGATCGGCGCCATGCAGCACAGTCTCGGGGCCCTGGCCTGGAGCCGGGGCAACTACGGCCGGGCGCTCGCGGAACTCGAAGCGGCCCAGGAGTCCTACCGGGCCAGCGGCGCTCGCGACGGCGAAGACTCGGTGCTGCACGCACTGGGGGTCGTCCACCTCGACCTGGGACAGCTCGACCGGGCCACCGATCACTTCACGGCCGCGCTCGCCGCGACCGAGGAGCGCGGCGACCCGCTCCGCATCGCCAACGGCCTGATCAATCTGGGTGCGGTGCTCATCGAACGCGGCCACCTCGCCGAAGGCATTCGCCGCAACGAGCGCGCACTCGGCATCTGCCGACAGCTCGGTTCCCCGCACGCGGCCGCCATCGCCCTGTGCAATCTCGGCTGCGGCTACCGCTTGACCGGTGCGCTCAACCTGGCACTCGAAGTCCTCATCGAGGCCCGGGAGAACCTCCGTGAGCTCGGCTCGCGGGACGACGAAGCGGACGTCCTGGTCCGGCTGGCCGCGGTCCACCTCGCCGTCGGCGGCGTCACGCCCGCGCGTTCCTGCGCCCACGAAGCCCTTCGCGCCGCGCGAGACGCCGACAACCTCCGGTTCGAAGCAGACGCGTTGTGCACACTCGGCGACGTGCAGGCCAAGGCGGCCGGGGCGGCATCCGGACACGGCTATTACCTCGAAGCGCTGAACCTGTCGCACC
Source organism: Amycolatopsis kentuckyensis (assembly GCF_002155975.1). Taxonomy (GTDB): domain Bacteria; phylum Actinomycetota; class Actinomycetes; order Mycobacteriales; family Pseudonocardiaceae; genus Amycolatopsis; species Amycolatopsis kentuckyensis. The sequence continues at coordinate 12,307 of NZ_MUMI01000434.1, forward strand.
GGATCGGCTACCGCCGCGGGGAGATCGTCGCGACGCTCGGCCTCGCCGCGTCCGATCCGCAGGCGGCCACCGACTACGCGTCACTCGCCCTGCGGAAAGCCGAGCGAAGCGGCTTCGGCCTGCTCGCCGGGCACGCGCGGATACTCCTCGCGGAAGCGCTGGTCGCGGCCGGAGACCCGGTCACGGCCAACGACCACGCTTCGCGGGCGCTCACGGACCTGCGGGCCAGCGGGCACCTGGTCGACGAGGAACGCGCGCTCGTCGTCCTGGACAAGATCCTCGCGGCCCGGGCAGGCGGCACGGGCTCGCGAACGCACTGACCCGATCGCTACGCGCTCACCGTCAGCAACGCGGAACCGAACGTCGTCGGCCGGTGCCGCGCCGCCCCGCCGGCCCGGTCCGTGACGATCAACCCGGAATCCCGCAGCACGGTGGCGTGCTGGCTGGCTCCGGCCAGGGAAATTCCGAGCTCGGCCGCCACTTCGGTGGTGGAAAGCAGCGGCTTGGCGCAGATGGCGTCCAGCACCGCGGCGCGAGTCCGGCCGAGCAACGCGGTCACTCCCTGGACCGGTGCACCCCCGTCGAACCAGCCGGGCCGCCGGTCGATCGGGTAGACGAGCACCGGCTGCCGAGCGGCGTCCAGCAGCGTGACCGGCGACTGCCAGCAGAACAGGGACGGGACGAGCAGGAGACCTCGGCCGCCGAGGTGCAGCTCCTGGTCCACCGGGTAGTCGATCTCCAGCGCCGGAGACTGCCACCGCACCATCGGGTGCAAGGTCGACAGCAGTGCCTCGACACCGCCGTCGACCACGATTTCGCCGCGCTGCAACCGATCCGCCCGG
>NZ_MUMI01000435.1 GCF_002155975.1 Amycolatopsis kentuckyensis
CGTCGGTGCAGGCCAGCGCGTACCAGGCGTCGCGAAGGTCACCGGGAGCGTAGGGGCGTTCGTGCCAGACGAGCTCGCCCGCGTCGACCATCCCCTGCACGGACGGCGTCGTGTGCGGCGACACCAGTTCGACGCGGGCCCCCGCGCTGATCAGCCGGGGCAGCCTGCGCTGAGCCACGCTGCCGCCGCCGATCATCACGACGCGGCGGCCGGTGAGCTGGAGGCCGGAGAGGTAGTGCGGGTCGTCCATGGCCGGGAGTTTATTGGTGACCGGAGCCCGTGACAGTCCAGCGTGGGTCACGCCACCCGGAAGACCGGCCCCCGGGCCACGAACGGCAGCCGCGCGCCCCGCGGCACGAGGTAGGCGTGCTCGCGGCGCGGCCGGACGTGGTCGCACTGCGCGTCGGTGATGATCAGGATCGGCCCGTCCGCCGGGAAGTCGTCCGCCCGCTGCAGCAGGTCGACGCCGGGCTGCAGGATCGTCCCGCCGCGCCCGCGCACCTTGACCCGGCCGGCGATGTCCTCCACCGCGAGGTACCCGGCGTCGTAGGCGACGGCGTCGCAGAACACGACGCGGGCCGCCGGGACGTCCCGGGCCAGCGCGTACGACGCGATCGCGCCCAGCGCCTTGCCGAGCAGCTCGGCGTTCATCGATCCCGAGGTGTCCAGCACGACGCCGAAGGTGACGCGCCGGTCCAGGCGTTCCGGGCGGACCCGGCCCGGGCGCGGGATGTCCGGGGTCGACGACTGGCGGCGGGACGCCCGCGCGTAGCTGCGGACCGGCAGCTCCACCCGGACGTGCTCGTCGAACCAGCGGGCGAGCTGCGCGTCCCACGGCAGCGGCGGGTGGTCGAGGGCCCGGATCTCCTGTTCCAGCCCGGCCGGCAGCAGCCCGCGGCCCTGGGCGTGGTGGTACTCGAGGCCCTGGGTGAGCGCCCGGCGGTAGAACTCGTCGAGGTCGACGCCGCCGGTCCGGTCGCCGTCGCGCCACGGCAGCGGCCCGGCCCCGGCGCGCCGCGACGACCGGCGCTGCACCGCGGCCGGTTCGGACAGCCAGTCGCCCAGCACGTCCCCGGCTTCGCGCGAGCCCAGGGTCAGCAGCTTGCGGCCCCGGCGGATGTCGGTCGTCAGCGTGTCGTACACCGACTCCGCGGACATCCCGGTGAGCTGCTGGTCGTGCAGGACGCCGTGGGGCAGCTCGCCGACGCCCATGGCGACCAGCCAGCCGTTGATCACGTAGTCGCAGGCGACGTTCCACAGGTACGGGTCGCGGCCCAGCGCCCGCCGGTCGTGCCGCAACGCCGCGTGCAGCATCTCGTGGGCCAGCACGAACCGCCATTCCCCGGCGGTCAGGTCGGCGGCCGGGTTGACGTAGATCTCGCCGTGCTCGGCGTCGACCGCCGCGAGGGAGATGTCCCAGGCGCGGACGACTTCGGCGTCGACGACCAGGCTGAACCCCGCGGCGACCGCGCCGAGCAGTGGGAACGACGAGACGAACCACGCCAGCGCGCGGTCCCACTCCCCCATCGCCCGCCGGTGGCGGGTCTGGCCGCGCGCGTCGGCGGCGCGTTCCATGGCCTCGGTGGCCGAGGCGATCAGCCCGCGGGCGAACCGCTCGGTCCACGGCGTCGGCTTCCCGTGGTACTGGAGCTGCCAGCGGCTCATCGGCTCCGCGAGCGCCAGGCACGGCCGGCCGGTGCCCAGGTCGGTGAACGGCGCCGGAACGCCCGTTTCCCGCCAGGCGCGGGTCAGGGTCAGCTCATCGGTGCCGGGGAGTTCGGGCAGGTCCAGCACCGGTGTCCCGACGTGGACGGCTTCGGCGAACCGGTGCACGGCGACGCAGCACGCGGCGGCGTAGACCGGCTCCACGTCGCGGCCGGGCGTGATCGCCTCGGCGTCGGTGAGCAGTTCCTCGTCGAGGTGGCCGAGGCCCAGGTGCAGCAGGAGGTGGGCGAACACCCAGGCCCACTCCGCAGGCTCGGCGTCGCGGGCACGGTTCGGGGTGATCAGGCCGCGATCGTCGACGACGGCCCAGCCGCCGGTGCTTCCGGGATTCAGGCGGGCGCCACGGGCGAGGTGGTCCAGCACCGTGTGCGAGCGCGCCTGGGCCCAGCCGTCGGCGATCGCCTTGTTCCGGCGCTCCCGGCGCTTGGCTTCGGCGCGCGCGGTGCTCATGCGCGGGCCGCCACCAGCCGCGGCAGGTCACGGGCGGCTTCGACCAGGAACCACGACGGCAGCCGCGGGTTGCCCGCCTCGTCGTCGGCGATGACCAGCTGCGCCATCTCCAGGGAGATCTCGGCCAGCTCGACCAGGAGGCTCTTCGCGCGGAAGGCGAACTGGCGCACGGCCGCCGACGCGTGCCGCTTGTCCGCGGGCAGGTCCTTGACCAGCCGCGCGCGGAACGTCTCGGCGAGGAAGTAGAGCAGGTCGCGGTCGCCCGCCTCGGCGGGCCAGCGCGCGTCGCCCTTGAGGATCGCCTCCAGGTCGAAGGCGTGCCGGGCGACCTTGAGGTAGGCGCGGAAGGCGCCCGCGTGCGCCGGCGTGAGGGTTGCGTACGCCAGCAGCGCGACCGTCTCGTCGTCGGCCGGATCACCGGCGGAGTGGAGCAGGTCCGAGAGCATGTGCCAGGACCGCGGCGTCGAAAACGGCTCCTCGGTCTTCGGCGGCGGGCTCCAGAGGTGGTCCGGGCGCTGGGTGAGGTACTCGACCACCCACGGGTGGATGCCGTTGCCCGCGGCCCAGGCGAGCCAGTCGGCCGGCGCGGCGCGCAGGTGGACGTGCACCAGGCGGTTGACCAGCGCGGAGGCCATCGGCCGGGCCAGTGCCTGGTCGGTGGCGCGGTTGCCGGCGCCGATCACGACCGAGCCCGGCGGGAGCTCGTAGGAGCCGATGCGGCGGTCGAGGATGAGCGAGTAGAACGCCTTCTGGACGTCGGGCGCGGCGGCGTTCAGCTCGTCGAGGAACAGGCAGTACGGCTCGTCGCGGGCGATCTGCTCGGGCGGGCAGAACCGGCTTCGGCCGTCCACGATCTGCGGGACGCCGATCAGGTCTTCGGGCGCGAGCTGGGTGCCCAGCAGCGAAACGCAGTCGAGGCCCAGCGACGCCGCGAAGTCGCGCACCAGCGAGGACTTCCCGATCCCGGGCGCGCCCCAGAGGAACACCGGCCGCACGACGGCGGTGGTGAGCAGGAGCTCGGGCAGCCGGGCGGGCGTGACCGTGAGCTGGGCGTGCAAGCGTGGACCTCCTTCGTCAGGACATCCCTTGCGACGCCCCCTTCCGGACGCCCATGGTCGCGCGCCACCCGGCTTCGCGCACCCGAATTTCAGCTCGCGCGGCCCGCGGACGGGTACGGCAGCAGGGCCATCTCGCGCGCGTTCTTGATCGCCGTGGCGACCTGTTTCTGTTGCTGCGGCGTCAATCCCGTGACCCGGCGGGCGCGGATCTTGCCCCGGTCGGAGATGAACTTCCGCAGCAGGTCGACGTCCTTCCAGTCGACCTCGGTGACCTTGTTGGCGCGCAACAGGTTCACCTTGCGCTTGGCGGGGCGGTCGCGGTTCGGCTTCGGCATCCCGCTCACCAGCTCGACTTCGCAACGCCGGGCAGCTCGCCGCGGTGCGCGGCCTGCCGCATCTTGACGCGGGACAGCCCGAACTTCCGCAGGTAGCCGCGAGGACGGCCGTCCGAGACGTCCCGGTTGCGGATCCGCGTCGGGCTCGCGTCGCGCGGCAGCTTCTGCAGCGCGACGACGGCGTTCGCCTTCTCCTCCGGCGACGAGCCGGGCGCGGCGATGACGGCCTTGAGCGCGCGGCGGCGTTCGACGAACCGGGCGGCGACCACCTTCCGCTGCTCGTTCTTCGCGATCTTCGACTTCTTGGCCATCAGCGCTCTTCCTTGAACTCGACGTGCTTGCGCGCCACGGGGTCGTACTTGCGCAGGACCATCCGGTCCGGGTCGTTCCGGCGGTTCTTCTTCGTCACGTACGTGTAGCCGGTGCCCGCGGTGGACCGCAGCTTGATGATCGGCCGGATGTCGGTGCTCTTCGCCATTACAGCTTCACCCCCTTCGCCTTCAGCTCGGCGACGACGGCCTCGATGCCGCGCTTGTCGATCGTCTTCATGCCCTTGGCGGACACGCGCAGCCGCACCCAGCGGCCCTCACTGGGCACGAAGTAGCGACGGTTCTGCAGGTTCGGCTCCCACCGCCGGGACGTGCGGCGGTGGGAGTGCGAGACCTGCTTGCCGTAGCCCGGCTTGCGGCCGGTGACCTGGCACACGGCGGACAAAGGCCCTCCCGAGTTGATAGTGGTTTTCGTTTTCAGTTACGGTAGCGCACCGTACCCCGCCCGTATTCCTGGAGCCGCAGTGACCCTCAAGCAGACCCGTCGCCCCCGCGTCCCGCTCGTCCTCGTGAGCGGCCTCGCCGCGGGCCCGAACGCCGAACTGGCGGAGCTGCTGCGCGCCGCCGGGCCGGGCACCGCCGTCGTCCACCACGACCTGCGCGAGATCCACTCCGGTGTCGTCCGCCGCCGCCTGCGGCTCGGCGAGCGCGACGAGCTGACCGTGCTCGAGCTGGCCCACGGCTGCGTGTCCTGCACCCTGCGCGAAGACCTGCTCCCGCTGCTGCGGCGGCTGGCCCGGCGCCCGGAGGTGACCCGGATCGTCGTCCGGCTCGACGAGGCGATGGAGCCGGAGCCGGTGAGCTGGGCGATCCGGAACGTCCTGGTCGGCGACCACCCGGTGAGCGACGACGTCGACCTGCGGGCCGTCCTCACCGTCGTCGACTGCGCGACCTGGCTCGCCGACGCGACCGGCGACGACGAGCTGGCCGACCGGAACCTGCAGGGCAGCCCCGAGGACGAGCGGACCGTCGCCCAGGTCGCGCTGTCCCAGGTGGAGTTCGCCGACGTCCTCGTGCTGGCCGGCGCGGCCACCGACGCGTGGAGCGCCGCGAAGGCGTCCGCGGTGCTCGACCGGGTGGCGCCGTCGATCCCGCGGGTCGAACTGGCCCGGATCGACGGCCACGGCGTGCTGGACGCGGTCCCGGCGAACGCCCGGCGCGGCGAGGTCACCGACATGCACGGCGCGCTGCTGCGCGGCGAACCACCCCTGCACGACGACTGCGGCATCGCCCTGCTCACCTTCACCGCGCGGCGGCCGTTCCACCCCTCGCGCCTGCACGACGCCCTCGACGTGCTGCTCGACGGCGTCGTCCGCACCCGCGGGCGCGCGTGGGTGGCCAGCCAGCCCGACGTCGCGTTCTGGATCGAGTCGGCGGGCGGCGGGCTCGGCCTCGGGCACGCCGGGCCGTGGCTCGCGTCCCCGGACGGTCCGGAGTGGACGGACGTCTCCCCCGAGCGCCGCACGCTGGCGTCGCTGCGCTGGGACCCGGTGCACGGCGACCGCGCGCAGGAACTGGTGGTCGTCACCGACCAGGCGACACCGGAAGAAGTCGAGGCTGCCCTGCGCGGCGCGTTGCTGACCGACGAAGAGCTCGCCGAGGGCCCCGAAGCCTGGCTGCGCTACCCCGATCTGTTCGGGGACTGGCACGAGGAACCGTGCGAAGACACCGAACCCGACCCGGCGCGGCACGACGCGACCGCGGCGAACCGAAAGGAAGACCAGTGAAACCCGGCATCCACCCCGACTACCACCCGGTGGTGTTCAAGGACTCGTCGACCGGCGACGCGTTCCTCACCCGCTCCACCATCAACTCCGAGAAGACGATCGAGTGGTCCGACGGCCACACGTACCCGCTGGTCATGGTCGACATCAGCGCGTGGTCGCACCCGTTCTGGACCGGCACCCAGCGGATCATGGACAGTGCCGGCCAGGTCGAGAAGTTCCACCGCCGCTACGGGAAGCGAGGCACCCGCTGATGGCCGTTCCCAAGCGGAAGATGTCCCGCAGCAACACGCGCTCCCGGCGGTCGCAGTGGAAGGCCGCCGTGCCCGACCTGGTGCCGATCAAGGTCGACGGCAAGGTCCAGCTGGTCCCGCGCCGGCTGATGAAGCACTTCCACGCGCGGTGAGCGTTCCGGTCACCGTCCTGTCCGGCTTCCTCGGCGCGGGCAAGACGACGCTGCTCAACCACATCCTCGCCAACCGGGCGGGCCTGCGGGTCGCGGTGATCGTCAACGACATGAGCGAGGTCAACATCGACGCCGCGCTGGTCCGGTCCCAGGAGCGCCTGGTGGAACTGACCAACGGGTGCATCTGCTGCACCCTGCGGGAAGACCTCCTCGAAGAGGTGGCCGCGTTGTGCGCGGACGACCGCTTCGACCACGTGCTCATCGAGTCGAGCGGCATCTCCGAGCCGATGCCGGTGGCCGCGACATTCACCTTCCTGGACGCGGTCGCCCACCTCGACACGATGGTGACCGTGGTGGACGCGGCGAACTTCGCCCGCGAGCTGGCGGCCGGCGACTCGCTCGTGGAACGGCGGCTGGACCAGTACGAGGACGACGAACGGACGGTCAGCGACCTGCTGGTGGACCAGGTCGAGTTCGCCGACGTCCTGCTGCTGAACAAGACGGACCTGGCCACCGGCGTCGACCGGCTGGTGGCGACGCTGCGGCGGCTCAACCCGGCCGCCGACGTCGTCACGGGCAGCTTCGGCAAGGTGCCCCTGGAACGGGTCTTCGGGACCGGCCGGTACGACCCGGTCAAGGCCCAGGAGGCCCCGGGCTGGGTGGCCGAGCTGAACGGCGACCACGTCCCGGAGACCGAGGAGTACGGCATCTCCAGCGTGGTGTTCCGCGCGTCCCGGCCGTTCGACCCGGCCCGGCTGTGGGATTTCGTCGCCCGGCGGCTGGATTCCGGCGAATTCGGGACCGTCCTGCGGTCCAAGGGCTTCTTCGCGCTGGCGTCCCGGCCCGGGGTCACCGGGCTCTGGTCGCAGGCGGGCACGGTGGCGCGCTTCGAACCCCAGGGCGTGGCCGTCGAACCGCGGCAGGAGCTGGTGTTCATCGGCGTCGACCTGGCCGGGGACGCACTGTTGGCCGCCCTGCACGACTGCCTCGGGGAGGCGAGCGGACCGGACCCGTTCCCCGAGTGGGGACCGGTCCACGTGCACTGAAAACGGCGGAAGATGGCGGTGTGGACGGGCGGAGATACCTGGAGAAGCTGATTTCCGACAGCCTGGGCGCGGGCCGGGGACAGCCCGCCCTGGGCCGCCGATCGTCCCTCGACCGGCGGGTGATCCGCGGGGTGGCGATCGGCCTGGTCGCCGCGGGAACCCTGGCACCGGAGGAGGCCGACCGGATCCTCGCCGACCTGGACGTGACCTTGCAGCAGTCCGGCTGGCTCAAGGTCGTGCACGCCGAGGCCTCCGCCTCGGCCTCGTTCGGCGGCGAGGCGGTGGCCAGGGCCGTGGGCACCGAACGGCCCGAGTGGCGGCAGGCGATCGAGGAGCCGCCGGCACCCGTGTTGCGGCAGGTGGTTTCGCTGGCGGGCCGCACTCTCGAGACCGGCGGACCGGCGGCGGATCTGGTGAGCCTGGAGGTCTGGTCGACGCTCGTGGTCCTCACCCTCGCGCACGGTGACGTCGATCCGCGCCGGATGCGCGAGCACTTCGCCCTGCGGACCCACTGGCGCGGATGGGACGACGCCGGAACCCAGTACCGCGGGGGCGGGGGCGGCGGGTCCGGGTCGCACGGCCTGCTCGTGGAGCGGCGCACGTTCGAACCCGGCCCGCCGGCGGAGGCCCGGGTGCTCACCCTGGCCGCCGAGTTCCCCGGCGGTCAGGCCACGGTCGTGATCCCGCTCGGCTGATGCGTCAGTGGTCGTCGTAGTGGTCCTCGTGGGTCGCGTGGCGGTGGCCGTCGTGCAGGTAGTCGACGTGGTCGCCGTGCGGGACCGCCAGGTGACCGCAGCCGTCGCCGTGCGCGTGGTCGTGGCCGGTGTGGGGCACGTGGCCGGCGATTTCGCACTCGTCGAAGTGGCCGTCGTGGGCCCGGTGCAGGTGCCCCTCGTGCACGTAGTCCACGTGGTCGCCGTGCGGGATCGCCGCGTGGCCGCAGCCTTCGCGGTGGACGTGGTCGTGGCCGGCGTGCTGCACGTGCGGGATGGTCATCGGGAACCCCTTCCAGGTGTGTCCACTTCGGACGGTAACACCGGGACCCGGCGCGGCCCGGGCGAAAGCTCCCGGCTCACCCGATAGCGGCGCGCACGTCCGAGTTGATCAACCCAGGTTTATCAGTCTAGGTTGACGTTCGTGCCGGACGAGGAACTCCTCCAAGCGAGCGCCGACCTGCGCGTCGCGCTCGGCCGGCTGGTCCGGCGGCTGCGCCAGGGCTACGTCGCCGGCGAACCGACCCTGCCCGAACGCTCGGTGCTGTCCCGGCTCGACCGGGACGGCCCGGCCACCCCGGGCTGGCTCGCCGACCTCGAGCGCGTCAAACCGCAGGCCATGGGCGTCACCCTCGCCGGGCTGGTCGAGCGCGGGCTGGTGGAGCGGCGAAAGGACGACTCCGACGGCCGCAAGGTGCTGATGTCGGTCACCGAGACCGGCGTCGCGCTGCTGACCGACCGGCGCTCGCGGACGACCCGGCTGATGGCGGCCGCGCTGGCGGAGAAGTTCACCGCGGCCGAGCAGCGGGCGCTGATCGCGGCCATCCCGCTGATCGAGCGGCTGGCGGACGAGCTGTGAGCTACAAGTGGGTCGCCCTGTCGAACACCACGCTCGGCGTGCTGATGTCCGCGCTCGACGGCTCGATCGTCATCATCTCGCTGCCGGCGATCTTCCGCGGCATCGGGCTCGACCCCCTCGCCGCCGGCAACATCGGCTACCTGCTCTGGATGATCCTCGGGTACCTGCTGGTGCAGGCCGTGCTGGTGGTGACGCTGGGACGGCTCGGCGACATGTTCGGCCGGGTCAGGATGTACAACCTCGGCTTCGTCGTGTTCAGCGCCGCGTCGGTGGCCCTGTCGTTCGACCCGTTCCACGCCGGTGCGGGGGCGCTCTGGCTGATCGGCTGGCGGGTCGTGCAGGCCGTCGGCGGGTCGATGCTGACGGCGAACTCGGCGGCCATCCTCACCGACGCCTTCCCGGCGCGGCAGCGCGGGATGGCGCTCGGCGTCAACCAGATCACCGCGCTGGCCGGGCAGTTCCTCGGCCTGGTCGTCGGCGGGCTGCTGGCCGAGATCGACTGGCGGGCGGTGTTCTGGGTGAGTGTCCCGTTCGGCCTGCTCGGCACGCTCTGGTCGATCCGCAGCCTCCGCGAGGTCGGGACGCCGCAGCGGGCGAAGGTCGACTGGGGCGGCAACGTCACCTTCGCGGCCGGGACGGCGCTGGTCCTCGCCGCGATCACCTACGGCATCCAGCCCTACGGCGGCGCGGCCACCGGCTGGGGCAACCCGTGGGTGCTCGGCGGCATCGGTGCGGGCGTGCTGCTGCTCCTGCTGTTCGGGGTCATCGAGACGCGTGCCGCCGCGCCGATGTTCCAGCTCGGCCTGTTCAAGATCCGCGCGTTCGCCGCCGGCAACATCGCCGCGTTGCTGACTTCGGTCGCGCGTGGTGGCATGCAGTTCATGCTCATCATCTGGCTGCAGGGCATCTGGCTGCCCCTGCACGGCTACGACTATGAGCGGACGCCGCTGTGGGCGGGCATCCACCTGCTCCCGCTGACGGCCGGGTTCCTGATCGCCGGGCCGGTGTCCGGGTACCTGTCCGACCGCTTCGGCGCCCGGCCGCTGGCCACCGGCGGCCTGCTGCTGGTCGCCGCGGCGTTCCTCGGGCTGCTGGCGCTGCCGGTCGACTTCTCCTACCCGGCGTTCGCGGCCCTGCTCGTGCTCAGCGGCGTCGGCCAGGGCATGTTCGCCGCGCCCAACACCTCGGCGATCATGAGCAGCGTCCCCACCGAGCAGCGCGGCGTCGCCTCCGGCATGCGGGCGACGTTCCAGAACTCCGGGACGTCGCTGTCGATCGGCGTGTTCTTCTCGCTGATGATCGCCGGGCTGGCTTCGTCCCTGCCGCAGACGCTCACGAGCGGCCTGCAGGCTCACGGCGTCCCGGCGGCCGTCGCCGACGGCGTCGCCCGGCTGCCGCCGGTCAGCACGCTGTTCGCCGCGTTCCTGGGCAGCAACCCGGTCGGGCACCTGCTCGGCCCGGACGTCCTCGCCGGCCTGGCGCCCGCCGACCGGACGGCCCTGACCGGCGGTGCGTTCTTCCCGCAGCTGGTCTCCGGCCCGTTCCACCACGGCCTGGTGGTCGTGTTCACCGCGGCCGCGGCGATGGCCGTCGTCGCCGCGATCGCATCCGCTTCGCGCGGCGCGAAGTTCGTCCACGTCCCCGAGCCAGTCAAGGAGAACCGATGATCGTGCCAGGCGGCAGCCGCGGCCGTGATCGGCGGTGAGGGATGGAATTCACGCCGGTCGCGCAGCAGTGCCGCTCCACGAACAGCGACCACGCGCAGATCTCAACCAGCGGCCAGGGCATCCAGCACCTCCCGTCCTGAACACCAACAATCCTATGGAGAACCGATGACCGACGAGATCATCGCCGGAACCGTCACCATCACCGGCCACGGCGGGGACGAACTCGAGGCCTACCTGGCCAAACCGACCGACGAGACCCCGCGCGGCGGCGTCGTGGTGATCCACCACCTGCCCGGCTACGACGCGGCGACGAAGGAGATGGTGCGCCGCTTCGCCGTCGAGGGCTACAACGCGCTCTGCCCGAACCTGTACACGCGAGAGGCCCCCGGAGCGGACCCCGACGACGCGGCCGCAACGGTCCGCGCGGCCGGCGGTGTGCCCGACGACCGCCTGGTCGGGGACGTCTCGGGCGCGGCGGACTACCTGCGCGCGCTGGAGAACGCGAACGGCCGCGTCGGCGTCATCGGCCACTGCTCCGGTGGCCGCCACGCATTCCTGTCGGCCTGTTCCCTGGACCTCGACGCGGCGGTGGACTGCTACGGCGCGTTCGTCGTCAACGACCCGCCCGAGGCCATGAAGCAGATGAAGCCGCTGCTCGGGCTGGCGCCGCAGCTTTCGTGCCCGCTGCTGGGCATCTTCGGCGCGGACGACCAGTTCCCGAGCCCGGACGAGGTCGCGGTCCTCGCGGCGGAACTGGAGAAGCACGGCAAGGAACACGAGTTCCACACCTACGCCGACGCCGGCCACGCGTTCTTCGCCGTCGACCGCCCGAGCTACCGCCCCGAAGCCGCCAAGGACGGCTGGGAACGCATTCTCGACTTCTACGCCCGCACGCTCACCGCCTGAGAGGACTCGCCATGTGCACTTACCTGACGGAGAAGTTCGCGCTCGAAGGCAGCGGGAAGGGTGCCCGCGGCTGGTTCCGGCTGAGCGAGGGAACCGTGTACGTCGACCATCCGGTGCACGCGCCGTACGCGCACACGGTGAACATCGACTTCCGCAACCCGGCGCTGGGCGCTTCGGCGCGGGTGGCCCTCGAACTGACCGAAGAGGACGCCCTCGCCTTGGCGGACGCCATCCACGCGGCCGTCAAGTCCGCGCCCGCCGGGCTGGCTTCGCGGAACCAGTGAGGTTCAGGGCATGTAGAGCGCGCCCAGGAACTCCAGCAGCAACCGTTCCCGCAGCGGCGCCGGTGCCGTGGCGAGGAGCGCGTTGATCGGCGCCATCCGGTCCGGGAGGCCGGACGCGCCGCCGAGCCCCGCCGCGGCCAGGAGCCCGGCGAACTGCTCGGACGTCAGCGTTTCCGGGTCGAGCGCCGCGACGAACTCGGCGACGGCGGCGTCGACGACCACCGGCCCCGCCGCCCTGGCCGCGTCCACCGACGCGGCCAGGTCGGTCAGGAACTCCTTCTCGCTCCCGTGGTTCGCCGCCGTCACCGTCAGGTGCAGGTTCACCGGCGACGACAGGTGCGCGAACTGCGGCTGGACGTACCAGCCGCGGACCTTCATCTCGTCGGCCACCGTGAACAGGTCGAAGCCGTCGTCGCCGGTGAACGCGAGCAGCGTCGACACCGGGTCGCCCAGCACCCGTAGGCCGGGCAGTTCCTCGATGCCGGACCGGATCCGGGACACCGCCTCACGCGCGGCGGACGCCAGCTTCAGGTAGCCCTCGGTACCCAGGTGGTTCACCACCGCCCACGCCGCCGCCAGGGGGCCGCCGGAGCGGGTGCTCTGGATCGTCGTGTTCAGCATCGTGTAACCCGGCCAGGCGGCGCTCGCGAAGTAGTGCGTGCGCCGCAGTTCCGCCGAAGCGTGCAGCAGCACCGACGTCCCCTTCGGGCAGTACGCGTACTTGTGCAGGTCCACCGAGATGCTCGTGACGCCGGGGACGCGGAAGTCGAACGGCGGGACGTCCGCGCCGAGCCGGGCGAAGTACGGCAGCACCCAGCCGCCGATGCAGGCGTCGACGTGCATCCGGACGCCGCGCTCCGCGGCGGCCGCCGCGATCTCCGCGATCGGGTCGAGCACGCCGTGGGCGTACGACGGCGCGCTCGCGACGACCAGGACCGTCGAGTCGTCGATCGCCGCGGCCATCGCCGCCGGGTCGGCGCGGAACGTCACCGGGTCGACCGGGACGTCGATGCGCCGCAGCCCGAACAGGTGCGCCGCCTTGTGGAACGCCGCGTGCGCGGTGGTCGGGAGCACGATCGACGGCGTCGCCACCGAAGGGTGGGCGTCACGAGCCGCGAGGACGGCCAGCAGGCAGGACTCGGTCCCGCCCGAGGTCACCGAACCGGCCACGCCCGGGACGGCACCGAGCAGCGCGGAAGCCGCGCGGACGAGGTCGTTCTCCATGCGCAGCAGGCTCGGGAACGCCGTCGGGTCCAGGCCGTTGGCCGACGACGCGAGCGCGTGCGCCGCCGCGCCCAGGGAGTCCACTTCGGACAGGCCGCTGTCGTAGACGTAGGCCAGCGTCCGGCCGCCGTGCGTCGGCAGGTCGCCCGCGCGCAGCTCCCGCAGCGCCGCCAGGACTTCCTCAGGCGAGTTCATGCCGCGGCTCCAGCACCTTGCGCCGCAGCAGCGGCAGGGCCAGCGCGATCAGCACGCCGGGGATGACCGACGAACCGACGAGGATGGCCACGATCGCGCTGTGCGGCTGGAACGCCGTGGCGTCCGTGCTGGACACGTACCCGCCGAACGCCAGGATCAGCGCCCAGAGCCCGCCGCCGAAGGCCAGGCCGAGGGTCTCCCCCGCGGTCCAGACGCCCGCCGCGATCCCCGCGCGGGTCTCGCCGGTGCGCTCCTCCTCGGCGGTGATCAGGTCCGGCAGGATGGCCAGCGGGAACACCGAGATCCCGGCGTAGCCGACGCCGCAGAGGGCCACGAAGACGAACGAGACGGCCAGCGGGATCGACTGGGCGAACACGAGCCCCAGCAGCCCGATCGCGAACGCCGCCGTCGCCAGGCGGAAGCCGTTGAGCTTGCCGACCCGGTCGCCCAGCCGCGGCCACAGCGGCATGGTGATCAGGGCCGGGCCGACGAAGATGACGAACAGGATCGTGCCGTAGGCGTCGTCGCCGAGGATGCGCTGGGCGAAGAACGGGATCGCGGCGAGCACCGTGCCGATGCCGAGCGCCTGGATGAAGTACGTGCCGAGCAGCCAGCGGAACGGCCGCCAGCCGGCGAGCGTGCGGACGAGCTCCTTCAGGTTCACCGTGTTCGGCCGCAGCGAGCCGACCGGCGCGTCCTTGAGCCCGAAGTACACCAGCAGCGTCGCGGCCAGCACGATCAGCCCGATCACCACGGCCATGACCCGGTAGCCCGCGACCCCCTCGATCCCGGCGGTGATCGCCGGGGCGCCGCCGCCGCAGACCAGGATCGTCACGGCCAGCACGCCGATGCGGACGCTGGTGAGCTTCGTGCGCTCGGTCGCGTCCTCGGTCAGCTCGGCGGGCAGCGCGTTGAACGGCACCTGGAACAGCGCGTACGCCGTGGCGCAGGCGGCGAACATGATCGCCACGTACAGCGCGTCCGGCAGCGGGCCGCCGAACCCGGGGTGGGCGAACATCGCGGCGAACAGGATCGCCACGCCGATGCCGCCGATCAGCAGGAACCGCCGCCGGCTGCCCGTCTTGAGCAGGTCGGCGTCGGACAGCCGGCCGGCGATCGGGTTGAACAGCACGTCCCAGGCCTTGGGCACGAACACGATCGCCGCCGCCCAGCCCGCGGGAACGGCCATCGTGTCGGTCAGGTACTTCACCAGCACCAGGCCGGGGACCGTACCGAAGGACCCGGTGACGAAGGAGCCGAGCGAATAGCGGAACCTCGTCCGGCCGGACAGCGTCGACATGGTCCTCCTCGAAGGTGTACCGGGTGCCCGCACGAGTATTCGATTCCGGCGGGCACCCGGTGGGGATCGAGGGGAATCGTGCCATCGTCGTGACCTGGAGCACGGAGCGACCCGCCGGTCAGCCGAGGGCGCGGGCGATCTTCTCCAGCGCCGCGGCGTCCCCGCGCAGCAGCAGCTGGGTGACCACGGTGTCCTCCCAGGCCTTGAGCTCCTCGCGGATCTTCTCCGGCGGCCCGATCAGCGAGGTGTCCTCCACCAGCGACGTCGGGATCGCCGCGGCCGCCTCCTCCTTGCGGCCGGCGAGGAAGAGCTCCTGGACCCGGTCGGCGACGTCGCCGTAGCCGAGCCGCGCGTACACGTCGTGGTGGAAGTTGACGCTCTTGGCGCCCATCCCGCCGATGTACAACGCCAGCGACGGCTTGATCCAGCTCGCCGCCTCCTCGACGTCGTCGTGCACGATCACCGGCAGCGAGCACGGCACCTCGAACGTGTCGAAGGTGTGCCGCGCGCCCGGCCGCGAGAAGCCTTCTTCGAGCGCGGCCTTGTAGAAGTCGTTGCTCTTGGGCGAGAAGAACAGCGGCAGCCAGCCGTCGGCGATCTCGGCCGCGAGGGCCACGTTCTTGGGACCTTCCGCGGCGAGGTGGATCGGGATGTCCTTGCGCAACGGGTGCACCGTCGGCTTCAGCGGCTTGCCCAGGCCGGTGCCGCCCTTGTACGGCAGCTGGAAGTGGTCGCCGTCGAGGGTCACCGGCGCCTCGCGGGCGAGCACCTGCCGGACGATGTTCACGTACTCGCGGGTGCGCGCGAGGGGCTTCGGGTACGGCTGGCCGTACCAGCCCTCGACGACCTGCGGGCCGGACGCGCCGAGCCCGAGCACCATCCGGCCGCCGGAGAGGTGGTCGAGGGTCAGCGCGCTCATCGCCGTCGCCGTCGGGGTCCGCGCGGCCATCTGCACGATGTTCGTCCCGAGCCGGATCCGGCTGGTGGAAGCGCCGTACCAGGCCAGCGGCGTGAACGCGTCCGAGCCGTACGCCTCCGCCGTCCACACCGAGTCGAAGCCGAGCTCCTCGGCCTTGAGGACGGCTTCCAGCGCACCCGGGGTCGGGCCGCTCTGCCAGTACCCGACGTGGAATCCCAGCTTCACGAATGCCTCCTAGACGTTCGGCGCGTAGTGCTCGGGTTTGCCCCGCTCGGACAGCGGCGGCAGGTTCCTGGGTGGAGTCTCGACCAAGGGGGCGTCCGGAGCCACCTCCCCGCGTTCGCGGCGCCACCCGGCACGCGCCCGCGGGTGGTAGCGACGGTCGTGCGGGACGAGCTGGAACACGGCGTTGACGAGCTTCCCGAACCGCCGGTGCCGGCGCGCGTCGCGCTCGGTCCAGCGGAAGCCGAGCAGGTCGCGGACTTCGCGGTCGTAGAGGCCGACCGTCAGCCAGACGAAGTTCCGCGCGATCACCCGCTGGGCCGGCCGCCACAGCGCGTCCGGCAGCCAGGGCAGGAACGGCGGCTTGCCGAGCCCGCGGATGTCGAGGACGTCCCGGGTGGCCTTGTTGTCTTCGAGGACCTCGGTGCACATGTGCTTCCAGTAGCGCTGGAAGTCCTCCCAGCTCTCCGGCACCGGCCGCATCGTCATGTCGTACATCCGCCACCACTGGACGTGCTCGTCGAACAGGCGCCGCTTCTCCGCCTCGCCGATGCCGCCCATGAAGTGGTCGGCGATGAGGATCGTGCTGACGAAGAACGTCGCGTGCGCCCAGTAGTAGGTGCCGGGGTCGAGCGCGTGGTAGCGGCGGCCCTGCGCGTCGACGCCCTTGATGCGGTCGTGGTAGCCGCGGACTTCGAGGGCGGTCGCGTGGGCGCGCGGGCCGTCGTAGACCACGCCGCCGATCGGGTAGAGCGAGCGGAACAGCCGCTGCCAGCGTTCTTCGAAGAACCGCGAGTGCTGCTCGACCCCGGCGCCGAGGCCGGGGTGCATGTTCTGCATCGACCCGGCCCACAGGCCGATCAGCAGGCCGCGCCAGTCGCCGAAGTACTTCCACGTCAGCGAGTCGGGACCCAGCGGCTCGGGGGTCATCGGCGGCTCCTCGTCGAGTCTCGAACTGACTACGGCTGTTGTCAGGCTAGGATCTGACAACAGTTGTAGTCAACCGAGGAGCTGTGATGCCGGGCCGGACCTGGGCGGGCACGACGCTGGACGACCGGAAAGCGCTCCGGCGCGGGCAGCTGGTGGCCGCCGGCCTCGAGCTGCTGGGCACCGAAGGCTCGGCCGGGACGAGCGTCCGCGCGGTGTGCCGGCACGCGAAGCTCACCGAGCGCTACTTCTACGAAAGCTTCGCCGACCGCGAAGAGCTCGTCGCGGCCGTGTACGAGCACGTCGGCGAAGAGGCGCGGCAGGCGCTCGTCGACGCGGTGCGGGACGCGCCCACTCCGGTGTCGCGGGCGGAGCACGCCGTGCGGGCGTTCGTCGAGCTGATCGTCGACGACCCCCGCAAGGGCCGGGTCCTCCTGCTGGCGCCGCTGACCGACCCGGCGCTGACCCGCCGCGGCCTGCACCTGCTGCCGGTGTTCGCCGCGCTGGTCGGCGAGCAGCTGTCGCACGGCGACGAGACCGAACGCCGGATGGTCGCCGTCGGGCTGGTCGGCGCGCTGAGCAACGTGTTCATCGCCTACCTCGACGGGTCGCTGAAGGTTTCGCGCGAGCGGCTCGTCGCGCACTGCGTGAAACTCGTCCTCGGCGCCGACAGCCACTGACCTCACCTCCCGCTGCTGACACTCGCCCGGCCGATCGGGCACACTCAACCCATGCGTACCGCTGGGCGGAACGACGGCGCGAGTGGCGACGGCCTGGTCGCGGCCCGGCTCGCCGCGCTCCTGGAAGCCTTCCGGCCGGGTGACGAGACCCTCGGCGTCTCCGAGCTGGCCCGCCGGACCGGGCTGGCGAAGACGACCGTGCACCGGCTCGTCGGCCACCTGACCGAGACCGGCCTGCTCGAACGCGAGGACGGCGCGGTGCGGCTCGGGCTGCGCCTGTTCGAAATCGGCCAGCTCGCTTCGCCGCGGCGCGGCCTGGTCGAGGCGGCCCGCCCGTACCTGGCCGACCTGCGCGAAGCCACGCGCAACACCGTCCACCTGGCGATCCTCGAAGGCACCGAAGTGGTGTACCTCGACGTGCTGCGCGGCCCGGACGCGCCGACGCTGCCCTCGCGCATCGGCGGCCGGTTCCCCGCGCACGCCACCGGCGTCGGCAAGGCGATCCTGGCGTTTTCCCCGGAAGCGGTGGTGAACCAGGTGATCGAAGCCGGGCTGCCGCGGATGAGCGCGCGGACGATCACCGCACCCGGCCTGCTCCGCCGTCAGCTCACCCGCGTCCGGGAGGACGGGATCGCCTTGGAGCGCGAGGAATCCGGCGTCGGCGTGGTGTGCGCGGCCAGCCCGCTGCTCGACGCGCACGGTGTCGCGGTGGCCGCGGTGTCGATCTCCGGCTGGGCCAACCGGATGCGGACCGAACGGGTCGCCCCGGCCGTCCGGACGGTCGCGCTCGCGCTGACCCGGACGCTCTCCGGTTCCACTGCGGACAGTCGACGATAATCCCGCCGGGGAAAGGGTTTCCGGCGACCGCGCGGTCCGTGGTCCCGGACGGGGCGCGCCATCGCCACCCGCTACGATCCGTGCAATGGTCCAGCACCGTCCGGTCCCCGCCGCGCACCGGTTGCTGTCGCTCGACATCGTGCTCGCGCTGCTGGCGCTGGCCGGCGGGCTGCGGGTGCTCTACCTCGCGGCACCCGAGCCGGCCCTGCCCGCGGAGGCGGCCACGGTCGCCCATGTCTACGCGCTCGGCAACCTGACGTCCTTCGCCGACGCGGGCGGAGCGGGGGTGAGCCCCTTCGGCTGGCTGCAGCTGGCGGCGGCCACGATGGTCTCGGACGCGTTCGGCCGCTCGGCGACGGCGCTGGCCGCGGTCCGCGAAACGGTGCTGGTCGCGGCGCTGGCCGGCGCGATGCTGACGTGGGTCCTGGCCCGCCGCCTGGGCCTGACCCGCTGGGCCGCGGCGGCGGCGGTCCTGCTCCTGGCGGCCTCCCCCCTGGCGCTGGGCCTGCAGCGGCTGGTCGTGGTGGAGCACCTGGCGGTGGCGTGGGCGCTGGGGGCGCTGGTCCTGATCACCCGCCGCCGGGCCCGGGTCCGCCACGACATCGCGGCGGCGGTGTGCCTGCTGGCGGCGGTGCTGACCTCGCCGCTGGCGCTGTTCTTCCTGCCGGCGGCGGGCTGGCTGCTGGTCCGCCGCGCGCCGGTCCGGGCGGCACTGGTGGTGGTGCTGCTGAATTTGGGACTGGGGATGGCGTTCGGCCCGGCGGCCTCGGTGTTGCGACCGCACCTGGCGGCGGCGACCCGCCCGTCGGCGGCCGAGTGGGCGGCGCTGGATCCGGTGTGGGTGGTGCTGTCGGTGGCCGGGCTGCTGGCGGCGCTGGCCGTCCGGGCGATGCGGCCGTTGGCGGCGACGGGCCTGCTGCTCGCGGGGGCGCTGCTCGTGCCGGGCGTGCCGGACACGGCCGTGCTGGCGTTGTTGCTGCCGGTGACACCGTTGCTGGTGGCGGGAGTAGCCCAGGCGGCAACCCGGCGGCGTTCCCCGGCACGTCATGGCAGCACGGGCCGGCCACCCCGGACCGCAGCGGCCGGCGCCCCGCACCCCGCCGCTCCGCGGCCCTTTCCGGCGCACCACCCACCGGGGACCGGAACCGCACCGGCCGCTGCCCCGCTCCACCACGACCAGCCGCTGCAGGCCCAGCGCCAGGGGGGAGGCCGCCAGGAGCAGGACCGCCGC
>NZ_MUMI01000436.1 GCF_002155975.1 Amycolatopsis kentuckyensis
CGGCGGCCAGGGCGCGCGCGGTGCCCGCCGGGTCCGGGTTTTCGTCGTTCACGTTGTGCGAGACGACCGTGAGGTCCCCGCCGGCTTCGCGCTTGTCGAAGAGCCGGCCGCCGAAGCACCCGCCCCAGACCAGGGCCGGCAGCAGGAGGACGACGAGGGCGAGCGCCGAGCGCCGGACCAGCGCCGCGACCAGCAGCGGCACGACGAGCAGGCCGGTCCAGGGCAGGACCGTCTCCAGCAGGCTGCCGGCGTTGCCCGGCCAGTTGGGCACCAGCGGGTGCGCGAGCGGCAGCAGCGCGGTCAGGACGGCGAAGGCCGCGGTGACGCGGCCGCGGCGCCACGTCCAGGTGCGGCGGCCCGGGACGGCGATCGGCTCGGTGACCGCGGTCATCGGGTGGCCGCCGGCAGTTCCCGCCGGATCGCGGCGATGAGCTTCCCGCTGTTCTCGAGCGCGGCCCGCAGCCCGGCGGCCGGCGTGCCGCCCGGGTTCTGGTGGAGGACGACGCCGAGGATGAGGGCACCGTCGTTCGCGCGCGCGGCCCACATCAGGGCGCCCCCGGCGGCGGTCGACGAGCCGGTCTTCAGTCCGATGACACCGTCCCGGCCGAGCAGGGTGTTCGTGTTGACGACCGCGCCCGGTACGCCGTCGATCCGCAGGCTGGGGGTGGCGGCGATCGCCCGGATCACCGGGTTCTTCATCACCTCGCGGGCCAGCCGCAGCTGGTCGGTGGCGGTGCTCGTGGTCGAGTCCTCGACACCGCTGGCGCCGGTGTAGGTGGTGCTGGTCATGCCCAGCGCGGCGGCCTCGCGGTTCATCTTCGCGACGAAGGCGTCCTGGCTGCCGGCGTCCCACCGGGCGAGCAGCCGGGCGACGTTGTTCCCCGAGGGGACGAGCGTCAGGGCGAGCAGGTCCCGCTCGCTGAACCGCCGGCCCGCGCGGACCGGCGCGCTCGACTCCTCGGCCGAGGTGGACTCGGCTTCGGCCTGGTCGTCGACGGTGATCTCCGGGCCGGCCTCGTCGGGGCCGAGCGGGTGGTCCTTGAGCACCACGTAGGCGGTCATGACCTTCGTGACGCTGGCGATCGGCACCGGCTGCCGCTCACCTCGGCTGCCGAGCGAGCCCAGGTTCTCGACTTCGACGCTCGACTGTCCCCCGGCGGGCCACGGCAGCGGCAGGTCGACGTCCGGACGGGCGGCGAAGGCGCGGCCGGCGGTCTCGGGCGGGAAGACGACCCAGCAGGCGGCGGCGAGCGCAACGGCGACGGCGGCGACGATCCCCGCGGCGACGGGCGGGATGCGGGTGCGGGCCATCGGTCTCCTCCGGGTGCGGGGTGCGCTGGGTGCGCACACCGATCACTGTGTCCGGGGAAGATCGCCGGTTCGTCGGGGATGTTCGACAGGTGTGAACCAGAAGTGTCCCGATCCTGTACCAAAGCCGGCCGGCGCGCCGAGGGGACTCGCCTCTGGCGAGAGGGAAAGTCCCTTCAGCCCACGCCGGCCGGCCGGTGCGCCCGCGGGGTCACGCCGCGGAGCGCTGGATGCAGTCCAGACCCAGGCCGAGTGCCGTGGCGACGTACTGGCAGACGTGTGACGAGTGCGCCTCGTCCGTCTGCGCGCAGGCGACCGGCACCCCCAGCAGGTCCACCGAGCAGTACGCGTAGAACTGGGTCGAGCTGCCCGGCACCATGTCCGCCGAGGCCGGCGTGGCCGCGGCGACCACCGCGGAAACCGTGAGCGCAGCGGCCGTTGCCCAAGAGGCGATCCGGGTGTTCATCGTGCTCTCCTTCCGCCGAGATTTCCCCTGTGTGCCAAGGGGTTCACCGGGCAGAATTCCCCGTCGAACGCCTCTTCAGCTCCGCGTCACCGGAAAGTGTTACGACCAGACCCGTTCACATACGTGACCATTGTTCATGCTGTTGACCGATGTCGGGGCGGTGACCTATAAAGAGAACGTCCGGGTGTCCGCCGCAACACCTCCGCAGTCCCGCATTCCGGAGGCCATCGGTGTCCCCACGCCCCTCGTCCCGGCGCGCCGTTTTCCTCGGCGCCGCCGGTATTTCCGCCGTCATCGCCGGCACCGCCGCGCTCGGCGGCCCGCCGCCCGCCCGGGCCGCCGGGGCCGCTCTCTCCGCCGCGTTCGCGCGGACGTCGGTCTGGACCAGTGGCTACGGCGGCGGCTACACGATCACCAACCGCGGCGACACCACCGCCACCGGCTGGTCCGTGGAGTTCGACCTGCCCGCGGGCTCGGTGGTCGCCAACTCGTGGAGCAGCGTCCGCACGCAGGCCGGGCAGCACTACCGGTTCACCAACGCCGGCTTCAACGGCACGGTCCCGCCCGGTGGCACCGAAAACTTCGGCTTCACCGTCACCGGCACCGGCCTCCCCACCGGCTGCACCGTCGACGGCCTCCCGTGCGACGGCGGCAGCCCGGTGACCACCGCACCCACCACCACCTCGGCGACACCGACGGCCACCACGACCCCGCCCGCGGGCGACACCGTCGACGTCGCCACGGCCGCCCAGCTCCAGGCCGCCCTGGCGAACGCCGTCCCGGGCCAGGCGATCCGGCTCGCCGCCGGCACCTACCGCGGCTCGTTCGTCACGACGAAACCCGGCACCGCGGCGAAGCCGATCACGCTGTCCGGCCCGGCGAACGCCGTCCTGATCAACGACGGCCCGTCCGGCGAGGCGCCCGACTGCCCGGCACCGACCGCCGGCTGGGACTCCGGCTACGGCTTCTGGCTCGCGAACGCGCCGCACTGGACCCTGCGCGGATTCACCGTGCAGGAGTCGAAGAAGGGCATCGTCGCGGACAACTCGCCGCACACCACCATCGACGGCGTCACCGTGCACCACATCGACGAGGAAGCCGTGCACTTCCGCCGTTCGTCGGCCGACAGCGTGCTGAAGAACTCCACGATCACCTACACCGGCCTGGTGCAGCCCGGCTACGGCGAAGGCGTCTACCTCGGCTCGGCGAACTCGAACTGGGCCTGCCACGGCAACACCGGCGGCGTCGACCGCAGCGACCGGATCCGGGTGCTGGACAACCACATCGGCCCGTTCGTCGCCGCCGAGCCGATCGACGTCAAGGAAGGCACGACGGCCGGGTACATCGGCGGCAACACCTTCGACGGCCGCGGCATCACCGGCCAGAACTCGGCGGACTCCTGGATCGACGTCAAGGGCATCGGCTACACGATCGAAGGCAACACGGGCACGTTCGCCCCGCCCGGCACGTTCGCCAACGGCTACGAGAACCACAACCCGAGCACGAGCCCGCCGTTCGACAACGGCTGCGGAAACACCTGGCGCGGCAACAAGTCCGACCTCGGCGGCGTGGGCGCCTACGCGATCAGGATCAGCTCGGTGTCGAAGTGCGCGGCGAACCCGAACGTGGTGTACCTGTCGAACACGGTGACGAACGCCCGCTCGGGGCTGACGAACATCCCCGTCACGGCAGGATAGCGTCGACGTAGCCGCCGTCGACCCGGACCGCCGCGCCCGTGGTCGCCGAGGCGAACGGGGAACTCAGGTACACCACCAGGTGGGCGATCTCCTCGGGCTCGATCAGGCGCTGCAGCAGCGACTGCGGCCGGTGCTTCTTCATGAACTCGCGCTGGGCTTCCTCCCAGGGCAGGTCCTTGCCGACGAGCTCGTGCACGAAGTCCTCGACGCCGCCGGTGTGCGTCGGGCCGGCGATCACGGCGTTGACCGTGACGCCGGTCCCGGCCGCGTGCTTGGCGAAGCCGCGGGACACACCTAGGAGCGCCGTCTTCGACACTCCGTAGTGGATCATCTCGGCCGGGATGACGATCGCGGAATCGCTGGCGATGTACTGGATCCGGCCCCAGCCGCGGTCGGTCATGCCCGGCAGGTAGGCGCGGGTGAGCCGCACCGCGGCCAGGACGTTGACCTCGAAGTAGTGCCGCCAGTCGGCGTCGGTGATGTCCAGGGGCTCCCGGGCGCCGAAGATGCCGAGGTTGTTGACCAGGATGTCGGTGTCCGGCACCTCCTCGACCACCTGGGCCGCGCCGGCCTCCTCGGAGACGTCGCCCGGAGCCGGCAGGAAGTCCGCGTCCGGCAGGTCCTCGCGCAGCCGGGCGATGGCCTTGTGGACGCCGGTTTCGCTGCGGCCGTTGATCGCGACCCGCGCGCCCGCCGCCGCGAGACCCGCCGCGATCGCCGCGCCGATGCCCTGGGTGGAGCCGGTGACCAGTGCCGTCTTCCCGCTCAGGTCGACCCGCATCGTGAAAACCCTCTCTCGCTCGCGTGCCTCCCCGGGGCGATTCAAGCACAGCTCGCCGGAGCCCACCGGCTGGAAAATCCGGTTGCCCGCGGTCCGCGCCGGCGTCACGATCTGCGCATGACCACGACTCGCACCCCGCTCCTGCCGACCGTCGCCGCGACCACCGCGCCGGTCCGGCAGCAGCCGTGCCGCCCGCGGAGGTCGATCGCCCCGGCACCGTGACCGCGGCGCTGCTCGCCGGCCTGGTCGCCGGCTACGGCATCGCGATCCCGGTCGGCGCCGTGGGGACGTACCTGGTGGCCCTCAGCGCCCGCACGTCGCTGCGGACCGGCCTGGCCGCGGCCCTCGGCGTCGCGACGGCCGACGGGGTGTACGCGCTGGTCGCCGTGCTCGGCGGCGCCGCGATCGCGGGCGTCGTCGCCCCGGTCGCCGGGCCGCTGCGGTGGCTCTCGGCGGCCGTCCTGATCGTGCTCGCCGCCCACGGCGCCCTGCGTGCGGTGCGCTCCCACCGGGCGCCGGCCACCCGGCCGGTGAGGCCGCTCGCCCCCGGCCGCGCCTACGTCAGCCTGCTCGGCATCACGCTCGTCAACCCGGCCACGATCGTCTACTTCACCGCACTGGTGGTCGGCGACCGCGCCGGGGCCGAAGTCGCGGTGCTCGACCAGGCGGTGTTCGTGCTCGCCGCGTTCGCCGCGTCGGCGAGCTGGCAAGCCGCGCTGGCCGGCGGCGGAGCCCTGCTCGGGCGGGTCCTGACCGGCCCCCGCGGCCGGCTGGTGACGGCGCTCGTGTCCAGTGCGGTGATCACCGCACTCGCCGTCCGGCTTGTCCTCCCCTGAGCCGGAAACCGTTGCCCTGTAACGCTTTGTCCGGTTCCCGGGCGCACGCCGGAAGACGTCCGGCCGCCCGGCCCGCGGCTAGCGTCGGGGCAACGAGCACGGGAGGCGGCCATGGCGATGCCGATGTCGGGGTGGGACACCGCGGGCGCGGTGCTGCTGGTGCTCTGGGCACTGGCCATGTGGACGGCGGTGGCCGTGCTGGCCCGCGCGAACCGCGGGCCGGTGCGGCCCTGGGTGTACCGCGGCGCCCTGGCGGTGATCGGCTCCGGCGTGCTCGGGCAGCTCGGGCACGTCCAGGAGCACGTCGCCCAGGCCGGCTACTGGCTGGGCCACCCGAACGCCCCGGCCTGGATGACGCCGTGGGGCACCGGCCTGGCCGGTGGCCTCCAGCGGGTCCTGCCCGGCCGGCCCACGTTCGGGATGGAACTGCTGCACCTGACCGGGAACTTCCTCTTCCTGGCCGGCCTGGCGGGTGTCATGGTGATCACCCACCGGGCGACCGGCACCCGCACCCGCCGCTGGGCGAAGACGGGCGTCTGGATGCAGGGCCTGCACGGGCTGGAACACCTGGTCCTGACGCTGTCGGTCGCCTTCGGCGCGCCCCGGGCGATCGGGCTGTCCACCTTCTTCGGTCTCGTGGACCCGGGCCCGGGGCTGACCACCTACCGCGTCTGGTGGCACTTCACCGCGAACGTGCTGGGCTCGATCGTCTTCGGGCTCGCGCTGTACCACCTGTGGCGCGAACGGCGGGAGGTCCGCGCCACCTTCGTCCTCCGGCCGCTGCCGTCGGTCACCGGGCGGGCGGCGTGACGCAGGTCAGCGTCGGCACCGCCCAGTCCGCGTGGTCCTGCCCGTTGCCGTCGCCGCCGTCGGACACCATCAGGTCGAGCACCTGCGCGCCGGTGACGTCGACGTCGATCGGGACCGCCGCCTGCCCGCCCCGGACCACCGGCGTCGTCACCTTCGGCACGCCGTCGGCCGAGACGCTGAAGCTCACGCTGCCGCCCGTACCGGTTTCGCCGTCGACGCCCACCGAAGCCGTCAGCCGCGTACACGCTCCGGCCAGGTAGAGCTGGACGTCGCTCGCCGCGTGGGCGCCGAGTCCCTTGGCGTAGGCCACCCCGCCGATGGTCATCGGCTTGCCGTCGCCCGCGCTCGCTTCGCCGTTGCTCGTGTCGCGTTCGACCGGGCCCCAGCCGTTCGTGGCGGTGAGGAACGGCAGCGAGCTGACCGCCACCTCCCCCGCGGGCGGTGCCGCAGGAACGGCCCCCACGATCCGTTCCCCGGTCACCGACCCCGCGCGGCCCGCCTGCCGGTAGGCCACCGCGACCTTCAGCGCGGCGGTGTCCACAGTGGAGGGCGGCGTCACGGTCCAGGTGAACGTGGCCGACCTGCCCCCCTCGATCCGCGGCACCGAAGGCGGCGACGCGGCGCCGATCGTCCACCCGGGCGGGGCGGTCAGCGCCGGCATGACGTCGAACGCCGGGGGTGCGCCCGCGGGCACCCGCACGGTCGCCGACGCGGTGAACGACTGGCCGGCCGACGCGGTGTCCGGAGCGGTCAGCGCCACCTCGGCGGTGGGTGCCGGCGGCATCGCGTACCGCGCGGGGTCGTAGCCCGGCGACGCGTTCTGCCGGACGGCCAGGGGCGAGCGGTAGCTGCCGTAGTTCGTCCAGGCGATGGTGCCGAGGCCGCCGGTGCTGCCGTCGAGGTTCCAGACCGCGACGGCGATCGTGTTGCGGCCGTTCGGGTTCAGGATGCCGTTCGGGATCGGGAAGCTGTGCTGCGGCCCGAGGTAGTTGACGTACTGGCCGAGCTGCCAGCCGTTGACGAAGATCAGCGCGCGGTACTGCCGCGCCGGGTCGTCGGTGACGGTCAGGCCGAGCGAGGTGTCCTGGCCGCGCGGCAGATCCAGCTCCGCCGTGGTGCGGTACCACGAGACACCGGGGGTGGTGTCCTTGGCCGGGAGCGACGCCGGTGCCCAGCCGCGGTCCGGGAACCCGGGCAGCGACCAGCCCGCGCGCTCCCCGTACAGGCCGCCGGTGTTGAGCGGCCCGCGTACCTGGTCCAGACCGGTTTCGCCGCCGCGGACGCCCTGCAGCCGCCAGGTCACCGACGTGAGCGGGGTGCCGGTGAGCCGGGCCGCGGTGAGCCCGCGCGCGGCCTTGTTGCCGTTGCTGGCGCCGTAGTCCTCCTCGTGGCCCATGTTCACGGTGAGCACGGAGATCTCGTTGTCGCCCTGGTGCAGCGCCCCGGCGGGGAAGGTGAAGGTGTGCTGCGGGCTGGTCGAGCTGCCGAGGAAGACCCCGTTGAGCCACGCCGAGAACGCCCCCGCCGGGCCGCCGCTCTGGCTCGAGAGGGTGATCCCGGTCTGCTTCCCGTCGCCGGTGAAGTGGCCGCGGTACCAGGTGTTGCCGGTGTGGAAGCCGTAGTCGTCGGCGAAGAGGACGGGTTTCGTGCCGAGCGCCGTCGAGCTGTTGGTGGTCTCCTTGTCCGCCACCGGCCACGCCGAGTCGTCGAAGGCCGGCCGGCTCTCCGGGGATTCCTGCTGGTGCTTCCAGCCGGTCAGCGCGGGCAGGGTCACGGCCTTCGCGGTCGGGGCGCTCCCGGTGAGGCTGCCGCTCGGCGTCGGCTGCACCGGCACCCGGGAACCGTTCCACAGCAGCGCTTTCGCGGTGCTGAAGACCTCGAGCCCGCCGTCGGCCCCGGTGTCACCGGTCAGCGACAGCGTCCCGTACTGCTCGGCCGCGGTCCGGACCAGGTGGGTGCCGCGGACCAGCACCGGGCCGGAGGCGGTGTCCTGACGCCAGAACGTCGCCGCCGTCGCCTTGTCCGCGAGCAGCAGGAGCAGGGGTCGCGCGCCGGGCGCGGTGACGAGCACGCGGGTCAGGCCGTCGTGGGTGTAGTTCAGCCGCAGGTCACCGCGAGCGGCGTCCCAAGTGGACGTGGCGGTGCCACCGAGAACCTGGACCGCCGGCTGCTTCGCGAACCGCAGGACGGTCTCGCCCGGCCCGCCCTTGTCGCCGTAGAGCACCGCGACGTCCCGGTTGCCGATGGCGGCGGACGTCATGATCTCCGACGTCGAGTACTGCATCCGGGTGGCACCGAGGTCGTAGCCGGCGACGAGGATCTTGGACTGGCGCCCGTTCAGCGTGATGCCGGTGCCGGGCTGCTGCGGCACGACCGGGTAGTAGTCCGTGCTGCCGGACAGCAGGTCGACCGCGTCCACCACGACGTACGGCGCGGTGGCGTTCGCGTTCTTCTGCCCGGTGACGGCGATCTTCAGCGTGTGCGGGCCGGCGGGGAGGTCGCGGACCTCGTAGCCGGTGATCTGGTTCTGCTTGCCCGCCGCGTAGAGGTCGACCGAGGTCACCTTCGTGTCGTCGAGGTAGACGTCGGCGACGCCGTGGCTGGGGTCCTTCGACGTCACCCAGCGGATCCCGGTGCCGGTGAAGGGAATGCTCACGCTGTCCCCGGTGACGTTCGAGAACGACTCGGTGTGCTGGTAGTCCCCGCCGGTGTAGTTGACCTCGGGGCCGACGTGGCTCCAGGTTCCGGTGTAGGCGACCTCCGCCGCGCGGTCGTCGTAGGTGTAACCGGCGTGCGCGGCCAGGTCGAGCGCGACGCCGGTGGTGTTCGTGGCGGTCGACGTCGAGTCGCTGTGGCGCAGGGTGTGGAACTGCGTGCGGGTGTCGGGGTTGATCCGGGCGGTGTCGGTGAGCGCCGGGTCGGTGAGCGGCGCGCCCGCGAGGCCGTCGGTCTTGGTCAGCGGGGCGACGGACTGGGTGAAGTAGCCGATCAGCTTGTCTTCGGCGTACTTCGGGTCGAACTGGCGGCCTTCGGTGATCGCCGCGCCGTAGTCGTAGGAGGTGTAGTTCTGCGGGATCGCGCTCCAGCCCCAGGACGTGCCGCCGTGCAGCATGTAGAAGCTCTGGCCGGTGGCGCCGACGGCGATGTTCTGCTTGTAGAAGACGTTCGCGAACTGGTCGTTGATCAGCTGGGCGCACTTCTCGTAGCCCGGCCCGCCCCACGGGTCGAAGGCGCCGCCCTGGAACTCGGCGGTGATCAGCGGCTTGCCGGGGACGTGGTCGTAGCTGATGTCCGGCACGCCGTTCCACTTCGCCGGGTTCGAGCAGTCGAAGCCCTGCGGGTAGGAGTCGGCGGCGTCGACGTCGAGGGCGGCCGCACCGGCGTTGAAGGTGCCGTTGTTGTTGCCGACCAGCGGAACGGTGATGCCGTCGGCGCGGGCCTTGTCCTCCAGGTGCTGCATGTAGGCGCGGCCGTCGGCGTTGCCGTTGTAGTACTCGTTTTCCACCTGGTAGGCCAGCACGCTGCCGGTGCCGTTCGTGAGCTGGTGGCGGGCGATGATCCGGTCGATCTGCGTCTGCCACTCGTCGGAGTAGGCCAGGTAGACGGGGTCGGCACTGCGGGTGTGCCCGGGCGTGGTGGACAGCCAGGTCGGGAACCCGCCGCCGTCGACCTCGGCGTTGATGTACGGGCCGGGCCGCGCGATGACGTAGAGCCCGGCCTGCTGCGCCATGTCCAGGAGCTTGTCCAGGTCCCGGATGCCGGTGAAGTCGTAGACGCCCTGCTTCGGCGAGTGGTAGCCCCAGTCGAAGTACAGCGAAGTCGCGTTGAAGCCGGCCGCCTTCATCTTCTGGAAGATGTCGAGCCACAGGTCGGGGCTCGGGAGGCGGTAGGAGTGGAACTCGCCCGACCACAGGTAGGTGCGGGCGCCGTCGACCAGGAAGGAATAGCCGTCGTAGCTGACGGTATGGGCCGGCCGGGCCGCGGGGGCGGCCGCCGTCGCCTGCGGGACGGCGATTCCGGCGAAGGCGAAGAGAAAGGCGAGCAGGATGCTGAACAGCGTCCGGCAACGGTGGGCGGCGCGCATGCGGGGCCTCCTGAGCGGCGGGGACCACAATCGAACACGAACCTTTGCCGACCGCACAGAAGTGGTCAAGATACAACACCAAGATGGATCAGTGCGGTGGTCTTGTTAGCGCTAACATGATTGCCGGAAAAGGACTATTCGGATGCCGGACCAGCCGGCATCCGAAGGCGTCGAGACGTCAGCGCGGGCCGGTGCTCTCCCGGATCACCAGCTCCGCCGGCACGAGGTGCCGGGCCCCGGCGTCGCCGCCCGCCATCCGCTCTTCCAGGAGCCCGAACGTGCGGCGGCCGACCTCGATGAAGTCCTGGCGCACCGTCGTCAGCGGCGGCGTGAAGTACTCCGCTTCCGGCACGTCGTCGAACCCGGCCACGTGCACGTCTTCCGGCACCCGGATACCGGCCTCGGTGAACGCGCGCAGCAGGCCCAGCGCCATCTGGTCGTTGGCCGAGAACACCGCCTTGAGCCCGCGCTTGCCGACCAGCGCCCGGCCGGCTTCGTAGCCCGAACGCGGGCTCCAGTCGCCGCGGACCACCGCCGGGACGCGCAGGCCGCGCCCTTCCAGGGTTTCGCGCCAGCCGCGCTCGCGGTCGCGGGCCTCCAGCCAGTCTTCCGGGCCGGCCAGGTGCCAGACCGTCCGGTGGCCCAGGGACAGCAGGTGCTCGGTGACGCGGCGGGCGCCGTCGTACTGGTCGACCGAGATCACCGGCACCGGCGCCGACTCGCCGCCGCCGACCGCCACCAGCGGGATGTCCGACGGCGCCGCCTCGAGCGCGCGCCCGGCCGTCACGTGCGGGGCGATCACCACGATCCCCTCCACCGCCTGGCGCCGCAGGCTCTCCACCGCGTCGCCGATGGACGTCCGGCCCGGCCGGGTCACGCTGCAGATCGCGACGCCGTAACCGGCCTCGCGGGCCGCGTTCTCGATCCCGTAGAGGGTGCTCGCCGGTCCGTAGAGATTGGACTCGAGCGCGACCACGCCGAGCGTGCCGGACCGGCCGGTGACCAGTGCCCGCGCGGCCGTGTTGGGCCGGTAGCCGAGCTTCTGCACGGCGGCGAGGACCCGCTCGCGGGTCTCCGGGCGCACCGGCCCGCTCTCGTTGACCACGCGCGAAACGGTCATGTGCGAGACACCGGCCATGCCGGCGACGTCGGCCAGGCTCGGCTGCCGCGGCCCCGGCAGGGGAGTCCTCGTCTGCTCCCCCGGCTTCGCCCGGTCCACCACCCTGGCCCCCTCCACGTCGTACTGCCTCACCCCCGAGACGGTACCGCCGAACCGGCGCTTTCCGGGCGCCCCGCGCCGGGTCAGGACCACCCGAGCGGACGAGAGAGCGCTTTCACGACCGCGGTGACGCGCTGGGCGCCGTTCGCCCAGGTCGTGGCGGCCGGCTGGGCGGTCAGCACGACCACGACGTACCGGCGGTCGGCCACCACTCCACTGGTGTGCAGGGTGCGGCCCGGGTCGCAGCACGACCAGCCCTGTTTCACCGCCCAGTCGGTGGTGGTGACCGCGGCCGGGACGCCGAAGAGCTGCTCGGAACCGTCCGCGCCGCGGCGGGCCGCGCTGTCGAGGGCCCGCAGGATGATCTGCCGGGTCGCGGTGGGCGCGCTGTCGAGGAGGTACCGGTAGAACCGCGCGATGTCGGCGGCGGTGACGAGGGTGCTGCCCCAGTGGCCGGGCTCGACGGGCGGGCGGGTCGAGGTCATGCCGATCCGCGCGGCCCAGCCGGTGACGATCGCGGGGCCGCCCAGTTTCGCCCACAGCCGGCTCGCGATCTCGTCGTCGCTGCGCGAGAGCATCTCGGCGACGGCGCCCGCCGGCTCGCCCTGCCGCAGCGCTTCGAGCGCGATGAGCAGCTTGACCAGCGACGCGGCGGGGTAGGTCGCGTCCGGCCGGAGGGAGACGAGGTCGCGGCCGGTCCCGCGGTCGTGGACGAGCACGCTCAGCTTCCCGGGCACGAGGTCCGCGAGCTCGGCGCCGGTGGGCAGGGCCCGCACGGGTGTCTTCGGCGGCGCCGCGGTCGCCGTGGTGGCCACGCTCGTCGTCGACGACGACGACGGGACCGGGGACAGCGGTCCGGCTTCGGCCGGCCCCGGCGGCCGCACCGCCGCGGCCATCGCCAGCATCGCCACCACCGCGCCGGCACACGTCCCGGCGAGCAGCATCGCGTTCCCTCTGCGCATACCGGCTCTTGTCCGCAGACCGCTTCGCCGTTCCCGAAATGTGGCGTGCGTCTCATCCGGACGGGCGGCCGGGGACGCGGGCGACGGGCCGCGACAACCAGTAGGGTGACCAGAATCGTCGAACGGCTGGACCGGCCCGACCTCGCCGCACGGGATCCGAAGGAGATCTTCGCGCGGCTCTTCGACGAGTACGCCCCTCCCCTGCGCGGGTACCTCGCGGGCCGGGTGGGCGTGCACGTCGCCGACGACCTCGTGGCGGAGACGTTCGTCGTCGCGCTGCGAAGACGGGCGAGCTACGACCCGGCGAAGGCGCCGATCCGCGGCTGGCTCTACGGCATCGCCACCAACCTCCTGCGCAACCACGTGCGCCAGGAGGTCCGCGGGTTCCGGCTGACCGCGAAGGCGGGTGTCGAGGACCGCCCGGCCGAAAACCACGACGCCGCGGTCGCCGGCCGGGTCGACGCGGCCGCGCGGCTGCGCGTGCTGGCCGCCGGACTCGCCGCACTGTCCGAACAGGACCGCGACGTCCTGCTGCTCACGTCCTGGGCCGGTCTCGAACCGGCCGAAGTCGCCGAGGCGCTCGGCGTGCCCGCGAGCACGGTGCGCTCGCGCCTGCACCGCGTGCGCCACCGGCTCCAGGCCCTGCTCGTCCCCACCGAGGAGAACCAGTCATGAACGAGCTCGACGAGACCCTCGAGCTGCTCCACCGCGAAGCCCGCACCGCGCCGGCCGACCTGGCCGCGGCCCGCGCCCGGCTGCTGGCCGAGCTCGACGCCGAGCCGGCCGTCCCCCGGCGCCGGCGCGCGCTGCCGATCGCGGCCGCGGCGGCGGGGGTGGTCGCGGTGACCGCCGCCGTCGTCGTGGCCCAGCAGCGCCCGACGGCTCCGGCCGCCGCACCACCGGTCGCCCCGGTCCCGACGGCGGCCGCCCCGGACGTCCGGCTGATGTCGGCGGTCCAGGTGCTGACCCGGGCGGCGGACCTCACCGTCGGCGCGGCCGACCAGCTCGTCGGGCCCGGGCAGTTCCGCTACGTCGCCGAGCACACGTGGGTCCGGCGCGGCGTCCAGACCGGCGACGGCACCGGCTACACCTACCTGTGGGAGCAGGAGGTCGACCGCTGGATCCCGGCGGACGAGCACGACGTCTGGCAGGAGACCCGCAAGATCCTGAGCACCGGGAAGTTCCTCGGCGGTTCGGTCCCGCAGTCGCAGGCCCCGGAGCCGGAGATCACGAAGACGGACCAGGGCCGGTGGCAGGGCCCCTGCGGCGACTTCTTCCCGAAGTCCCAGCCGCCCAAGAAGTGCGGCGACGCGACCGACTGGGACAGCCCGGCGTTCTACGCGGCGCTGCCTCGCGACCCGGCGGCGCTGTACGCGAAGCTGCAGCAGCTGACGAAGGGCCGTGGTTCGACGCCGACGGCGATGTTCCACTTCGGCATCGAGATCCTCCGCGCGGGCCAGATGCCGGCGTCGCTGCGGGCGGAGTGGTACCGGGCGCTGGCCAAGATCCCGGGCATCACGGTGCTGGCGGCCTCGACGAACCTGGACGGCCGCACCGGGATCGCGCTCGGCCTGGCCGACCGGCACGAGATCCGGCAGCTGATCATCGACCCGGTGACCGGCGGGTTCATCGGCGAGCGCACGATCGCCGGCGCGGAGCCCGAGCAGCCATGGCTCCAGCCGGGCACGGAACTGGGCGCGAGCGCGATCACGACCGCGGTGGCCGGGCGGCTGGGTGAGGTGCCGCCGAAGTAGCGAACGCGGTTCCGGGCGCCCCGAGGTGGCCTTGGGGCGCTCGGAAC
>NZ_MUMI01000437.1 GCF_002155975.1 Amycolatopsis kentuckyensis
CGCGCAGGGTGGCCTCGGTTCGCTGCAGTACGCACTGGGCGTGCCGGAGGCGATGGTGTCGTTCCACGTCCTGGGCGCGATGGCGGTCATCATCGCGACGGCCTCGCTGTGGACGGGCAGCCGCGACCGCGGCCCGGTGACCTCGCTGGCAGCGGCGCCGAAGGAGCTCACGGCCGCCTGACGGCAACGCTCGCTTAACTCGGCGTCGGCGTAGCCGTCCGGGCCGTGGGTTATCGTTCGCGCCATGACGTCGCGCACTGCGCCCAAGCCGCTGATCTCCCACCGTCGCGGGACCGGGGAGATGCTCGTGCTCAAGACCTTCCTGCTGGTGCCGTTCGTGGCACTCCTCGTCGCGGTCCCCCTGGTCTGGGGCTGGGGCATGAGCTGGATCGACCTGATCCTCGCGGCGGCGTTCTACGTGTTCGCGACGCTCGGGGTGACGGTCGGCTTCCACCGCTACTTCACCCACGGCGCGTTCAAGGCGTCGCGGCCGCTGCGGGTGGTGCTGGCGATCGCGGGCAGCATGGCGGTCCAGGGCTCGGTGATCTTCTGGGTGGCGAGCCACCGCCGCCACCACGCCTTCGCCGACCGCGAGGGCGACCCGCACTCGCCGTGGCTGTTCGGCACGTCGCCGTCGGCCCTGCTGCGGGGTTTCTGGCACGCGCACATGGGCTGGATGTTCGGCCGCGAGGTGACCAACGCGGACCGGTTCGCGCCGGACCTGGTGGCGGACTCGGACGTGCGCTGGGTGAACCGCTACTTCTGGCTGTGGATCACGTTGAGCCTGGCCCTGCCGGCGGTGCTCGGCGGCCTGATCAGCTGGTCGTGGTGGGGCGTGGTGACGGCGTTCTTCTGGGCGGGACTGGTGCGGATCGCGTTCCTGCACCACGTGACGTGGTCGGTGAACTCGGTGTGCCATCTGATCGGCGAGAGGCCGTTCGCCAGCCGCGACAAGGCGGCGAACTTCTGGCCGCTGGCGCTGCTGTCGATGGGCGAGTCCTGGCACAACTCGCACCACGCGGATCCGACTTGTGCGCGGCACGGGGTGCTGCGGGGGCAGGTGGATGTTTCGGCGCGGGTGATCTGGGCGTTCGAGCGGTTCGGGTGGGCGACGAACGTGCGGTGGCCGCGGGTCGAAAGGCTGGCCGCGAAGCGGGTTTGATCGCTCTGGGTAGCCGAGGCTTCTCTACCGTGTTCAGCGGTGCCCAGTAACTTCCTGTTGCGTGCAGAAAAAAACCCGCGTGGGCACAGTGATGTCCCAGCCCAGCGAAGGCAACAACGGCCACTCATCGCCTGTGGCACTGATCGCGCCGACCGCCGCGGTGATCGCGGCCATCGTGATGACGTTCGCTCCGATCGCCCCGGCGACGACCACATCGGGGCCGGCAGAGACGGTCGCCGTGGAAGAAGGCGGCGGCGGAAACACCGGCAACGACGTAAGCCAATTGAGCTGACCGGCTCGTAGCCGAAGCGACGGGGAAGAAATCCTCGTACCAGAAGTCACGTCGCTCTGGTCACGAGGATTTCCACCGGAAAGCTATCCCGTAGTTCTCCCGCGGATGGCACCCGTCGATGAAGGTGTGCCGGACAAACCCGTCCTCGACGGGGAGCAGGTGCGGATCACCATCCGGCGGACGGCATCTTCGTTCGTATTCGGTTTGCTCCGCATACCACCAGCAAGCCTCCGGTACGCATTTCTCGTCGAAGGTGATCTGAACCGTCAGGCCGGCGACGGGCCTGCCGTCCGGAGCGCACACGCCGGGCGCAATACCGTGGTGGTCGACGTCGACGTTGATCCACTCGCGCGCCTCGGTCAGTTCCCCGTCGAGCGCCTCGGACACGAAGGCGTACCGCTCGCCCCGGCGAAGCGGCCGCCGGAAGCGCAGGCGGGCCCGCACGGGGTCATCCGGTTGCACCCCGGGCGAAGCGACCAGGCGGCAGGCCCACAGAGCCGTCACCGGAATCTCTTCCGGCTCGTGGTTCCAGCCGGTCAGCGCGTGCACGTGATAGCCGTCGACGCCGTCCTCGCAGGCGATGATGTCGCGTTCGGTGATCCGGCGCCGCGCCGTTCTGCGGTGCATCACCACCGTGACGATCATGCGTTCCAGGAACACCGGTTGCGCCCCCTTGGAAGCCGCCCGGGCCCGCCAGCCGCCGCGATGCTCGCTCGCGACCTCCCGCACCGCGCGTCCGATGTCGATGTAGAACCGCCAGCCCTGCTCGTCCAGTGAAGCCAGTTTCTCCGCCAGGCAGCCGGCCAGGTCGCCGACCGCCCGCCGCCAGGCCTTGTGCATCGGGGTGGTGGTGCTGGGCGGCGGATCGCCGAAAACGCCGCGCAGCCGCATCAGCTGCTTGAACCGGTCGTCCAGCGTCGGCTTCCAGGTGGTTTCCCCCGGCGCGGGCGGAATCCGGAACGCCGCCATCAGGGTATTGCGACGGCGGGAGTCCCCCGCCGAGCCGAGTTTGCCGATCTCGTCGGCGATCAGGCCCAGCACCGCGAACGCGCGCAATTCGGGCGTCTCGGCGGACAACACCTTCGTGGGGGCCACCAGCGAGCACAGCACCGCGGCCGACTGGCTCGCCGGTTCTTCGATCGCGTAGCGCAGGAAGCGGAGTGGTTCACCGTCCTTGCGGGTGGCGAGCCAGCGCAGCGCGTCTTCGATCACCGCGGGCGAAGCCACCTCGTCGACGCGTTCCCGTTCCACCCGGATCGTCACGGCACCCTCCACCGACAATGATCGACAATTCCCCGGCAAACCCGGGCAACGGCGAGAACTGCGGCGACAGCCACCCGGCAACGAGAAACTCGCCCCGAAAACAAAAGATCATTTCCGGTCCGGCCCGCCGCCGGTCACCATTACCCATCAGGCGTACTAGTACACCATCAAGAGGGGTAGAACAATGGCCAAGCACGTCGTCGGCAGACCGGACACGCCGCCGCCCGGACGGGACGACGGCCGGGGGTTGCGCGAACTGATCAAAGCCGGCCTGGCCGGGATCGGCGGGCTCTACCTGGTGACCGGCTCCCTGGCCGTGACCACGATCGGAGCCGTCGTCGCGCTCGTTCTGGTGGCCGTGCAGGCGGCCCGGTGACTACGCCAGCTGCTGCCGCACCGCCGACGCGAAGCGCAGCGCCGCCGCCGGGTCCGTCTGGCGGAAACCCAGGGACGGCTCCGTCAGCTCCAGCTCCAGCAGCAACGGCTTCCCGTCCGCCCCGCGGACCAGGTCCACTCGCGCGTACAGCAGCTCGGCCCGCAGGATGCCCAGCAACGCCGAAGCCGCGTCCAGGACGTCCTCCGCCAGCGCCACGGCATCCTCGGGCGGCGAGGCCGGCGCCAGCTCCTCCGCCAGGTACAGCCCCGAGGAATCCATTGTGGACCCCAGCATCGCGCCCTTGGAAAATGCGTGGGAATAGATCCCGCCCAGGTACACCAGAGCCAGCTCGCCGGAAGTGTCCACACTGGACTGATACGGCTGGATCAGCGCCGTGTGCCCCTCGGCGTGCAAGCCGGCCACGTGTGCGGAAGCGTCCGCACCCCCGGCGAACCGGGCCGCTCCCCGAGACCCCGCGCCCACCGAGGGCTTCACCACGAAGTCCGACGACGGAAAAGAAGCCGCCGAGTCCGGCTCGACCAGCGATGTCGGGACCACCGCCAGGCCCGCGTCCAGCAGCTCCACCAGGTACGACTTGTCCGTGTTCCACCGCACGACCTCGGCCGGGTTCATCAGCGACGGCACCGACTCGCACCACGCGAGGAACTCCGGACGCCGAGCCGGGTAGTCCCAGGTCGCGCGCAGGATCACCGCGTCCGCCGCGGCGAAGTCGAACGAGGAATCCCAGGGCGCCCACGAGACCGAAAAGCCCAGCGAGGACAAAGCGGGCACCACGGCGTCGTCGTCGCCGTCACCCGAAGGGAGTTCCGCGCAGCTGACCAGGACCGCGGTGGGGCTCACCGGCCCGCCATCTTGCGGCGGTGCTCCGGGCCGATCTTCGTGGCCTGCACCGTCTCCGCGTCCCACGTCGCCGGGGAGAGGTCCTCGACGGCCTCGATCAGCGCCTCGCCGGTCGCCACCGAAGGGACCACCACGTCACCGAGGGCGCCGTCCGCGCCGACCAGGACCACGCGGGCCCCCGCCCGGCCGATGTTCTCCACCACCGCGCGGGACGGCTTGCCGTGCGCCTTCACGAACTTGCGGGCCGCGGCGAGCTGCGCGCCGGACGGCGGTACGACGGTCTCTTCTGCAGTCACGTCCCGAACCATAACCAACGGAGCGCCGGAACGCGGAACAGCGTGGCCTCGGCCATAGTTGCACCGGGAGAACCCGATCCGAGGAGGACCCATGCCCACCGCAGTGCAGGTGACGAAGACCGGCGGCCCGGAAGTGCTCGAAGCGGCCGAAGTGGACGTTCGCGCCCCGGAGGCCGGCGAGCTCCTGGTCGACGTCGCCGCGGCCGGGGTCAACTACATCGACACCTACCAGCGCCAGGGCATCTACCCGATGGAGCTGCCGTTCGTGCTCGGCCTCGAGGGCGCCGGCACCGTCGTCGAGGCGGGCGACGGCTCCGGCTTCGCGCCCGGTGACCGCGTCGCCTGGCAGGGATCGATCGGCAGCTACGCGGCCCGCAAGCTCGTCCCGGCCTCGGTCGCCGTGCGGGTCCCCGAGGGCGTCTCCCTGGAGACCGCCGCCGCGACCATGCTGCAGGGCATCACCGCGCACTACCTGGTCGCCTCGACCTTCGAGGTCAAGCCGGGCCACGACGTGCTCGTCCACGCGGCCGCGGGCGGCGTCGGGCTGCTGCTGGTACAGCTGGCGAAGGCGCGCGGCGCCCGGGTCATCGGCACGGTGTCGACCGAAGAGAAGGAGAAGCTGGCCCGCGAAGCCGGCGCCGACGAGGTCATCCGCTACGACCGGGACGACTTCGCCAAGATCACCCGCGAGCTGACGAACGGCGAGGGTGTCGACGTCGTGTACGACGGCGTCGGCAAGGACACCGTCGACGGCAGCCTGGCCAGCCTGAAGGTCCGCGGCCTGCTCGCGCTGTTCGGCGCCTCCAGCGGCCCGGTGCCGCCCCTGGACCCGCAGCGCCTCAACGCCGGTGGCTCGCTGTACCTGACCCGCCCGACGTCCGTGCACTACGCGCGCACGCGCGAGGAGATCGAGTGGCGTTCGAAGGAGCTGTTCGACGCCATCCTCGCGGGCGAGCTGACCGTCCGCATCGGCGGCAAGTACCCCCTGGCCGACGCCCGCAAGGCCCACGAGGACCTGCAGGGCCGCCGCACCACCGGCAAGCTGCTGCTCATCCCCTGACGCGCCGAAGGCCGCCCCGGGGGATCCCCGAGGCGGCCTTCACACGCACGTCAGGCCGCGCCGACCGCCACGGCGTCGGTGACGAACACCAGCGTCTCGTTCGGCTTCATGCCGTTGCCGCCCTCGCCGTAGGCGAGGTCCGGCGGGATGATCAGCAGCCGGCGGCCGCCCTGCTTGATGCCCGTCAGGCCCTGGTCCCAGCCCGGGATGACCTCGCCCGCGCCCAGGTTCAGGTCGAACGTCTTGCCGCGGTCGAAGGAGCTGTCCAGCTTCTGCTTGTCCGACCAGGTCACCAGCAGGTAGTTCATCTTCAGCTTCTGCCCGGCCTTGGCCGGGTCGCCGGTGCCCTCGGACAGGTCCTTCGTCACCAGCTTCTTCGGCGGGTCGCAGTCGTCCGGGATGGTGATCGCCGGCACCTCGCCGAACTTACCCGTCGTCTTCACGTCGTCCGCGGTGCACTCGCGGCCCTTGCTCTGGGGCGCCGGCGCGGCGTTCGACGACGGGACGGGCGGCCCCGCCGGTGCGGCCGTCTCGGTCTTGGCCTGCTGGCCACACGCGGCCAGCGACAGCGCCGCCGCGGCGGCGACCACGATCTTCCCGATGTTCTGCATGCCGGGCACCCTAGCCAAGCACGGAGAGTGCCGGAACTTCGTCACCGGTGGCGACCACGCCGAGCCGCCGCGTGGCGCGCGTCAGGGCCACGTACAGGTCGTTGAGGCCCCGCGGCGAACCCGCGACGACCTCGTCCGGCGCGACCAGCACCACGGAGTCGAACTCCAGGCCCTTCGACCGCTCGACCGTCAGGACGCTCAACCGCTCGTCGTGCCCCGAAAGCCACGCCGAGACCGCGTCGAACCGCCGCGCGGGCACCAGGACCGCCACCGTGCCACCGTCCACTTCGGACAGCTCGCGCGCCACCAGCCCGGGCAGCTCCGCTCCCAGGGACGCCGGCCGCACCGACCACGGCGGCACGCCGGTCTCCCGCACCGAAGACGGCGCCGACAGCCCCGGGGACACCTCCGCGAGCACCCGCGCCGCGACGGCCATGATCTCGGCCGGTGTGCGGTAGTTCACGGTCAGCTGCTCCAGCCGCCACCGGTCCTCGACGTACGGCGAGAGCACCTCGCCCCACGACCGCGCCCCGCCCGCCGCGCCGGTCTGGGCCACGTCCCCGACCAGCGTCATCGACCGGTTCGGCGTGCGCCGCATGAGCAGCCGCCAGTCCATCGCCGACAGCTCCTGGGCCTCGTCGACGATCACGTGCCCGAACGTCCAGGTCCGGTCCTGCGCGGCCCGCTGGGCGGCGGTCAGCTCGCTGCGCTCCTGCTGGCGCTCGGCGAACAGCTCGGCGTCGAGGACGTCGGAGACGCGCAGGAGCTCCTCGTCGATGATCTCTTCGTCCTGCTCGAGGATGTCGAGCACGCCCTCGGCGTACGCGCGATCCTCGCGCTCCCGGCGTTTGCGCTCGACGCGGGCCTCGGTGTCGTCGACGCCGATCAGCTCGGCGAGCTCGTCGAGCAGCGGCACGTCGGCCGGTGTCCAGCGAGCGTCGCGGCCGCTTTCCAGCAGGGCGCGGTCCTCCGGGGACAGCAGCTTCCCGGCGGCGCGGTCGAGACGTTCGCGGTCGGCGAACAGGTCGTCGAGCACGCCTTCCGGCGTCAGCACGGGCCACAGCGAGTCCAGCGCGGCGGCCACGTTTTCGTCGGCGGCCAGCTCGGCGCGGATGTCGGCCAGGTCCTGGCCGTCGAGGAGGTCCTCCCCCAGCTTGCGAGCGGCCTGGCGGGTCAGCGCGTCGAGGACGTCGGAGACGAACAGGCGCCGCGCCGGGTTGTGCGGGCGCCGCGAGCGGCGGGCGCGGGTGCGGGCGTCGGTACACGTCTTGCGGTCCAGCCGCAGCACGTCGTGCTCGTACTCGATTTCCAGGACCGGTTCGGGCACGCGCTGGCGGTCGCGGACCGCGTTGGCCAGCACCTCGGCCAGCACCAGCCGTCCCTTGACCTCGGTCGTTTCGCGCGGTTCGACGCCGTCGGCGGTCAGGCCGGGGTAGAGCTGGCCGATGGTGGCGAGCAGCACGCCGGTCTCGCCGAGCGAAGGCAGCACCTGGCCGATGTAGCGCAGGAACGTGCTGTTCGGGCCGACGACGAGCACGCCGCGGGTGGTGAGCTGCTGGCGGTGCGTGTAGAGCAGGTAGGCGGCGCGGTGCAGCGCGACGGCGGTCTTGCCGGTGCCGGGACCGCCCTGCACGACCATGACGCCGCCGAGCGGGGCGCGGATGATCCGGTCCTGCTCGGCCTGGATGGTCGCGACGATGTCGCTCATCTCGCCGGTGCGCCGCTGCTCCAGGGCGGCCAGCAGCGCGGCCTCGCCGGCCAGGCCGAGGTCCTGGCCCTGGTCGGCCGCGGTGAGGTCGAGGACCTCGTCGTCGAAGCCGGTGACCTTGCGGCTCAGCGACCGCAGGTGCCGCCGCCGGAGCACCCCTTCGGGTGACGCGGCGG
This sequence comes from Amycolatopsis kentuckyensis, assembly GCF_002155975.1. GTDB lineage: Bacteria > Actinomycetota > Actinomycetes > Mycobacteriales > Pseudonocardiaceae > Amycolatopsis > Amycolatopsis kentuckyensis. The sequence goes on from NZ_MUMI01000437.1 coordinate 7,806, forward strand.
TGGCGAGGTAGAACGGCCGCGCGACCGGCGCCCGCCAGTCGACCAGCAGCGGCCGGTAGTCGTCGTCCTCGTCGAACAGCCCGAGGCGCCCGATGTAGGTGGTTTCCTCGGCGCTCTCGGGGACGAAGTCGAGCCGTCCGAAGGCGAGGCCCTGCTCGACGGAGCCGAGCTGGGCGAGCCGGTCGGTGTAGAGGGTGGTGGCGACGTCGCGCTCGGTGCGGGCCTGCGGGGTGCCGCCGGTCTGGCGCAGCGTCTCGTCGAGACGGCGCTGGGCTTCGAGGCGCTCGGCGTCGAGCTTCGTGTAGAGGGTGGTGACGTACGCCTGCTCGCGGGCGAGCTCGGCGGAGAAGTCGTCCGAAGACAAGAATCCTGCTTTCGCCTCGAGGAAAAGAGCCAACGAAGTCTAACGGCGCCCGCGGCGCGATCATTCCGTCCCGAGAGCGCAGTACGGGTAGACCTCGGCGGACCCGACGGCGGCGGGCAGCACCTTCTCCCCCGGCGCGCACGAGGCGCTCGGCGCGGGCAGCTGCTCGCCGCCGGTGAGGCGCCCGGAGGGGTCGCGGAACAGCACCGCCGCACCACGGCTGGTCAGCGCGCGGCAGTTCTCGGAGTGGTATCGGACACCGCCGGGGACGACGGTGGCGGTCACGGGCGTGTAGCCGCCCAGCGCCTCCGGTGCGATCCAGATCACCGGGCCGACCGCGGGGCGGTCGAGAACGACCCCGATCCGCTGCCACGGTGGGAGCACCGGTACCTCGACGGTCCGCCCACCGGACGTCACCGGGATCCGGTAGGCGGCGAGGGTGCTGGTGTTCTCCAGCACGGCCGCGCCCGGGCCCTGTTCGGCGACGCGGATGGCCCCGCCGTCGGGAGCCGGGCCGGGGACGGCGGTGATCTTCGAGGGGATGGCGCAGCCGGTGCCGAGGAGCCGGTTCTGGTCGAGGTCGAACCGGCCGCGGCCGAGCAGCGCCAGCAGGGCGAACACGGCGACCGCGACCACGCCGATCCCGATCTTCCTGATCATCGGCATTCTCACGGGATGCCGGTGCTCGAACTCGCGACGCGGTAGAGCTCGCCGGCACGGCCGTAGTGAGCCCCCTCGACGACGGAGACCACGATGTGCGCGTCCGGCTGCCAGTACGCGCGCAACTCGCCCGCTTCCGCCGGGTACGGCACCTCCCGCAGCGGCACGCCGCGTTCGGCAAGCAGCGCGCTGACCTCGCCGAACGTCACCGGACCGGGGAAAGCGCCGTAGCGGTCGCGGATCACCCGGTTGACCAGCTCCGGCTCGGCGTACCGCAGCCGGTGGGCCTGGATCGAGAAGTGGGTCCCCACCCACGGCGCGCGCCCGCTGCCGCGCTCCCAGAAGAACTCGACCAAGCCGTGGTCGCGCCACAGGCCGTGCTTCAACCGGTTGTCGCCGTAGTCGTCGCCGAACAACTCCGCCACCCGCTCTGGTGACCAGGTGGGGTCGGCGCCCAGAACGGTTCCGGACTCGATGACGTCGGCGAAGAATTCCGCCGGGCTCAGAACGGCAGGCCGAGGGTCGGCAGCCCGATCGCCGAGTCCACCGCCAGCGCCACGAACACGATCATCAGGTACGTGTTCGACCGGTGGAACAGCGCCATCGGCTTGGTCTCCTCGCCGCGCCGCACGGCCGCTTGCAGGCTGTGCGCGTAGAAGAGGAACCAGCCGCCCGCGAGGATCGCGAACGTGCCGTACAGCCAGGACGTCACCGGGAGCAGCAGCAGCGTCCACGCCACCATCACCCACGAGTAGATGACGATCTGGCGGGCGACGTGCTGGGCGGTGGCGACCACCGGCAGCATCGGGACACCCGCGCGCTCGTAGTCGTCGCGGTACTTCATGCCCAGCGCCCACGTGTGCGGGGGCGTCCAGAAGAAGATCACGCCGAACATCACGAACGCCGGCCACTGGACCGTGCCGGTGACGGCGGCCCAGCCGATCACCACCGGCATGCAGCCCGCCGCGCCGCCCCAGACGACGTTCTGTGACGTGCGCCGCTTGAGGCCGAGCGTGTAGACGAAGATGTAGAAGAGGATCGTCGCGATCGCGAGGATCGCCGAGAGCAGGTTCACCGTGAGGTACAGCACGACGGCCGAGGCGACCCCCATCACCAGGCCGAAGACCAGCGCGCCGCGGCGGGGCACCGAGTCCTTGACCAGCGGGCGGCGCTTCGTGCGGTTCATCACCTTGTCGATGTCCGCGTCGATCACGCAGTTGAGCGCGTTCGCGCTGCCCGCGGCCATCGTCCCGCCGACCAGGGTGGCCAGGACCAGCCACGGCGAGGGGATCTGACGGCCGGCGAGGAACATCGCCGGGATGGTCGTCACCAGGAGGAGCTCGATCACCCGGGGCTTCGCCAGCGCGGCGTAAGCGCCGACGACCCGGCGGAGGCTTCGCCGCTCACCGTGCGGTCGTTCACCGGTCGGGTGCACGGCGCTGGTGTCGTCACTGCGTCCGTGCGCAGCGTTCACCAACGACATTTCACTCCCTGCGTCAGGTTCGGGCGGGACAGTCCGGGTAGCCGAAGAACCAGCCCTACTGAACCCTCGAACGATGTTAGACGTGGTGAATCCCGTGGGTGATCGCGGGTCCTCGACCGGCCCAAGCACTAGGCTGGCCGCGACGGGCCGCGATTGCCCCTGCGCATGGCCGCGAGCAGGAATATCGTCCCTTCGGGATCGATTGAGATAAGTAGCCGCGCGTACGGGTAACCGGAACGAGGAAGACCAGCCGCAACCATCATGACCGGGAGTTGGAGTTCAGTGTCCGAAACCGCCACTACCAGCGAGAACAACCCACTCCTCCGGCGCAACACGCCCGCCGACTGGACCGACACCGACACCCGCGCCGTGGACACCGTCCGGGTGCTCGCCGCGGACGCGGTGGAGAACTGTGGCAGCGGCCACCCCGGCACCGCGATGAGCCTGGCGCCGCTGGCCTACACGCTGTTCCAGCGCACCATGCGGCACGACCCGAACGACCAGCACTGGCCGGCCCGCGACCGGTTCGTGCTGTCGGCCGGCCACTCGAGCCTGACGCTCTACATCCAGCTGTTCCTCGCCGGCTACGGCCTCGAGCTCGAGGACCTCAAGCAGCTGCGCAAGTGGGGCTCGAAGACCCCGGGTCACCCGGAGTACCGCCACACCGACGGCGTCGAGACCACCACCGGCCCGCTGGGCCAGGGCCTGGCCAACGCGGTGGGCATGGCGATGGCGGCCCGCCGTGAGCGCGGCCTGCTGGACCCGGACGCCGCGCCCGGCGAGAGCATCTTCGACCACCACGTCTACGTGATCGCTTCCGACGGCGACATCGAAGAGGGCGTCACCTCCGAGGCCTCGTCCATCGCGGGCCGCCAGGAGCTGGGCAACCTGATCGTCTTCTACGACGACAACAAGATCTCGATCGAGGACGACACGAACATCGCGCTGTCCGAGGACACCGTGAAGCGCTACGAGGCCTACGGGTGGCACACCCAGGTCGTCGAGGGTGGCGAGGACGTCGTCGCGATCGAGGAGGCCATCGAGGCCGCCAAGGCCGAGACGCAGCGGCCGTCGTTCATCGCGCTGCGAACCGTGATCGGCTACCCGGCGCCCAAGAAGATGGGCACCGGCAAGGCGCACGGCGCCGCGCTGGGCGGCGAAGAGGTCGCCGCGGTCAAGAAGATCCTCGGCTTCGACCCGGAGCAGTCGTTCCAGGTCGAGGACGACGTGCTCAAGCACACCCGCCAGGCCGCCGAGCGCGGCCGCCAGGCCCACGCGGAGTGGCAGGAGAAGTACGAAGCCTGGGCCGCGGCCAACCCGGAGCGCAAGAAGCTGGGCGACCGCCTGGCCACCCGCACGCTGCCGGAGGGCTTCGCCGACAACCTCCCGCACTGGGACCCGGACCCCAAGGGCGTCGCCACCCGCAAGGCCTCCGGTGAGGTGCTCAACGCCCTCGCCGAGCCGCTGCCGGAGCTGTGGGGCGGCTCGGCCGACCTGGCCGAGAGCAACAACACGACGATGAAGGGCGCCGACTCGTTCGGTCCCGAGAAGGCCGCCACCGACATGTGGCAGGCCACCCCGTACGGCCGGACGCTGCACTTCGGCGTCCGCGAGCACGCCATGGGCTCGATCCTCAACGGGATCGCGCTGCACGGCGGCACCCGCCCGTACGGCGCGACGTTCCTCATCTTCTCCGACTACATGCGCCCGCCGGTCCGGCTGGCCGCGCTGATGAAGGCGCCGGTCACCTACGTCTGGACGCACGACTCGATCGGCCTCGGCGAGGACGGCCCGACGCACCAGCCGATCGAGCAGCTCTCCGCGCTGCGGGCGATCCCGGGCCTCAACGTCGTCCGCCCGGCGGACGCCAACGAGACCGCGTACGCCTGGAAGGCCGTGCTGGAGGACACCGACCACCCGTCCGGGCTGGCGCTGACCCGCCAGAACGTGCCGGTGCTCGAGGGCACCAGCGCCGAGGGCGTCAAGAAGGGCGGCTACGTCCTGGCCGACTCCGACGGCACGCCGGACGTCGTCCTGATCGCCACCGGCTCCGAGGTCCAGCTCGCGGTCGAGGCCAAGAAGACCCTGGACGCCGACGGCGTCAAGGCGCGTGTCGTGTCCATGCCGTGCGTCGAGTGGTTCGACGCGCAGGACGCGGCCTACCGCGAATCCGTCATCCCGGCCGGTGTGAAGGCCCGCGTGTCCGTCGAAGCGGGCATCGCCCAGTCGTGGCACCGCTTCACCGGTGACGCCGGGGTGAACGTTTCCATCGAGCACTTCGGTGCGTCGGCCGACGCGGCCACACTGTTCCGTGAGTTCGGGTTCACCGCGGAAGCCGTCGTCGAGGCCGCCCGTCGCTCGATCGCCAACACCAAGAATTCCTGAAGGGGATGACAGTAATGAGCAACGACAAGCTCGCCGCGCTGTCCGAGGCCGGTGTCTCCATCTGGCTCGACGACCTTTCGCGTGAACGCCTGAACACCGGCAACCTGGCCGACCTCATCCGCGACAAGCACGTCGTCGGCGTGACGACCAACCCGACGATCTTCGCGAACGCGATGTCGAAGGGCGACGCCTACGACGAGCGCACGCGGGAGCTCGCCGCCCAGGGCGCCGACGTCGAGGCGACCATCCGCGACCTGACCACGACCGACGTGCGCAACGCCGCGGACCTGTTCCGCGACGTCTACACCGCGACCAACGGCGTCGACGGCCGCGTCTCGATCGAGGTCGACCCGCGCCTGGCCAAGGACTCCGACAAGACGGTCGTCGAGGCGCAGGACCTCTGGAAGACCGTGGACCGGCCGAACGTGCTGATCAAGATCCCGGCCACCCAGGAGGGCCTGCCGGCGATCACGAAGACCTTGGCCGAGGGCATCAGCGTCAACGTCACGCTGATCTTCTCGGTCGAGCGCTACCAGAAGGTCATCGAGGCCTTCTTCGCCGGCCTGGAGCAGGCGAAGGCCAACGGTCACGACCTGCGCGGCATCCACTCCGTGGCGTCGTTCTTCGTGTCCCGCGTGGACACCGAGATCGACAAGCGCCTGGAAGCCATCGGCACCGACGAAGCCCTGGCCCTGCGCGGGAAGGCGGCCGTCGCCAACGCCCGGCTCGCCTACGCGGCCTTCCAGGAGATGTTCTCCTCCGACCGCTGGAAGGCCCTCGCGGCCGACGGTGCCAACGCACAGCGCCCGCTGTGGGCCTCGACCGGCGTGAAGAACCCGGACTACTCCCCCACGCTGTACGTCGACGACCTGGTCGTGAAGGACACGGTCAACACGATGCCGGAGAAGACCCTCGACGCGGTCGCGGAGCACTCCGAGCTCAAGGGTGACCAGGTGACCGGGCGCGCTGCCGAGGCCCAGGAGGTCTTCGACAAGCTCACGGCCGTGGGCATCGACATCACTGACGTGTTCCTGGTGCTGGAGAACGAAGGCGTCGAGAAGTTCGAGAAGTCGTGGACCGAACTCCTGGACACCGTGAACGGGCAGCTCGAGCAGGCGAAGGGCTGAAGCACGACATGACGACAGGCGAAAAGACCGGCGTCGAGATCGTGGACGCCGCGCTGGCGGAGCGTGCCGCGCCGCTGGCCGAGCAGCTGGTCGCCGACCAGGCCGCTTCGAAGCTGGCGGCGCAGGACGCGACGCTCTGGGGGCCGGAAGCCGAATCCGAGGCGTCGATCCGGCTGTCGTGGACGACGCTGCACAAGTCGTCGCGGCCGTTGATCGGCGAGATCGACGCGCTGCGGACCGAGCTGCGGAGTGAGGGCGTCGACCGCGTCGTGCTGGCCGGCATGGGCGGCTCGTCGCTGGCGCCGGAGGTGATCACCGCGACCGACGGCGTCGCGCTGACCGTCCTCGACACCACCGACCCCGGCCAGGTCGCCGACGCGCTCGCCGGCGACCTCGAGCGCACGGTGATCGTGGTGTCGTCGAAGTCGGGCGGCACCGTCGAGACCGACAGCCACCGGCGGATCTTCGCGAAAGCGTTCGCCGACGCGGGGATCGACGCGGCCCGGCGGATCGTGGTCGTCACCGACCCCGGCTCGCCGTTCCAGGAACTGTCCGAAAAGGAGGGATACCGCAAGGTCTTCCTCGCCGACCCGCACGTCGGCGGCCGCTACTCGGCGCTGACCGCGTTCGGGCTCGTCCCGGCCGGCCTCGCCGGCGCGGACGTCGCCCGGCTGCTCGACCAGGCCGCCTCGGTGGCCGAGGAGCTCGCCGCGGACGACGTGGCCAACCCGGCGGTCAAGCTGGCCGCCGCCTGGGCCGCGGCGCACGAGACGGGCGCGGAGAAGGTCGTGCTGGCCGACACCGGATCGGGCATCAAGGGCTTCCCCGACTGGGCGGAGCAGCTGATCGCCGAGTCCACCGGCAAGCAGGGCACCGGCCTGCTGCCGGTCGCGGTCGAGGGCCCGGAGGCGGCCGGCTTCGCCGACGCCGGCGACGACGCCACGGCCACCGCGGTCGGCGGCCCGCAGGGTGCGGCGAAGATCGCCGTCACCGGCTCGCTCGGCGCGCAGTTCCTGCTCTGGGAGTTCGCCACGGCGCTGGCCGGCCGGCTGCTCGGGATCAACCCGTTCGACCAGCCCGACGTCGAGGCGGCCAAGAAGGCGGCCCGCGCGCTGCTGGACGACCCGGAGAAGCTCAAGGGCGGCGAGGAGCCGTCCACTGTGGACGGCCCGGTCGAGATCTTCGGCAGCGACGGGGTGTCGACCGAGGGCAGCCTGACCGACGTGCTCCGGGCGTTCTTCGCCTCGGCGCCGGACGCGGGCTACATCGCGGTCCAGGCCTACCTCGACCGGCTCGACGACGCGTCGACGGCGGTGCTGCGCGGCGAGATCGCCAAGCGCACCGGGAAGCAGACGACGTTCGGCTGGGGCCCGCGGTTCCTGCACTCCACCGGGCAGTACCACAAGGGCGGCCACCAGAACGGCGTCTTCCTGCAGCTCACCGGCGCCGTCGAGCAGGACCTCGACGTGCCGGACCGGCCGTACACGCTGGGGCAGCTGCAGCACGCCCAGGCGCTCGGCGACGGGCAGGTGCTCGCCGAGCACGGCCGCCCGGTGCTGCGCCTGCACCTGACCGACCGGGCCGCGGGCCTCGCGGCCGTCGTCCGCGCGGTACAGGAGGCCGGCGCATGACCTGGACCAACCCCCTGCGCGATCCGCGGGACAAGCGGCTCCCGCGAATCGCCGGGCCGTCCAGCCTGGTGATCTTCGGGGTCACCGGCGACCTGGCCCGCAAGAAGCTGATGCCCGCCATCTACGACCTGGCCAACCGCGGGCTGCTGCCCGCGGGCTTCTCGCTCGTCGGGTTCGCCCGCCGCGACTGGGAGCACCAGGACTTCGGCGAGCTCGTGCACGACTCGGTCAAGGAGCACGCGCGGACGCCGTTCAAGGAGTCGGTGTGGAACCGGCTCGCCGAAGGCATCCGGTTCGTGCAGGGCACCTTCGACGACGACGACGCCTTCGACCGGCTCGCGAAGACGGTCCGCGACCTCGACGAGGAACGCGGCACCGGCGGCAACACCGCGTTCTACCTGTCGATCCCGCCCGGCGCGTTCCCGGTGGTGACCAAGCAGCTGGCCCGCTCCGGGCTGGCGAACGCCGACGAGAAGACCTGGCGGCGGGTCGTCATCGAGAAGCCCTTCGGGCACGACCTGAAGAGCGCCGAAGAGCTGAACGCGATCGTCAACGACGTCTTCCCCGAGGAGTCGGTGTTCCGCATCGACCACTACCTCGGCAAGGAGACGGTGCAGAACATCCTGGCGCTGCGCTTCGCCAACCAGCTGTTCGAGCCGATCTGGAACGCCAACTACGTCGACCACGTGCAGATCACCATGGCCGAGGACATCGGCCTCGGCGGCCGCGCGGGGTACTACGACGGCATCGGCGCCGCCCGGGACGTCATCCAGAACCACCTGCTGCAGCTGCTGGCCTTCACCGCGATGGAGGAGCCGCTGTCGTTCGAGCCGCGGGCCCTGCGCGCGGAGAAGATCAAGGTGCTCTCCGGCGTCACGCCGGTCGGCCCGCTGAGCCAGACCACCGCGCGCGGGCAGTACGCGGGCGGCTGGCAGGGCGGCACGAAGGTGCCCGGCCTGCTGCAGGAAGAGGGCTTCGCGAAGGACTCGAAGACCGAGACCTACGCGGCGGTCACCCTCGAGGTGCAGAACCGCCGCTGGGCCGGGGTGCCGTTCTACCTGCGCACCGGCAAGCGGCTCGGCCGCCGCGTCACCGAGATCGCGATCGTGTTCAAGCGGGCGCCGCACCTGCCGTTCGACTCGACGTCCACCGAGGAGCTGGGGCAGAACGCCCTGGTCATCCGGGTCCAGCCGGACGAGGGCATCACGCTGCGGTTCGGCTCGAAGGTGCCGGGGACCACGATGGAGGTCCGCGACGTCACGATGGACTTCGGGTACGGCCACGCGTTCACCGAGTCCTCCCCCGAGGCGTACGAGCGGCTGATCCTGGACGTCCTGCTCGGCGAGCCGTCGCTGTTCCCGGTGAACGAAGAGGTCGAGCTCTCCTGGAAGATCCTCGACCCGATCCTGGAGCACTGGGCGAAGGAAGGCGCGCCCGAGCAGTACGCGCCGGGCACGTGGGGCCCGCCGTCCGCCGACGAAATGCTGGAGCGCACCGGCCGGAAATGGAGGCGCCCGTGATCATCGACCTGCCGTCGACCACGACGTCGGCACTCAACAAGAAGCTGGTGGAGATCCGCGAGCAGGGCGGGCAGGTCGCCCTCGGGCGCGTCCTGACGCTGGTGATCGTGGCCGACGACGACGCCCACCTCGAAGAGGCCATCGAGGCGGCCAACGGCGCGAGCCGCGAACACCCGTCGCGGGTGATCGTGGTCGCCAAGGGCGCCCGCACGGCGGCCCCGCGCATCGACGGCCAGATCCGCGTCGGCGGCGACGCCGGCGCGAGCGAGGTCATCGTGCTGCGGCTCTACGGCCCGCTGGCCGCGCAGGGCCAGAGCGCGGTGGTGCCGCTGCTGCTGCCGGACGCCCCGATCGTGTGCTGGTGGCCCGGGGCCGGCCCGAAGGACCCGGACAAGGACCCGCTCGGCGAGCTGGCCCAGCGCCGGATCACCGACTCGGCCGCGGAGAAGAACCCGGTCAAGGCGCTGACCACGCGGGCGAAGGCGTACACCGAGGGCGACACCGACCTGGCCTGGACGCGCCTGACGCACTGGCGCGCCCAGCTGGTCTCGGCGCTGGACCTGCCGCCGTACGAGAAGATCACGGCGGCGACGGTGACCGGCGAGGCCGACTCGCCGTCGACCGAGCTGCTGGCCGCCTGGCTGGCCGAGTACCTGAAGGTGCCGGTCAAGCGGGTCAAGAGCTCGGGCGCGGCCGGGATCATCTCGGTGACGCTCGACCGGCGGTCGGGCGCGGTGGAGCTGCACCGCCCGGACGGCCGCGTGGGCACGCTGACCCAGCCGGGCCAGCCCACCCGCCGGATCGCGTTGCAGCGGCGCAGCACGCAGGACTGCCTGATCGAGGAGCTCCGCCGGCTCGACCCGGACGAGGTCTACGAGGCGGCCCTGCACGGCCTGGGCAAGATCACGTCGGGCACGAACGGCAAGACGGGGGCCCCGCCCAAGGCGGACGTCACCTCGCCGGCCGCTGCCGCCGCCGCGGGTGCCAAGAAATGAGCAAGACGGAAGTCGTCGTCTACGCGAACCAGGACCTCCTGGCGGCCGCGGCGGCGGCTCGCCTGGTGACCCGGCTGGTCGACGTCCAGGCGGCCAAGGGGTCGGCATCCCTGGTGCTGACCGGCGGCGGCACCGGGATCGCGGTGCTGTCGGAGCTGCGGGCCTCGTCGGCGCGCGACGCGATCGACTGGTCCCGGCTGGACGTCTACTGGGGTGACGAGCGGTTCGTCCCGGCGGATTCGGACGAGCGGAACGAGAAGCAGGCACGCGAGGCGTTGCTGGATCACGTCCCGCTGGACCCGAAGCGGGTCCACGCGATGGCGCCCTCGGACGGCGAGTTCGGCTCCGACGTGGACGCGGCAGCGGCGGCTTACGCCGACGTGCTGGCTTCCCAGGCCGGGCCGGAGGACCACGGAGACGTGCCGTCGTTCGACATCATGTTGCTGGGCCTCGGCGGGGAGGGACACACCGCGTCGGTGTTCCCGGAGTCCCCGGCGGTGTACGAGACCGAGCGTTCGGTGGTGGCGGTGCGGAACTGTCCCAAGCCACCGCCCACGCGGGTGTCGCTGACGCTGCCGGCGATCCGCCGGGCCCGGGACGTGTGGCTGATGACGGCCGGATCGGCGAAAGCGGACGCGGTGGCGTTGGCGTTGGCCGGCGCCGGGGAGGTTCAGTTGCCGGTGGCCGGGGCGCGGGGACACCGGCGGACGTTGTGGCTGCTGGACCGGGCTGCGGCGGGCAAGCTGACGAAGGTGTACCAGCCGCCCACGGCTTGAGTGTTGTGCGGTGAAGGCCCTCTGCTTCGGCAGGGGGCCTTCGCTTGTTCGGGGCGGGCAGTCGGCTTCGGCAGCCGTGGTGATCGGTGCCGAGCCGCCGGGCATCCGCCTCGAAGCAGGCGAACACCGCTCCCCACTCGGCCTCCCCATGCGGGCCGGCCGCGTCGCCTATTCCGTCCGCCAGCCGCGCTGCAGGCAGGCGAAGATCTCCTCCGCCGCCCGGCGGGGGTGCTTGTCGGCCTGGATCAGCTCGCGTGACGCCAGCACGAACCGGGCCAAGGCCGCGCAGGTGACGTCACCTTCCGGGGCGCCCCTCTCCTTCGCGATCGCGCGGGCCAGCGCCGTCTCGTGGCGCATCCACATCCGCCGGGCGTAGTCGCGCAGGGCCGGTTCGCTCTCGATCAGCCGCAGGAACTCGTCGCTCGGGGCGCTTTCGGCGAGGCGCAGGACGTGCTCGCGCAGCGCGTCCACGACCGAGTGCCCCGTCGGCCGGCCGTGGACCGCCTGGACGAGCGCCGCCTCGATGTCCTCGTCCCGGTCGAACACCAGCGCTTCCTTGCTGGGGAAGTACTTGAACAACGTCGTCACCGAGACGTCCGCGGCGTCCGCGACCTCCTTCACCCCGACCTTCCCGTAGCCGCGCTCGAGGAACAGCTCCAGCGCCGCGTCGGCGAGGGCCTTGCGGGTCTGCGCCTTCTTGCGCTCGCGGCGTCCGATCACTTCGGTCATGCGGCAAAGTCTAACTCACTCAAAAAGTTTAGTCGTTGCACTTTTGGGGTGACTCTGCTTTCTTAGTGACATGACCTTTCCTCGAATCGCGATCGCCGGCGCCGGTCTCGGCGGCCTCGCCTGCGCCCGCGTCCTGCAGCTCCACGGCCTCGACGTCACCGTCTTCGAACAGGAACCCGCCGCCGGGGCGCGGCCGCAGGGCGGGACGCTCGACATGCACGCCGACACCGGCCAGGTCGCCCTCCGCACCGCCCGCCTGGACGACCGGTTCCGCGCCCTGGCCCGGCCGGAGGGCCAGCAGATGCGCGCCTTCGACCCGCACACGGCCGAGGTGGCCATGGACGAACTCCCCGCCGAAGGCGACGACTCCCGGCCCGAAATCGACCGCGGCCAGCTCCGCGGCATCCTGCTGGACTCCCTCTCCCCCGGCACCGTCCGCTGGGGACACCCGGTCGCGGACGTCGCCACGACCGGCGAGGGCGCACATCTGACGTTCGCGGACGGCACGTCCCAGGACTTCGACCTGGTCGTCGGCGCGGACGGCGCGTGGTCCCGCGTCCGGCACGCGCTCACCGGCGTCCGGCCGGTGTACAGCGGCGTCACGTTCGTCGAGTTCGGCCTCGACGACGCCGACCGCCGCCACCCGGCCCTGGCCGCGCTGACCGGCCAGGGAACGATGATGACGAAGGCCGGCGGCAAGGCGCTCATCGCGCAACGCAACAGCAACGGCCACATCCGCTGCTACGCCACCTTCTACGCCCCCGAGGACTGGGCCGCCGGGCTCGACTTCGCCGTCGCCGACGCGGTGCGGGACCACCTGCTCGAGCGCTACGCCGGCTGGCACCCGGACCTGCTCGCGTACCTGCGGGAGCACGACGGCGGGTTCACGCACCGGCCGCTGCACGTCCTGCCGGTCCCCCACGCCTGGACGACCACGCCCGGGCTCACCCTGCTCGGCGACGCCGCGCACCTGATGCCGCCGCTCGGCGTCGGCGCGAACCTCGCCCTGCTGGACGGCACCGAGCTGGCGACCGCGCTGGCCACGTCGCCGAGCGTCGGGGACGCCGTCCGGGCGTACGAGGCCGGCCTGCTGCCGCGGTCGATCGAGACGGCGAAAGCCTGCGCGTCCGGCCTGCACGACCTGCTGAGCGACGACCTCCGGTCCATGGCCGCGTGAGAACTACCGCCGGGCGACCGCACGTGGGTAACATGATTCCCACGATGTGGTCGTCTTGGCGCACGCTGGGAGACAGATCTCCCACGCTCGGTAGCACTCCTCGCTCGCCATCCCCCGGACGGCCCAGCCGATTACGGAATCCGGACGCCGGTACGCCGAATGCGGGTGAAACTAACCGTCTCCGTACGTCACCTCGTTAGCATCCGCACATTTGTCTGCGGCCGCGCGTCCCGATCGGGCCCTGAGCGCCTCTCACCAACAAGTCCACAAGACGAATGGGGTCGCCAGCGATGAGTACAGAGGGACTCTCGATTCCAGGCATCTCGATCGCCGGCTCGGGGCCGTCGGCCGCC
>NZ_MUMI01000438.1 GCF_002155975.1 Amycolatopsis kentuckyensis
TGGCCGGCCACCGTTCCCGGTCACGACTAACCGGCGTGGTTGGCGAAGATGTCCGACGCCCCGCTGACCGCCACCGGCCGCGCGACACCGAAGTACGCGGTCAGCGTCGGCCCCGTCGCGGCGAGCCCGGAGTAGTCGCCGAGGAAGTAGCCGCCCGCGTCCGGGGCCGTCGTGTAGTCGAACGACGTCGCCGTCAGCCGCGTCTGCCCGTTCACCGCCCAGTTCGCCGGGTTGCCGCAGTCACTCGTGGCGGCGTGGCAGTGGGCGAGGTACGCGTCGGTGAGCCCGGGCTGCGCCGGGGTCGCGTTCTGCAGGCCGTAGTAGCTCAGGCCGATCGTGCCGTCGGCGGTGACGCGGATCTGCGGCACGAACGCGGGCGTGTCCCCCGGCGACTGGTCGACGCGGATCGTCTCACCCCACGTCAGCCCGCCGTCGGCGGACTGGGCGAAGGCGATCTTGGCCGCGCCCGTGGCGCTGAACCGGGAGTCCTGCCAGACCGCGTACACGAAGCCGTTGACCGGGTTGACGGCGAACTCGGGCAGCTCGTCGCTGGAGCGGACCGGGTGCCCGGCGATCGTCACCGAAGCCACCTGCTGGGTGTCGATGCCGATGGCGCCGGACCACGTCGTCCCGCCGTCGGTGGACCGGACGACCGCCGCGGTCGACGTCGACGAGCCGCGGCAGTGCTGCCCGCCGTGGGTGAACGGGCAGGCGCCGCCCTTGTTGGTGATCAGGTCGAAGCCGTTGATCAGCACGCCCCGCCCCGCGCCGGTCGTCGGCACGACGATCTGGTTGCCGATCGTCTGGTCGTTCTGCCCGGGGTCGAAGATGATCCGGCCGGTGCTCCAGGTCGCGCCCTTGTCGGTGGTGCGGGAGAAGTAGCTCGGGCCGCGGTAGGTGAACGCGTGCGTGTACGCGCTCGGGTTGGCGTTGGTCCGCGGGGCGACCAGCTGGTCCCACACCGCGTAGGCGCGGTCGGCGAGCAGCGGGTCCGCGGTCACCGTTTCCTTGTCGTTGAGCACCAGCGTCGAAGTGTCCAGGCGCGCGACGACCGGGGTTTCCCAGTGGTCGCCGCCGTCGAGCGAGCGGCTGACCAGGATCGCGCTCGCCCCGCCGAACGCCGGGCCGTCGGCGTTGAACGAGTCCGCGATCGAATACACGACCCGGCCGTCGGCGGAGAAGCTGACCCACGGGTCGGTGGTGCGCTGGAAGTAGCCGGGCGAGCCCGCCGTCGCGCCGGCGCAGATGCTGAACCGCGGCTGCGCGGCGGCCGGCGTCCAGGTCGCCCCGCCGTCGCGGGACACGACGTTGGTCAGGCCGTTGGACCCGCCGTCGTTCCAGCGGTCCTGCTGCGCCGAGCCGACGAGGTGGCGCGGGTCGGCCGGGTCGGCGGCGACGTACGGCTCGACCTCGGACCCGGGGTAGTTGACGCTGCCGCGCGCCTCCTGCTGCGCGACGAGCGCGGCGCACGCCGCCCCGCCGCCCAGCGGGTGGTCGGGCACCGCGACCGGTACCCCGGCGGCGAAGGTGGTGGCGACGGCGATACCGGCGCCGGCCAGCAGGGC
>NZ_MUMI01000439.1 GCF_002155975.1 Amycolatopsis kentuckyensis
GCCACGTCTCGGGCGCCGCGCTGGTCGATCAGGGTCAGCGCGGCGCCCGAGACGTGGCTGCCGTCCTGGCGCCGGACGTGGCCGGTCACCGGCAGGCCGCCCGCGTCGACGGGGGTGTCGAGCTCGGCCTGGCCGACCGAGTTCGTGATCGGCAGCGCACCCGAAACGGCCTGGTAGTCGCCGTGCCCGTTGGTGCTCAGCGCGTGTTTTCCGCCGCCAACGAGCGCGGGTTCACGGTCGACCGGACGCACCGGCTCGACGATCTCGGTGGGCTCGTCGGCGTGGTCTTCGAGCAGCGCCTCGCCGCCCTCCATGGCCGCCGCGGCCGGGGCCGCGTTGGTCAGCGGGATCTCCTTCATGAACAGGAGGACCACCGTGGCCAGCAGGGCCACCGCACCCGCGATGTAGAACACCGTGGTGATCGAGTCGGTGAAGCCGATCAGGATCGGCGTCTTGATCGCCTCCGGCAGGGACTGGATCACGCTGGTGTTCTCGGACAGGTTGCCGACGCTCGCGCCGGCGCCGGCCGGCAGCTGCCCGCCGAACGCCTTCGTGATGTTCGGCATCAGCGTGTTGAACAGGACCGTCAGGAAGATCGCGACACCGGCGGTACCACCGATCTGGCGGAAGAACGTCGCCGACGCGGTCGAGACGCCCATGTCACTGCGCGGGCCCGCGTTCTGCACCGCGATGATCAGCGTCTGCATGCACTGGCCGAGGCCGAGGCCGATGATGGCGGCCGCGACCAGCGGGTGCCACACCGGCGAGTCGTATTCGACCTGCGCGAAGAAGAACGCACCGGCCGCGATCATGAGGGTGCCCACGATCGGGAAGACCTTGTAGCGACCGGTCTTGCCGGTGATCCGCCCGGAGACGATCGAGCTGATCATGATGCCCGCCATCAGCGGTAGCATCAGCAGCCCGGATTCGGTCGGCGTGTAGCCCTGCACGACCTGCATGAACTGCGGGATCATGGTGATCGCGCCGAACATCGCCACACCGACGATGACACCGCCGATGATCGCCACGGTGAACGTCGAGTTCTTGAACAGCCGCAGCGGGATCAGCGCGGCGTCCTTCATCCACCGTTCGACCGCGATGAACGCGATCACGCCGACGCCGCCGACGACGTAGCAGAGGATCGACTTGCCGTCGCCCCAGCCCCACTTCTGGCCCTGCTCGGCGACGATCAGGAACGGCACGACCGCGACGACCAGGGCGAGGGCGCCCCACCAGTCGATCTTGTGCTTCTGCGGGATGTGCGGCACGTTCAGCACGCGGGCGACGACGAACAGCGCGAGGATGCCGATCGGGACGTTGATCAGGAAGACCCAGCGCCAGCCGTGGATGTCGTAGCCGAAGATGCTGCCGGCGTGCTCGATGCCGGCGAAGAAGCCGCCCAGCACCGGGCCCAGCACGGTGGACAGGCCGAACACCGCGAGGATGTAGCCCTGGTACTTGGCCCGCTCACGCGGCGGCACGATGTCGCCGAGGATGGTCATGGCCAGCGACATCAGGCCGCCGGCGCCGAGGCCCTGCACCGCGCGGAACGCGGCCAGCTGGTACATCGACTGCGCGAAGGCCGAGGCCAGCGAACCGGCGACGAAGATCGTGATCGCGGCGAGGTAGAACGGCTTGCGGCCGTAGATGTCGGACAGCTTGCCGTAGATCGGCGTGACGATCGTCGAAGTGATCAGGTACGCCGTGGTCGCCCAGGCCTGCAGGTCGAAGCCGTGCAGGTCGTTGGCGATCTTGACGATCGAGGTACCGACGATCGTCTGGTCGAGCGCGGCCAGGAACATGCCGCACATCAGGCCGCTCAGGATCGTGACGATCTGGCGGTGGCTCAGCCGGGGTGGTTGACCCACCTCGGGCTGGGCGACTGCTTCGGTGGTGGAACTCATGCGTTGGCCCCCTTGGCCGGTGCACCGGCGGACGCGTGGGCGTCGGCCAGCTGTGGAGAGTGGTTCTCGATACCTGTGTTGAGCCGGCCGAAGAGGCGGTTCAGGGTCTGGATGTCCCCGTCGGTCCAGTCCCCGAGCACCTCGGCCAGCCATTGGTTGCGCTGCTTGCGGTTCTCTTCGAACACCCGCATGCCCTCGCTCGTCGGCGCGAGCAGGCAGGCACGCCCGTCTTCCGGGTCGGCCTGGCGCTCGACCAGCCCGTGCTGCACGAGCGAGCTCGACTGCCTGCTGATCGTGGAGATCTCGGAGTGGAGCGACTCGGCCAGCTTGCTGGTGCGCTGCGGGCCCTCGTGGATGAGGGTGAAGAGGATCGCGTACGCCGCCCGCTCGATGCCGTCCGGCCCCTGCTTGGAGACCTGCGACTTCGCCTTGTTGATCAGCCGGACCAGGCGGACGAGCTCGTGCCCCAGCTGGTCGGCGAGGTCCAGCTCGGCCGTGGGCCGGGTGGCGGAGTGGTTCGGTGCCATGGTTGATCCTTCAAGGCGTTGGTTGGCGGCTGCAACTAGTTGCCTCAGGCAAGGATGTGCTCTTACTAGCGGTTATGCAAGCGGAGTACCTCGTGATGTGGCAGAACACACTTTAGTTGCCGTATGCAAGCAAGATTCCTCCGGACTGCGGCCGGAACAACGGCGCCCGCGGCGGGTTGGAAAGTGCATGACCGACGACACAGCGCTGAAGGACTTCCTCGCCGCCCGCCACCACGGCGTCCTGGCGACGATTCGCCGCGACGGCCGGCCGCAGCTGTCCACGATCACCTACCTGTACGACGCGGGCACCCTCATCGCGTCGATCACCGAGACCCGCGCGAAGACGAAGAACATGCGCCGCGACCCCCGGGTGACCTTCCACGTGAGCAGCGAGGACGGCTGGAGCTACGTCGTCGTCGAGGGCCGGGCTTCGCTCACGGCACCGGCCGCGGCGCCGGACGACGACACGGTGGAGGCGCTGGTCGACTACTACCGGCGCGTGTCGGGCGAGCACCCGGACTGGGCCGAGTACCGCGAGGCGATGGTCACCGACCAGCGGGTGCTGCTGACGGTGCACGTCGACAAGCTGCTGGGGCTGGTCCGCTGACGCACTGCTCCGTTACGGCTGGTTTCGAAAGAAGATTTCCGCACTGCGGACTGTCCGGGCTTACGATGAGGCCATGAGCGACGAAGCTTTGGTCACCCGGCTCCGGGACCTGCTCGGCAAGAGCGCCGTGCTCACCGACTCCGACGTCACGGCTTCCTATGCGCGCGACATGATGCCGCTGGCGCCGTCGGGCACGCCGCTCGCCGTGGTGCTGCCCGCGAACACGGCGGAGGTGCAGGCCGTCGTCAAGGCGTGCGCCGAGGCGAAGGTGCCGATCGTCCCGCGCGGAGCGGGCAGCGGGCTGTCCGGCGCCGCGAACGCCATCGACGGCTGCGTCACGCTGGCGCTGACCAAGCTGAACGAGATCGTCGAGATCGACGCGGGCAACCGGCTGGCGGTCGTGCAGCCGGGCGTGGTCAACCTGGACTTCCGCAACGCCGTGGAGAAGCACGGGCTGTTCTACCCACCGGACCCGTCGAGTTACGACTGGTGCACGATCGGCGGCAACCTGTCGACCAACGCGGGCGGCCTCTGCTGCGTGAAGTACGGCGTGACGACGGACTCGGTGCTCGGCCTGGAGGTCGTCCTGGCCGACGGGTCACTGCTGAAGACCGGCCGCCGCACGGTGAAGGGGGTCGCGGGCTACGACCTGGCCCGGCTGTTCGTGGGCAGCGAGGGCACGCTCGGTGTGATCACGCAGGCCACGGTCCAGCTCAAGCCGCTGCCCCAGGCCCCGGCCACGCTCGTCGCGGGCTTCAGCACGACGGAAGCGGCCGGGGAGGCCGTGGCGCGGGTGGTTCGCGAGGGTCTCGTGCCGTCGTTGCTGGAGATCATGGACGCGTCGTCGATCAAGGCGTCGGAGGCGTACCTGAAGACCGACCTCGGAGCGGGGTCGAACTGCCAGGCCCTGTTGCTCGGCCAGTCGGACGCGGGCGGCGAGGTGGCCCGCCGCGAGCTGGCCGCGCTGGAGCAGATCTGCGTGGACTGCGGTGCGGACCTGGCGTACACGACGGAGGACCTCGAGGAAGGCCGGATGCTGCTGCAGGCCCGCCGCGTGGTCCTGACGGCGCTGGAGACGTACGGCCTGTGGCTGACCGACGACGTGTGCGTGCCGCGGACGCGCATCGCGGAGCTGATCCGCGGCTGCGAGAAGATCAGTTCCGAGGTGGGGCTGCGGATCGCGGTGGTCGGCCACGCCGGCGACGGCAACATGCACCCGACGATCGTCTACCAGCCGGACGACCCGGACGAGTTCGAGCGGGCGCAGCGGGCGTTCGACGAGATCCTCGAGGTCGGGCTCGCACTGGGCGGCACGGTGACCGGGGAGCACGGGGTCGGGAAGATCAAGCGGGAGTGGCTGGCGCGCGAGATCGGGCCGGTGGGGCTGCGGGTGCACCAGCAGATCAAGCGGGCCCTGGACCCGGAGAACCTGTTCAACCCGGGCTCGATGTTCTCGATGACCTGAGCCGCGCCCGCAGGGGTCCCCGCCCGGGGGACCCCTGTTTTCACGTTACCGCGAGGGTCCGACAGTTTCGGGCGGCTCGGTCCCGGACGCAGGTTCGGCGGCTCAGTCCCGGACGCGGGGAATGCGCTGGGTGACCTCGGGATCGGTCTCCGCGACGGCCTTCTTCTCCCGGCGCGACTTGAGGTACTCGAGCACGATCGGGACCACCGAGATCAGCACGATCAGGACGAAGATCGCGTCGATGTTCTTGCCGATGAAGGGGATGTCGCCGAGGAGGTAGCCGAGCACCGTGATGCCCGCGGCCCACAGGATGCCGCCGAGCACCGTGTAGGTGAAGTAGGTCTTGGGGCTCATCCGGCCGATGCCGGCGATCCAGGTGATGAAGGTCCGGACGAACGGCACGAACCGGGCCAGCACGACCGCCTTCGGCCCGTGCTTCTCCAGGAACGCATGCGTCTTTTCGACGTGTTCCCGCTTGAAGAACTTCGAGTCGGGCCGGTTGAACAGCTTCGGCCCCGCGAAGTAGCCGATGTAGTACCCGGCCACGTTGCCCAGCAACGCCGAGACGGTCACGAGCACGCAGGTCAGCCACAACGGGTACAGCTTGCCGCCCGCGATGAGCAGGCCCGCCGTGAAGAGCAGCGAGTCACCGGGCAGCACCGGGAAGATGCTGCTCTCGATGAAGATGACGAGGCACAGCACCGCGACGGCGGGACCGGCCACGCCGTCCAGGAGGACGTTCGGGTCCAGCCATGACGGCAGCAGCGACATCGTGTTGACCGTGCTCTGGGCGAGAATCACCTCGAAAACGGTACAGGGTCACCCTGAGTCGTGACTGAGACCCGGTCAGACCAGCGTCAGCAGGCCGACCACGGACCCCGCGGCGAGCCCCAGCAGCACCGCCAGCATCAAGATCCAGTACGCCGGGAGCTGGGCGGCCTGGCGCACCGGCTCCGGCGGCCGCGGGGCGAACGTCGTCGGCGCCTCCGCGTCCAGGGCCGCGCGCTCCCGCTCCAGCGAGTCCGCGCTGGCGCCCGAGAGCAGCCCGTACGCCGATGGCAGCTCGTTGATCGCGCTGGTCGGGACCGCCTCGGTGGCCGGCTCGGCCGGAGCCGCGGGCGAAGCCGGCGGCGACACCTGCGGGGCGAAGACGGCTTGCGCGCGAAGGGCGTCCGCCAGCAACTGCTCGGGGTCCTTCGGCTCGCTCATCTCCGCCCGTCCGCTCGCAGAAACCTACGTACTCAAGGTAGCCGTTCCCACCTCGGCGACCCATTCTCCCCGGCGCAGCACCTTCGCCGGCCGCAGGTCCTGGTCGAGGACCACGATGTCGGCCTGGTAACCGGCGCACAGCATCCCGGTGTGGTTCGCGATGCCGAGCAGCTCCGCCGGCCGCTGCGACGTCGCGTGCACCGCGTCGAGAATGCCGAGTTTCGCACCCCGGACCAGATTGCGGAAGGCGGTGTCCATCGTCAGGGTGCTGCCGGCCAGCGAACCGTTGTCGGCGAGCGTGGCGACACCGTCGTGCACGTCGACCTCGAGACGGCCCAGCGTGTAGCGGCCGTCCGCCGCGTCCGTGGCCGACATCGCGTCGGTGATGAGGACCGTCCGGTTGCGGCCCGCGTGCCGCGCCGCCAGGCGGACCACGGTCGGGTGCAGGTGGACCAGGTCGCAGATGAGCTCGATCGTGATGCGCTCGTCGTCCAGCAGCGCGCCGACCGGGCCGGGCTCGCGGTGGTGCAGCGGCCGCATGCCGTTGAACAGGTGGGTCGCCACCGTCGCGCCCGCGTCGATCGCGGGCAGCAGCTGCTCCTCGACGCCGTCGGTGTGCCCGATCGCGGCGATGACGCCGGACTCGGCCAGCTGCCGGACGGCCTTCACGCCGCCGTGCAGCTCGGGGGCGATGGTGACCATCCGGATCGCGCCCTGGCCCGCGCGCAGCAGCTTTTCGAC
>NZ_MUMI01000044.1 GCF_002155975.1 Amycolatopsis kentuckyensis
CGTGATTGGAGGGTCGACTCGCGTGATTCCGGGGTCGACACGCCGTGCGGAGGCCGGTTCGCCGTGTCGTCCCTTCAATCACGCGTGTCGACCTCCCCATCACGCGTGTCGACCCCGGGATCACGCGGGGTGGGGTCAGGGGAGTTCGCGGAGGGCCATGGCCAGGCCGGCGAGGCGGTCGGTGGCGTCGGTGAGGGCCTGCTTGGACGTCACCAGGCCGTCGCCGGCGGCGGCGACCGTGTGGCCGGCCGCGGCGACCAGGCCGCGGTAGCCCTCTAGGCCGTCTTCGAGCTGCTCGCGGAGCTTGGCCACCGCCGCGTCCAGGGCCGCCTTCTCGCGGGCGGGTGCGGAGTCGCGGCCGCGCTCGATCGCCTGGATGCGGGCCGCCAGGCCGCGCAGCGCGGCGGCCGCTTCGGTGGCCGTCTGGTGGGCGTCCGCGACGGACACTTCGGAGACCGGCGGCGTCCCGAGCGCAGACGGTACCGAGAGCTGACGCAGCAGCTCGGTCAGCGAGGCCTCGCACTCGGCGAGACGTTCCATCGGCTCGCGGGCCGCCGAGCGGGCCGGCGGCAGCGGCGGCGGGCCGGCCGGTGCCGCGGGGATCGGGGTGCGCTTGAGTTCACGCAGCTTCATGCCGGAGCGGACGCTGAACGTGCCGAAGATGACGGCTCCCGCGAACGCCGTGATCGCCTGCGGCATCATCGCGGCGCTGGTCGGGCTGAGCCAGCCCACCGCGGCGGCCACCGTCACGACCGCGCACAGGATCGTCAGGATGATCCACAGCGTCAACGCCTTCGACGTCCGGCGCTTGCGGCGTTCGAGCTTCGCCGCCGGGTGGTTCCAGCGGTCCCACTTGGCCCTGGCTTCGGCGAACGCCGGGACCTGGCTGGCCATGGACGACAGCGAGGCCGTCATGTCCGGCCGCCGGACCGGCGGCCGTTGCAACGGGTTGGGGCGTGCGGGCTTCCCGCCGGCCTGGTCGGCCGGCGGGAAGTACTTCTGCACCTTCTGGAGCTTTTCCTGGGCGCGCACGGCGTAGTCAGGCAGCTTCTCGATGTGCTTCTCCAGCTTCGCGCTCAGCTCGCTGAAGTCGCGCCGTCTGCCCTGCTGCCCCATGGTGCTCGCCCCCTCCGGAGTCGTCAGGCCGGGTTCTTGCCCTGCTCGGCCTGCACGCGCGCCTGGATCTCACGCTGGATGTCGGCCGAGCTGCTCGCGGGCTGCTGGGCCGTCTTGCCGCCATCGGTCACCTGCGCGACCGACTCGCCGCGCATCGACGACCGGATCTGCTCGAGCCGCGAGTGGCCGGCCAGCTGCGTGGTGGAAGCCTGGACCTCCATCATGCGCCCCTGGACCGAGTTCTGCGCCAGCTCCGCCGAGCCCAGCGCCGTGGTGTAGCGCTTCTCGATCTTGTCGCGGACCTCTTCCAGCGACGGCGTGTTGCCCGGCGCGGCCAGCTGGCTCATCTGGTTCAGCGAAGCGGAGACCTGCTCCTGCATCTTCGCCTGCTCCAGCTGCGAGAGCAGCTTCGTGCGCTCGGCCAGCTTCTGCTGCAGCATCTGCGAGTTGCGCTCCACGGCCTTCTTGGCCTGGGCCGCCGCCTGCAGCGACTGGTCGTGCAGCGTCTTCAGGTCCTCGATGTTCTGCTCGGCCGTGACGAGCTGCGTGGCGAAGCTCTCCGCGGCGTTCTCGAACTCGACGGCCTTCTGCTCGTCACCCTTGGAGCGCGCTTCGTCCGCGAGGACGAGGGCCTGCCGGGTCGAGGCCTGCAGCTTTTCGACGTCGCCGAGCTGCCGGTTGAGCTTCATCTCCAGCTGCCGCTGGTTGCCGATCACGGAGGCGGCCTGCTGCGTCAGCGCCTGGTGGTTGCGCTGCGCCTCCTCGATGGCCTGCTGGATCTGTACCTTCGGGTCGGCGTGCTCATCGATCTTCGACGAGAACGCCGCCATCATGTACTTCCAGAACTTCACGAACGGGTTGGCCATCTCCTCCGCCTGCCTTCTTGCGTCCCACGGGCCTAGGTACTCGGGGTGTGGGGCGTCGCTCCCCTGCAAGTGCAACGCTCCGACCCCGGCGTCGGGTTCCATCGTGTCAGGTCGGCCACGTCCGTTCCAGGCGACCCGGCCGAATTCAGGGATCCCCCTGATCACTACCCGTAGGCAACGCGAACGACCCCGGGCGGGTTGCCCGGGGTCGTTCGCGTGTCCGACTCGTGACTAGGCAGCGATCGTCGAGGCCAGCTTGGGCTGGCCGATCGTCGTGCGCAGCGTCGTGTTCATCCGCGGTGCGGGGGAAACCCGCAGGTCGGCGAGGTCGTTGCCGATCAGCTCGGACATCAGGCGGCCGCCTTCGATGCCGGCTGCCGAGGCCTCGGCGCCCCGCTTCTCCCGGGGTGCGCCCTCCACGATCCGCTCGTCGACCGGTGGGACCTCGACGTTGTCGAGGGCCGACACGTCCGCCGCCACGTTGTGCAGCAGCTCGCCGAGCGGAAGGTCCAGGGCCTGGCAGATGGACGCGAGCAGCTCGCTCGACGCCTCCTTCTGGCCCCGTTCCACCTCCGAGAGGTAGCCGAGGCTGACCCTGGCGGCGCGGGAGATGTCGCGCAGCGTACGACGCTGGTTGGTGCGGGCATGACGGAGCCGATCACCGATCGCCTCACGCAACAGCACGGTCATCACGCGCCTCCCTTCCGAACAAGTACCCCCTACGTTACCCAGAGCGGCGCCCCGGGCGCAGGAGTTGGTGTGCACGTACGCCAAGGGCGAACGCGTGTTTCACCCCAGATGTTCCCCGAGCAGGGCAAACGCGGCCAAGACCGACTCGGTCCTGATCAAGTCACGATCGCCGTCCAAGGCCAGCGTACGGACTGTACGTGTTCCCGGCCCGGCGAGCCCGACGTGCACGGTGCCCGGTTCGACGCCGTCCTGCGCCGACGGTCCCGCCACCCCGGTGAGCCCGAGACCCCACGTGGCGCCGCACCGGTCGCGGGCACCCTCGGCCAGCTGGGCGGCCACCTCGGGGTGGACCGCGCCGTGTTCGGCCAGCAACTCCGGAGAGACGCCGGCCAGCGTGGTCTTCAGCTCGGTGGCGTAGACGACCAGTCCCCCACGCAGCACCGCGCTCGCCCCCGGCACCCGCGCGAGGGTGGCGCAGACCAGCCCGGCGGTCAGCGACTCGGCCGCGGCGAGCGTCTCGCCCCGCGCGGACAGGGCCGCGACCAGGGCTTTTTCGTCCACCCTCAGCTCCCGGTGGCCCGGCGTCCGGCGGCCCGCAGCCGCACCGCGCGCACCAGGTAGTCGACGCCGGTCACGACGGTCAGCACCAGCGCCAGCCCCATCAACGCCCACCGGACCGGGTCCGCCCCCGCCGGCAGCGGCAGCAGGTACGCCACGATCGCCGCGATCTGGGCCATCGTCTTGGCCTTCCCGCCGCGGCTGGCGGGGATCACGCCGTGCCGGATCACCCAGAACCTCAGCAGCGTGACGCCGATTTCGCGGACCGCGATGACGATCGTGACCCACCAGCCGAGCTCGCCCAGCACGCTCAGCCCGACCAGCGCCGCGCCGGTCAGCGCCTTGTCCGCGATCGGGTCGGCGATCTTGCCGAAGTCCGTGATCAGGCCGTACTTGCGGGCCACCCAGCCGTCGAGCTGGTCGGTGGCCGAAGCGACCGCGAACAGCCCGGTCGCGATCGCGCGCCAGGTCGTGTCGTGACCGTCGCCGACGAACAGCGCGACCACGAACAGCGGGACCAGGACCAGGCGGGACAGCGTCAGGAGGTTCGCGAGGTTGAGCGTCGGGACCGGGGTCGGCTCGGGGACCTGGGCGGCGGTATCGCGGGCCAGGCCCTCGTCGGCGGCATCGCTGGGGAGCGCACTCACCGGTCGGCGTCCGGTACCGCGCGGACGATCAGGTCCACGCCCGCCGAATCGACGACCTCGCAGCGCAGGAAGTCACCGACCTGCACCTTCTCCGGCGCATCGAGGATGACGCACTCGCCGTCGACCTCCGGCGCCTGGTGCGCCGCGCGGCCGGTGAGCTCGCCGTCGTCGTCCAGCTCCACCAGGACGTCGACGACCGTGCCGATCCGGTCCTCGGCGCGCTGCGCGGTCAGCTCCTCGACCAGCGCCGAGATGCGGGTGACGCGGCGGGCGACCTCTTCGGGGTCGAGCTTGCCGTCGAAGGTCTCGGCCTCGGTGCCGTCCTCGTCCGAGTAGCCGAAGACGCCCACCGCGTCGAGGCGGGCGCCGGTCAGGAACCGCTCGAGCTCGCTCAGGTCGTGCTCGGTTTCGCCGGGGAACCCGACGATGACGTTGGTCCGGATGCCGGCCTCGGGCGCGTACTCGCGGATCTGCTCGCACAGCGCCAGGAACGAGTCGGTCGAGCCGAACCGCCGCATCCGGCGCAGCACCTGCTCGCTGGAGTGCTGGAAGGACAGGTCGAAGTACTCGGCGACCCCCGGCGTGGTCGCGATCGCCTTGACCAGCTGCGGGCGCGTCTCGGCCGGCTGCAGGTAGGAGACGCGGACGCGCTCGATGCCGTCGATCTCCGCCAGCCGCGGCAGCAGCCGCTCCAGCGCGGTGGCGCCGTCGCGGCCGAAGTCCTTGCCGTACGACGTCGAGTTCTCGCTGACCAGGAACAGCTCCTTGACGCCGTTTTCGGCCAGCCACAGCGCCTCGGCGACGATCTCGTCCGGCTGCCGCGACACGAAGGACCCGCGGAACGACGGGATCGCGCAGAACGAGCAGCGCCGGTCGCAGCCGGAGGCGATCTTCAGCGCGGCCACCGGCGAGTCGTCGAGGCGCGTGCGCAGCACCCGCGGGCCCCAGCCCTTCTGGGCGTGGCCGGGGACCTCGACCGACTCCGCGGCGGCGGGCCGCTCGACCGGGCTGATCGGCAGCAGCTTGCGACGGTCGCCCGGCGTGTGCGAGGCGATCTTGCGGCCGGCGACAACGTCGTCGAGGCGCGCCGAGAGGTCGGCGTAGTGGTCGAAGCCCAGCACCGCGTCGGCCTCCGGGAGGCTGTCGGCGAGCTCGTGCCCGTAGCGCTCGGCCATGCAGCCGACGGCGACGACCTTCTTGCCCGTGTCGGACGCGGCGAGCAGCGTGTCGACGGAGTCCTTTTTGGCCGACTCGACGAAGCCGCAGGTGTTGACCACCACGACGTCGGAGTCCTCCGGATCGGCCGCCAGCTCCCAGCCGCCGGCCGCGAGCCGGCCCGCCAGCTCCTCCGAGTCGACCTCGTTGCGGGCGCAGCCCAGGGTCAGCAGGGAGACGCGTCGGGTGGCGGCTGGGTCCGTGGCAGGGGAAGGCACGACGTTCAGGGTAGCCGCCGCTCCCGGGCGACCCGACGACGGCGTAGCCCGGTCGTGACAACACCCGCGCCGAGCAATGTGGCAGGGTTGACGATCGTGCCATCCGACTCGCCCCTCCCGAACGTCCGCCGCGCCCGGATCGCCGACGTCCGCAAGATCAAGGCCCTGGTCGACTCGGACGCGGGCCGGGTCCTGCTGGAGAAGGACCTGGTCACGCTGTACGAGGACGTCCAGGAGTTCTGGGTCGCCGAAGTGGGTGACGAAGTGGTCGGGGCGGCCGCGCTGCACGTGCTCTGGGAGGACATCGCCGAGCTGCGCACGGTCGTGGTCGACAAGGCCGTCCGCGGCCAGGGCGTCGGGCGGGTGCTCGTCGCCCGGCTGATCGACGAGGCACGTGAGCTGGGTCTCAAGCGGCTGTTCGTGCTGACCTTCGAAACGAGCTTCTTCACCGGGCACGGGTTCGTCGAGATCGACGGCACCCCGGTGTCGCACGAGGTCTACGAAGAGATGCGGCGGTCGCACGACACGGGTGTCGCGGAGTTCCTCGACCTGCCCTACGTCAAGCCGAACACCCTGGGCAATTCCCGCATGCTGCTCGAACTCTGAGTGAAAACCTCCTTTCGGGCGGTGACGGGCGCCACTGCGCTGCCGGAAGCTGATCGGGCACTTGTCCACCGATCGGCAAGGGAAAAGCGATGCGCACGACACTGCGGAACCTGGGGGCCACCGTGACGGTGGCCGTTTCTGTCGGCGCGGGCGCCCTGCTGGGCACCGGCACCGCGGCGGCCGCCGACATCCCGGCGATCACCGACCAGTACCTCTTCTCGACGTCCCTCTCCGGCTTCGAAACGATCCGGAACCAGGCGCCCTACCCCGGTCAGCTCGACTGGTCGTCCGACGGCTGTTCCTGGTCGCCGGACACGCCGTTCGGCTGGCAGTTCCTGCCGGGCTGCCACCGGCACGACTTCGGCTACCGCAACTACAAGAAGCAGGCCCGGTTCACCGCGGCGAACCGGCTGAAGATCGACGACAACCTGTATTCCGACCTGAAGAGCGTCTGCGGGTCCAACATCGCCTGCAAGGGCGCGGCCTGGACGTACTACCAGGCGGTCCGCAAGTTCGGCGGCTGAGCCCGGGCCCGGCCAGGATGGTGATCATGGAGATCGATCACCTGCTCAGCACGACCCGCGCCGTGCGCCGCAAGCTGGACCTCGACCGCCCGGTCGAGCACGGGGTGCTGGAGGAGTGCCTGAACCTGGCGCTCCAGGCACCGACGCCGGGCAACGTCCAGGCGTGGCGCTGGCTGGTCGTGCGCGACCAAGGCGTGAAGGACCGGCTCGGTGTCCTGTTCCGCGAGGTGGGCGAGGCCTACCTCGCGGAACGGGCGAAGCACGCCGACCCGCGGGCGCTCGCGTCCGGGCGGCACCTCCTGGAGGTGATCGACCGGGTCCCGGTGTTCGTGATCCCGGTCCTGGCCGGCCGCCCGGCCGGCGACAACGCGACCGACGCGGCCTTCTACGGCGGCATCTTCCCGGCGGTGTGGAACTTCCAGCTGGCGCTGCGTTCGCGCGGGCTGGGCTCGACGCTGACGACCTACCACCTGGCGCGGGAGGCGGAGGCCGCGGAGATCCTCGGCATCCCGGAGGGCCACACGCAGGCCGGGCTGCTGCCGGTGGCGTACACGACGGTGCCGGACTTCAAGCCCGCCGCCCGCACCCCGCTGTCCGAAGTGGCCTTCCTCGACCACTGGGGCACGCCGTTCAGCTGATCCGGACGGTGGCCTCCCCGCCGTCTTCGCTGACGGCGACCAGCTCGACCCGGCTGGCGGCGAAGGACGTCGACTGCGGGCCGGTGCGCGGGCCGCTGTGGAGCTCGGCCGTGGTGCTCTCGCCGCGGCCGGGCTCCTTCAGCAGGAACGCCAGCGTGGCCTCCCCCTGCCAGATGCACTGCATCCCGGGCCGGCACCGCGAGTCGGCGACGACCCGGGTGAACCGCACGGTCAGGTCCTTCCCCTGCACGGCGGCCTCCTGGCCGAGCCGCAGGGTGACGTCCTGCCCGGCCGGGGTGCTGACCGTGCTCGGGGACGGCGTCGGGGCGGGCCCGGGAGCAGCGGGCTGCCCGGCGGCGACCGAGCTCCCGGCGCCCACCGTGACGACGGCGAAGGCGAACAGTCCGGCTACGAATCGCTGTAGGTCCACGTGCTGTGGACGGAACGGATCGAGCCGGGGTTGCACCGGCTACTCGTCGTCGTCGCTCGCGTCGGCGTCCACCGGGCCGCCGCCGCGGATCATGAACAGGACCGACTCCAGTTCCTCCGGCTTGATCAGCACGTCACGGGCCTTCGAGCCCTCCGACGGGCCCACCACGCCGCGGCTCTCCAGCAGGTCCATCAGCCGGCCGGCCTTCGCGAACCCGACCCGCAGCTTCCGCTGCAGCATCGACGTCGAGCCGAACTGGGACGTCACGATCAGCTCCGCCGCCTGCAGCAGGACGTCCAGATCGTCCCCGATGTCCGGGTCGATCTCCTTCTTCTCGCCCGCCTTCTGGGCCGTGACGCCGTCCTGGTACTCCGGCTGCGCCTGCTCCTTCGCGTAGTTGACGACCGCGGCGATCTCCTCGTCGCCGACGAACGCGCCCTGGATGCGGACCGGCTTGCCCGCCCCCATCGGCAGGTAGAGCGCGTCGCCCATGCCGATCAGCTTCTCCGCGCCCGGCTGGTCCAGGATCACCCGCGAGTCGGTCAGCGACGACGTCGCGAAGGCCAGCCGCGAAGGCACGTTGGTCTTGATCAGGCCGGTCACGACGTCGACCGACGGCCGCTGCGTGGCCAGGACCAGGTGGATGCCCGCCGCGCGCGCCTTCTGGGTGATGCGGACGATCGCGTCCTCGACGTCGCGCGGGGCGGTCATCATCAGGTCGGCGAGCTCGTCGACGATCGCCATGATGTACGGGTACGGCCGGTACTCGCGCTCGGACCCCGGCGGCGCGGTGATCTCGCCCGAGCGCACCTTCTTGTTGTAGTCGTCGATGTGCCGGACCTTGTTGACCTGCATGTCCTGGTAGCGCTGTTCCATCTCCTCCACCAGCCAGGCCAGCGCGGCGGCGGCCTTCTTCGGCTGGGTGATGATGGGCGTGATCAGGTGCGGGATGCCCTCGTACGGCGTCAGCTCGACCATCTTGGGGTCGATCAGGATCATCCGGCACTCGTCCGGCGTCGAGCGCGCGAGCAGCGACACCAGCATCGAGTTGACGAAGCTCGACTTACCGGAACCGGTCGAACCCGCGACCAGCAGGTGCGGCATCTTCGTCAGGTTCGCGGTGACGAAGTGGCCCTCGATGTCCTTGCCGAGGCCGATCACCATCGGGTGGTTGTCCTTGACCGTGGTCGGCGCGCGCAGGACGTCACCCAGGCGGACCATCTCGCGGTCGGAGTTGGGCACCTCGATGCCGACCGCGGACTTGCCCGGGATCGGCGCCAGCAGGCGGACGTTGTCGGTGGCCACCGCGTAGGCGATGTTCTTGGTCAGCGCGGTGATCTTCTCGACCTTCACGCCCGGGCCGAGCTCGACCTCGTAGCGGGTGACCGTCGGGCCGCGGGTGAAGCCGGTGACCTGCGCGTCGACGTTGAACTGCTCCAGCACGCCGGTGATCGCCTCGATCATGGCGTCGTTGGCCTTGCTGCGGGACTTCGGCGCGTCGCCGAGCTTCAGCAGGTCGGGCGGCGGGAGCTGGTAGTCGCCTTCGACCGTGCGGGTGACCGCGAGCGGCGGTTCCGGGGCCTTCTTCGGCTTCTTCTCGACGACCTCGGGCGCGGGCTTGGGCTTGGGCGGCTTGATCGGCGTCGGCGCCTCGGCCAGCATCGCGTCGATGTCCAGCTGCTCGGGATCGGCTTCGCTGGCCTGGCGCCGCCGCGACGGCTTGCGCAGCCGCGCGGACTTCGGGTCGGCGTCGGTGACCTTCTCTTCGTCGGTCGCGAAGCCCGAGCGCTGCGCTTCGGCCTCGGCGAGCTCCTCCTCGTCCAGGCCCCAGTTGCGCAGCCGGTGCGGGATCTCGCGGACCGGCGTGCCGGTGAACACGAGCACGCCGAAGAACAGGGCGAGGATCAGCAGCGGCACGGCGACCCAGGTGGTGACGCCCATGGTGAGCAGGCCGCCGGAGAAGGCGCCGACGATGCCGCCGGCGTACATCCGGCCGTCGTTGGTCTCGGGCAGCGCGGTGAAGATGTGCAGCATCCCGAGCACCGACAGGACGACCATGATCGTGCCGACCACCATCCGCGGCCGCGTCTCCGGGTGCGGCTCGGACCGCATCAGCGCGACGGCGACGACGACCAGGACCAGCGGCAGGGTGACGGCCCCGGCGCCGAGCACGGTCCGGGTGGCGATCTCCACCCCGGTGCCGATCGGCCCGGCCGCCCGCCACCAGACGCCGACGGCCGCGACGATGCCCAGGCCGATCAGGCCCAGCGCGAGGCCGTCGCGGCGGTGCTCGGCCTCGAGTTCGCGGGTGCGGCCGACCGTCCTGGCCAGCGTGCCGAGGCCCTTGGCCAGCAGGTTCCAGGTGCCGCGGACGCCCTTGCCGAAGATCCCGGGCGTCTTGCGGCGGGAGCGTGGAGCGGGTTTGCGAGCGGCCGGGCGGGACTTCGCGGGTGTACGCGGCTTACGCGCCGCTGCCCCCCTCGCGCCGCTTCCCGTGCTTCTCTTCCTCGTCGCCGACCCAGCCATGCCTTTTACGGTAACCGGCCGGGGCGGTTCGTCCCACGCGCCACTCTCGGCCCTCGGTGAACTTCTGCCTCACATCCGAGGTTGAGCGGCCATCCGGGTGAACCGCCCCCGGCCGGTGCGCAAAAGGGTGAAATCGGCGTCTGCCATGCTCTGCCCATGCTCGCGCTGCGCACCGCCGAACCGCCCCGCCGTGCTCCCGCCATCTGGCGGACCATGCTGAACATCGACCGCGGGCTGGTGAACCTCGTCGGGCGGCTGACGGTCACCGGCCGGGTGCCCGCCCAGCTGCGCGGGCGGCCGCTGCTGATGGCCGCGAACCACATCGGCGTGTTCGACGCGTTCGTGCTGATGGCGGCGTGCAAGCGGATCGGCATCAACCCGCGGTTCATGCTGGCCGGCGGCATCCTCGACGCACCCGTCATCGGGCCGGCGCTGCGGGTCAGCGGGCACCTGCGGGTCGACCGCAAGCACGCCGGGACCGCCGTCGGACAGTTCGCCGAGGCCGTCGAGGCGATGAAGACCACGCGCGAGCCGATCATCGTCTACCCGGAGGGCCGGATCAGCCACGACCCGGGCCTGTGGCCGGAGCGCGGCAAGACCGGCGCGGCGCGGCTGGCGCTGGCGGCGGGCGTGCCGGTGATCCCGATCAGCCAGTGGGGCGCGCACGAAGCCGTCTACTGGGGCACCGAGACCGTCAACGGCCCGGCCGACCTGGTGCCGCTGGCCCGCTCGGGGCTGAGCGCTCCGCTGCGCCGGCCGAAGTTCCGGGTGCACTTCGGCGACCCCGTCGACCTGTCGGACGTCGAGCCGGGGCGGCCGGGCGCGGGAGTGCGCGCGCACGCGAAGATCATGCAGGCGATCACCGACGGCCTCGTCCCGCTGCGCCGCGACGAGCTCGACCGGCCCAAGTTCCACGACCCGACGCGGCCGACCGACACCGTCAGCCCCTGGAAGCCGCCGTCCGTACTGTGAGACACGCGGGGCGGCGCCCCTAGAGTCGGCGACGTGAGCACACGGATACTCGTCGTCTACTACAGCTCGACCGGGAACACCGCCGCCCTCGCCGAGTCGCTCGCCGCGGGCGCGCGCGAGACCGGGGCCGACGTGCGCGTGCGGACCGTGCCCGAGACCGTGCCCGCCGACGCCATCGCGCGGAACCCGCGCTGGCAGGCCTGGGTGGACGCCGGCCCGCACCACGAGCTCGCCACCCTCGGCGACCTCGAGTGGGCCGACGGGCTCGCCGTCGGCAGCCCCACCCGGTTCGGCGGGCCCGCCGCCCAGCTCAAGTCCTATTTGGACAGTACGGGTGGCTTGTGGGCCCAGGGAAAGCTGGCGGACAAGGTGGCGACGTCGTTCACGACGGCGTCCACCGCGCACGGCGGTCTCGAGTCGACCCTGCTGGCGATCAACAACGTCTTCTACCACTGGGGCGCGATCGTGGTGCCGCTCGGCTACACGGATCCGCACCTCAAGGAGTCCGGCAACCCGTACGGCGGCTCGTTCGTGTCCCGGAAGTCGGCGGCGCCGGACGAGGTGGCGATCGACGCCCTGCGGCTGCAGGGGCGGCGGCTGGCCACCGTCACCACGCACGTGGCGACCGGGCTGAAGCGCGCGGAGTGACCGACGGGTGCCACCCGGGAGTGGCACCCGGACATCGGTTCAGCGCTTGGCCCGGCGGCGCAGGGCCCAGGCCCCACCGGCACCGACGAGGACGATCGCGCCGCCCGCGACGAGCGCCGGGGCGGCGGATCCGTCATCGGCCGGGCCACCGCCGGTCTGCGGCGCGCCCTGTGGCTTGACCACGACCTGCGGCGCGGGCTTCGGCTTCGGTTTCGCGGGTTTCGGCGTCGGCTTGGCGGGCGTCGGAGTCGGTGTCGGTGTCGGTGTCGGCGTGTCGAGGATCCCGACGGAGAAGGTCCGGTAAGCGCTGCCGTTGCCGCCGTCGAGGCACTGCATGGTGGCCACGTACCAGCCCGGCCACACCCCGCCGAACGTGATGGAATACCGCTTCCCGTTCCGGTACATCAGACCGGACTGCTTCGGCTCCTGGCCGCGGTAAACGTCGTAGCTCGCCACGGCATCGACACCACTGACCGCACACGTACCCATGATGGTCACCGAGTTTCCCGACACCGAAACACTCATCGTCGTCGGTTTGCCCGGGATCGGTTCGTCGGCCGAAGCCGCGATTGGCGTCAGCAGCACGCAGCCGGCGGAAACACCAGCGGCGACCAAGGTTCTTCGCATTGTTTCACCTCCAGGATCCTCGCACGGCAACTGCGTGCGAGCCTCTTGGAGACGCCCGGTTCCGGACCGGCGGTTGCCACCCGGACGTAACGAAACGGACTCGCCCGAACGAGTCCTCTTCGGACAGTCCGGGTGCCGCCGGTCGGCGGCACCCGGACGGCTCAGTGCCGGGCGGCGGATTCGCCGTCGGCCGGGCCCCCGCCGGTCTGCGGCGCACCCTGCGGCTTCACCGCGACCTGCGGCGCGGGCTTCGCCTTGGCGGGCTTCCCGACGGTGAAGTTCCGCACGGCACCCCCGGAGCCGGGCCCGCCCTTGTGGCAGAACATCGAGGCGACGTAGCTGCCCGGCCGCACCCCGGTGAACGTGATGGACCGCTTCTTCCCGTTCTCCTTCATGACACCCCAGCCGATCGGCTCGTGCCCACGCGGCTTGGCGTAACCCCCTTCGGCCAGGTCGCCACCGAGGTCGCACAGCGCCGTGATGGTCACCGTGCCCCCCGACACCGTGACCTTCATCGTCGGGTTTTCCGCTTCCGCGGCCGACACCACGACCGGCGACAGCAGCACGCAACCAGCGGCCACACCCACCGCGGCAAGAACTCTTCGCATGATTTCCCCTCCAGGATTCATCGCACACCGAATGCGTACGAGAATGAAAAAAGAAACTCACTCCCCGCCGAATGAATCGCGGGGTCCCCGGTTTCTCGAGACATCCGGAAGACGCCTGCCCCCCGGCCCGGTTCCGGCCCGGACGTAACGAAACGGACTCGGCGCCCGGGTGACCGGCATAACCGGGAAAATCATTTCGGCGGTCACGCCGGGCCACCTACAGTCGCGGTGGTGACCACCGAACTCCCCGTCCTCGCGCCGCCCCGGGTCGCCCACCGGGGCCGGGGGACCGCCTACGTCCTCCTCGCCGCCCTGTTCTTCAGCACGTCCGGCACCCTCGGCAAGTCCGTGATGTCGGCCAGCGCGATCCGCGCCGCGGAAGCTGCGGGTGCGCCGGGCGGAGCTGCCCGTCCTGGCCGGGTACGGCCTGCTCGGCGTCGCCGGTGTGCAACTGCTGTACTTCGTCGCCGCGGGGCGGATCCCGGTCGGGATCGCCATCCTGCTGGAGTTCGTCTCGCCGGTGCTGATCGCCCTGTGGGTGCGGTTCGTGCGGCGGCACCGGCTGCCGCGGGCGGTCTGGGGCGGCATCGCGCTGGCCATGGCCGGGCTCGCGCTGGTCGCCCAGGTCTGGGAAGGCGTCACGCTCGACGGGCTGGGCCTGCTGGCCGGCTTCGGCGCGGCGCTGTGCTCGGCCGGATACTTCCTGCTCGGCGAACGCGCGGTGGCCGGCATCGACCCGCTGGGCCTGGTCACCTGGGGCATGGTGGTCGGCGCGGTCGCGATCAGCTTCGTCGCGCCGCCGTGGACGTGGCCGGCCGCGCTGCTCGACGTGCCGGTCGGGTTCGGCGCCTGGCACCCGCCGGTGTGGCTGCTGCTGACCCTGCTGGTGCTGGTCGCGACGGTCCTCGCGTACGTCTGCGGCATCTCGGCGCTGCGGCACCTGCCCGCGTCGGTGGCGAGCGTGCTCGGGCTGGTCGAACCGGTGATCACGACGGTCGCCGCGTGGGTGCTCATCGGCGAGCAGCTCGCCTGGCCGCAGCTGCTCGGCGCGGCGATCCTGCTGGGCGGCGCCTACATCGTGCAGCGCTACTCGGAGATCCTCACCCGCTGAGCTTGCGCAAATTCTGCGTCCGGCTTCGGCCGGGTGGAGAATTCCCGCGATCGATGCCCACCCGGGGAGGAAGCACCTTGGCGACGAAGTCCGGGCTGCGGCCCGACCTGCGGCAGCGGCACGTCCGGATGATCGCCCTCGGCGGCATCATCGGCGCGAGCCTGTTCATCGGCAGCGGCGCGGTGATCCACACCGTCGGCCCGGCCGCCGTGCTGTCCTACGCCATCGGCGGGCTGCTCGTCGTGCTGGTGATGCGGATGCTCGGCGAGATGGCGACCGCGGCGCCGGCGCTGGGCTCGTTCATGGAGTACGCGCGCGACTCGCTCGGCGGCTGGGCGGGCTTCACCATCGGCTGGCTGTACTGGTACTTCTGGGTCGGCGTGGTCGCGTTCGAGGCCGTCGCGGGCGCGAAGATCCTGCAGGGCTGGATCCCCGGCGTCCCGCAGTGGGTGTTCTCGCTGGCGCTGATGCTGCTGCTGACGGCGACGAACCTGGCGTCGGCGCGCTCCTTCGGCGAGACGGAGTTCTGGCTGGCCTCGATCAAGGTCGCCACCATCGTCGTGTTCCTGGTGCTCGGGACGCTGTTCGTGCTCGGGCTCTGGCCGGACGCGCACTTCTCCGTCGGCAACATCGGCCTCGACGGCTTCGTCGCCAACGGGCCGTTTTCGGTGGTGCACGGCGTGGTCATCGTGATCTTCTCGTACTTCGGCGCGGAGATCGTCACGATCGCGGCGGCGGAGTCCGACCAGCCGGAGACGGCGGTCCGCAAGGCGACCTCGACGATCGTCTGGCGGGTGATCGTGTTCTACGTGGGTTCGGTGGCCCTGCTGGTGATGATCACGCCGTGGCGCGAAATCCCGAGCGAGACGAGCCCGTTCGCGGCGGCGTTCGGCCGCTTCGGCGTCCCGGCGGCGTCGACCATCGTGTCGGCGGTCGTCCTGACGGCGGCGTTGTCGGTGCTGAATTCGGGGCTGTACACGGCATCCCGGATGCTGTTCGCCCTGCGCCGCCACGGCTGGGCACCGGGCTGGGTCGCGGACACGAACACGCGAGGCGTGCCGTGGAAGGCGATCCTGGCGTCGACGTCGATCGGGTACGTGGCGGTGGTGATGAGTTACGTGTCCCCGGACAAGATCTTCTACTTCATCATCAATTCGGCGGGCGCGGTGGCGCTGTTCGTGTACGCGATCATCTGCGGCTCCCAGATCAGGATGCGACGTTCCCTCGAAGCCTCGGCGCCGGAGAAGCTGAAGCTGCGGATGTGGGGCTACCCCTGGCTGAGCTGGGTCACGCTGGTGCTGACGCTGGTCGTGGTGGCATCGATGCTGTTCGTGGACGAGGACGCGCGGGCACAGCTGTACCTGAGCCTGATCAGCCTGGCGGTGATCCTCGGCGTCTACGCCCTCATCCGCCACCGCTCGTCCCGTGATTCCACACCGATCTCGCGTGACTGAACCCGGATCTCGCGTGATTGAGCCCGGATCTCGCGTGATTGAAGCCGGAAGTCGCGAGTTCCGGCTCCAATCACGTGAGTTCCGGGTCTGGTCACGTGAGATGCGGGTCTGGTCACCGGGCCTCAGCCGCCGGCGATGCGGGACAGGGCCCCGAAGAACACGTCCGTGATCTTGGCCGGGTCCGGGGCCAGGAACGCCTGGCCGCCGGTTGCCGCTGTCAGCTGGTCGAGTTCCGGTTTGTCCGCGTCCGGGCCGATGCCCACGCCGATCAGCGGGATCGGGCGGCGGGCGTCCTGCAGCTTCGCCAGCTCCGCCAGCAGCTCCGGCCGGGACACCCCGCGCGGGTCCTCGTTGCGGCCGTCCGTCATCACGATCACCAGGTTCAAGCGGCCCGGCTCCCACTCGCGACGCGCCGTGCGGTACGTGTCCAGCACGCTGTCGTACAGGCCCGTTCCGCCGTCCGGGGTGGCCGTCACCTGACCGAGCTTCTCCAGTGCTCCGCCGGCCAGGTGCTGGGCGACCGGGGCCATCGGGAGCAGCTCGCGGTAGTCCTTGTCGCCGTCCAGGCGGGTCGAGAACGCCAGCATCCGCAGCTGGGTCGCCGGCTTGAACAGGTGCATCGCCTTGGCCGCCGCCTGCATCGTCACCTGCATGCGGGTCAGGTTCGTTCCCGGGACCTGCGCGTTCATCGAGCCCGACACGTCGATCAGCACCTGGACCCGCGCGCTCAGGTTGATGCCCGCCCACTGGTTGAGCAGCTCGTCGACCTCCGGCCCGGACGGGAGGTTCGCCGCCCGGATGCCCTGCGGCTGCACCCTCGGGTCGTCCGTGTGGTCGCGCAGCGCCTGGCCGCCCGCCGCGCGCAGGCCCGTGCGGGCGATCGCGTCCGCTCCCGGGTCGCCGAGCACCGCGTCGCGCAGCGCCTGGACGATCGGGCGCTGCTGCGGGGTGATCCGGCCCAGCTCCGCGAACGGGTAGTCCAGGGTCGGCACCGCAGTCGAATAGACGGCGACCAGCGGGGACTTCGAGTCCTCGACGTTGTGGCGCAGCAGCGAACTCTCCGACGCGGGGAACGCCGTCACCGCGGCCGCGCCACCGCTGTCGCTCGAGCCCGGCAGCCGGGCGATCAGCTCCGTCTCCGCGCCGAGCGTGTTGGCCGAGAAACGCCGCAGCGTCGCCACGTACGCGCCCGACGGCTCCCGTGCCGCCTTGACGCTGTCCCGCAGCCCGAGCAGCGCCATCGCGCCGACCGCGTCACGCGCCGGGTCGGACATTCCCGGCACCAGGCCCGGCGCCGCCAGCGCCTCCGCCCAGGTGGGCACGCGGTCGGGCCAGCCGAGGCCCTTGGCGACGTCCGCGGCGACCGCGAGCACCACCGGCGAGCTCGCCACCGACGCCCCGGTTTCGGGGACGTCGGCCGCGCCGAGCTGGTGGGCACGGCGCAGCGCGAGCGTCGAGTCCGGCACCCAGACCTGCGGCCGCGGGCTGCCGTCCGAGATGGCGAGCCGCTCGGCCGCCAGCGTCGCCTCCCGCGTCTGGATCTCGATGCTGCCGCACTGCAGGTCGAGGGCGTGCACGACGAGCGACAGCGCGGGCGCGATGTCCGGCGACGCGGTGACGAGGACCTTCGCGGGCTGCTCGCACGCCGGCCGGGCACGCACGGTCGTCACGGTCGCCCACGCGGCGGCCCCGAGGACGAGCACGAGTCCGGTCGCGAGGGCGGGCACGAGCAGCCGGCGTCGTCTGCCGTCCGAATGACGTCCCATCGGCGCGGCCTCTCTGCGGGAGGCGGGGTGGGATCAAGGTTATCCCGCGCCAAAGCGGTCGCTCGTGGGCCGGACGGCGTAACAGACGGGCCAACTCACGCCGAAGGCGGCCTCCGGTGCGGTCACCGCACCGAAGGCCGCCTGGCGGAAGGGTCTAGACCGGGATGACCGTCGGGACGATCATCGGGCGGCGGCGGTAGGTGTCGGCCACCCAGCGGCCCACCACCCGGCGGACCGCCTGCGCGATCCGGTGCGTGTCGGTGATGCCCTCGGCCTCCGTGCGCGCCAGCTCCATCTCCACCAGCGGCACGACGGCGGCGAGCGCCTTCGGGTCGTCGGAGAAGCCGCGGCCGGACACCGTGGGGCTGCTGACCGCGCGGCCCGAGCTGGAGTCCACCGCGACGCTGATCGAGATGAACCCGCCCTCGCCGAGGACCAGCCTGTCCGACAACGTCGACTCCCCGACGTCGCCGACCGACAGGCCGTCGACGTACACGTGCCCGACCTCGACGCGGCCGGTGCGGGACGCCTTGCCGTCCACGAGGTCCACGACCACGCCGTCCTCGGCGATGACCACGTTCTCCGGGGCGACGCCGGTGCGGATCGCCAGCTCGCCGTTCGCGCGCAGGTGCTTCCACTCGCCGTGGACCGGCATCACGTTGCTCGGGCGCACCGCGTTGTACAGGTACAGCAGCTCGCCCGCCGACGCGTGGCCGGACACGTGGACCTTCGCGTTGCCCTGGTGGACGACGTTCGCGCCGAGCCGGGTCAGGCCGTTGACCACGCCGAACACCGCTGTCTCGTTGCCCGGGATCATCGAGCTGGCCAGCACGACCGTGTCACCCGCGCGGATCGAGATCTGCCGGTGCTCGCCGCGCGCCATCCGCGACAGCGCCGAGAGCGGCTCGCCCTGCGACCCCGTCGAGACGAACAGGACCTTGCTCTCCGGCAGGGTGCTCGCCTGGTCGAGGTCGACGAGCAGGCCCTCCGGCACGTTCAGCAGCCCCAGGTCGGCGGCGATGCCCATGTTCCGGACCATCGACCGGCCGACGAACGCGATCCGGCGCCCGTGCCGCTGGGCGGCGTCGAGCACCTGCTGGACCCGGTGGACGTGGCTGGCGAAGCAGGCCACGATCACGCGCTGGTCGACCTTGCGAACGACGTCGTCGAGGACCGGGCCGATGTCGCGCTCGGGCATGACGAACCCGGGCACCTCGGCGTTGGTCGAGTCGACGCAGAACAGGTCGACACCCTCGTCGCCGAGCCGGGAGAACCCGGCCAGGTCGGTGAGGCGCCCGTCCAGCGGCAGCTGGTCGAGCTTGATGTCGCCGGTGTGCAGGACGACGCCCGCCGGGGTGCGGATCGCGACCGCGAGCGCGTCCGGGATCGAGTGGTTGACCGCGAAGAACTCGAGGTTGAAGACGCCGACGTCGCGGCGCTCGCCCTCGCGGACCTCGATCAGCTTCGGCCGCTGCCGGTGCTCCTTGGCCTTGGCCGCGAGCAGGGCGTTGGTGAACTTCGAGCCGTAGATCGGCAGGTCCGGCCGCAGGCGCAGGAGGAACGGGACGGCACCGATGTGGTCCTCGTGCCCGTGGGTGAGCACCAGGCCGTCGATGTCGTCGAGGCGGTCCTCGATCGCGCGGAAGTCGGGCAGGATCAGGTCGACGCCGGGCTGGTCGTCCTCGGGGAAGAGCACCCCGCAGTCGACGATGAGCAGGCGGCCGCCGAACTCGAAGACGGTCATGTTGCGCCCGACTTCGCCGATGCCGCCGAGCGCGACGACGCGCAGGGCCCCCTCGGGCAGTGCGGGCGGGGCGTTGGTGGGGCCTGGACCTTGGGGAAGTGAGCTCACCGAGGCAGGGTCCCAACGCTGGTGTGCGAGGTCGGCGCGATGTAGGCCGCTCGCGAATCTGCTTGTGCCACCCGCTCACCATGCCAGTCCTGGGCCGCCGTGTCGCCCAGCGGCACGCCGCCCTGGGCAAGATCACCGGCGATCAGGGCCGTCTGCTCGGTGGTCGGCGCGACGATCGGCAGCCGCGGGTCGCCGATGTCGAAGCCGCGCAGCCGCAGCGCCGCCTTGCTGAAGGCGACCCCGCCGACCCGCGACATCGCGCGCAGCACCGGAAGCATGCCGCGGTGGTTGGTGCGCGCGGTGGAGGTGTCACCGTTCTCGTAGGCGTCGATCATCGCGCGGATCCGGCCCGCGACGACGTGACCGATCACACTCACCACGCCGACGCCGCCGACGGAGATCCACGGCAGGTTCAGGCCGTCGTCACCCGAGTAGTAGGCGAGGTGGGTGTTGGCGATCACCTCGGAGCCGGCGATGAGGTCGCCCTTGGCGTCCTTGACCGCGACGATCCGGGGGTGCTCGGCCAGCCGCAGCAG
>NZ_MUMI01000440.1 GCF_002155975.1 Amycolatopsis kentuckyensis
GGCCGAGCCCGGTGCCGCCGAAGCCCAAGCCGACCCGGCCGAAGCCGACAGCGCGGCAACCACCGAAGCCGAAGCGGCCGACAGCGAAGCGACCGAAGCCGAAGCCGACCAGGCCGACCAAGCCGAGGCCGACCCGGCTCAGCCCGCCAAGCCCCGCCCCGCCTGGCGCCGCCTCCCCGTTCTGCTTCTCGCCGCCGCCCTCCTCCTCACCGGGGCCGGCGTCTGGTTCACCCTCGAAGCCCGCGCCACCTCGGCCAACCCCGCCGCCGCGAACCTGGCGCTCACCGATGTCGGCGCCACCGCCGACGTCACCTCCGCCGTCACGCTCGCGATGAACCGCATCTTCTCCTATTCCTACGACCGGACCGACGTCACCGAAAAGGCCGCCGCCGCCGTGTTGCGCGGGACCGCCAAGGTTTCCTACGACAAGCTCTTCGCCGAAGTCCGGCGCAAGGCACCGGAGCAGAAACTCGTGCTCACTTCGCGCGTTTCGGCCATCGCCGTGCAGGAACTCAAGAATGGTCACGCGCGGTTACTCGTCTTTCTCGATCAATCAGCCGTCCGGGCCGACAACAATGCAACCGACAGCGCCGCGGCGCAGCTTTCCGTGACCGCGGAACACACCGGGGACAGCTGGGTCGTCACCGAGCTCGAAGCCCGCTGAACCGGCCTGCCGCAATACCGCACGTAACCGTTTCCGGGAGCACCCGGAAACGGCCGGGAAAACGCAAAAGGAGGACAACCATGTCCGTGGCAACGAAGCTGAAGAGACTGGCCGTGCTCACGTCGGC
Source organism: Amycolatopsis kentuckyensis (assembly GCF_002155975.1). Classification (GTDB taxonomy): domain Bacteria; phylum Actinomycetota; class Actinomycetes; order Mycobacteriales; family Pseudonocardiaceae; genus Amycolatopsis; species Amycolatopsis kentuckyensis. The sequence continues at coordinate 792 of NZ_MUMI01000440.1, forward strand.
GGCGACCGTGGCGATGACCGTGGTCACCGCCACCCCGGCGTCGGCCGAGGTCATCCCGTTCCCGGTCTCCTTCGCGGTGACCGGCAGCACGGTGGTGAAGAAGACCGGCAGCACCATGAACCTCGGCCCCGGCACGCTGGCCGGCAACCTGCTCGTCAACGACGAGACCGGCGAAGTCGGCCTGAGCGCCGACCTGAGCCTGCCGCCGTCCCAGGCGAACATCTCGCTGGTTTCGGGCCTGTTCAAGGTCAAGGCGACGGTGAAGGTGGTCCCGCTCGGCCCCGCCACCGGCACCCTGGTCGACGCCACGCTGACCACGCACGCCAAGGCCAACATGGAGATCAGCAACATCTGGGTCGGCCTGCTCGCGCCGGTCATCCCGCTGCCCACGGTGCCGGGCTCCTGCAAGACGAAGACCCCGATCGAGCTGAACCTGGTGGCGAAGGACATCGACATCTTCTCGCCGATCACGGTCTCGGCCGACTACACGATCCCGGAGTTCACCAACTGCTGGGTCGCCGACCTCGCCCTCGGCGCGATGGTTTCGGGGCCGGGCAACACGATCAACCTCACCCTGACGCCCAACGCCACGAGCTGACCCACCGGGTGGCGGGCGCACCGCCCGCCACCCGTCCGCTCAGCACGGCGCGGTGGGATCTTCCTTCAGCCCGAAGCTGTCACTGTCCCCGGCCGAGACCGCGAAGACCGGCCCGCACGGGAGCGGGTCCGGGGCGGTCTCGCCGACGACGTTCGAACCCCACGCGACGATGTCGCCATTGGCCTTGAAGGCCAGGTTGTGGTTGGCCCCGGCATCGATGCCCACGATGTCCGACAAGGCCGCGTCGGGGACGGTCGCCTGACCGTAGTTGTTGCGGCCCCACGCGTAGACGCGGCCGTCCTTCAAGGCCAGGCTGTGCTGGAACCCGGCGGACACCGCGGTGACCCCCGACGACAGGGCCGCCGGCACGGTCGTCTGCCCGTAGACGTTGCTCCCCCAGGCCAGCACGCCACCGTTCTTGATGACCACGTTGTGATCGCCACCGGCGGCGATCGCGGTCACGCCGGACTGCGCGGCCGCCGGCACGTCGGTCCGGGTGCCCCAGCTCACCACCTGGCCGTTTTGCTTGAGGGCCAGGTTGTGCATGTAGGACGTCGAGATCGCCGTAACGCCACTGGTCACCGAGGCGGGCAGGCTGGTCTGGCCGTACCAGTTGTTGCCCCACGCCAGGACCGTGCCGTTCTTGAGCGCGAGCTCGTGGCCCCAGCCGGACGCGATCTGGCCGACCCCGGACAGTGCGGCGGCGGGCACCTCGTTGGCGCCCCAGTTGTTCGCGCCCCACGCGAGGACCGTCCCGCCCTTCAACGCGAGCACGGTCGTGGTCCCCGCCGACACGGCGGTGACCCCGGTCAGCGCCGCCTCCGGGGGAACGGTGACGCCGAAGTCCGGCTTCCCCCAGCCGAACACCCCGCCCACGGTGGCCGCGGACGCCGGCGACGCGCAGAGCGACAGGGCCATCGCCGCCGAGACCGTCAATGCGGCTCCCCTGAGCGATACCCGTTCACAACGTGAAGTAAGTGGCACGGTAGCCTCCTTTCTCCGATTCGTTATCCCCGATTGCTTCGGCAAGATCGTGAATGGTAGACCGTTCTCGGCACCGTTCGACCGCGCGGTGGTTCTTTGTCAAGATCCGATGAAACCACCGCCAGTCCTGCGCGGGTGCGAACAAGAAACCCGGACCACGCCGATGCGGTGGACTGCCGATGCCACAAAGTCTTGTTCCGTAATGAACTCACGAGTAGCCTCATTCCCGGCAGATGGACCTCCACCTCGCACGTCGGTGAATTCACGTCCCGCCGCTCGGGGCAATGGGGGCGGGCGAACGTGATCGGAGAGCAACGACGGCGAGCAATCGATCAGCCAAAGCCGAGACTGTACTGAATCAAAGGAGATGGGTATGTCCCGACTCAGCAGGCTGTCCGCCGGAATCGCGACCACCGCTACCGCCGTCGGCGCCATCGCGGTGCTGACCGCCGGCACCGCGGCCGCCGCCACGGTCACCTACACCGCCGGCGGCACCACGCCCCTGACCTACACCTGCACCTTCCCCGGCGTCTCGCCGCAGCCGGTCCTCGTCACGTCGCACCTGGACGCCGAGGACTCCGTCGCGGCCGGCGGCACCCTCACCCCGGCCAACGTGGGCGGCTCCGCGACGATCAGCGCGGGTGTCCACGCGCTGCTCACCGCGGTCGGCTACGACGGCATCCGCGGCACCGCCACGGTGCCGGTGACGGCGGCGTCGGGCACCCTGTCGCAGCCGGCGGCCACCGGGCTGGAGATCCCGGAGGTCATCTACCCGGCCGGCGGCCCGATCACGGTGAACATCTCGCAGGTCGCGACCTCCACCGTCCCGACCTACACCGCACCGGCGACGGCGGGCACCGACACGCTGTCGATGGGCAACACGGTCACGGCGTCGCTCGAGTTCCACAAGAAGTCGAACAACACCTGGACGCCGTGGACGATGAACTGCACCCTGAAGGTCACCAACCCGGCGCAGAACACCGCGTTCAGCCCGAGCATCACCGTCTCCTGACCGGGTTTCCCGGTGCGGGCCCCTCGCCGGGCCCGCACCGGGATCTTCCGGCTCCGCTTCCGAACACACAGGGAAACCGATGCCCCGTCGAGTCCGGCCCCGCTCCGTCACGGTGACCGCGCTGGCGGCCGCCGGCC
>NZ_MUMI01000441.1 GCF_002155975.1 Amycolatopsis kentuckyensis
GTCCGCCGACGAGCTGATCGGCGCGCTGGTGCCGCCGCCGCGCTTCGATGCCGTCCGGTTCGGGACGTACCTGCCGAATCCCGACGAGCCCAGCCAGGCCGCCGCGGTCGAGGCGTGCTCGGCGTTCGCCGACCGGATCGGGGCGCGCAAGGAGAAGAAGCGGTTCAAGCTCTTCGGCGGGTCCCCGGAGCCGTCCGGGCCGATGGGGCTCTACCTCGACGGCGGGTTCGGCGTCGGCAAGACCCACCTGCTCGCCTCGACGTGGCACGCGGCGCCGTCACCGAAGGCGTACGGCACCTTCGTCGAGCTGACCCACCTGGTGGGTGCGCTGGGCTTCGCCGAGGCCGTCCGGCGGCTGTCGGCGCACCGGATCCTGGCCATCGACGAGTTCGAGCTGGACGACCCGGGGGACACCACGCTGGTCACCCGGCTGCTGCAGGAGCTGATGGACGCGGGCGTGTTCATCGCGGCGACGTCGAACACCCTGCCGGAGAAGCTGGGCGAGGGCCGGTTCGCCGCCGAGGACTTCCTGCGCGAGATCCAGACGCTGTCGGCGCGCTTCGGCGTGGTCCGCGTCGACGGCCCGGACTACCGCCACCGCGGCCTGCCGGAAGCGCCGCCGCCGGTCTCGCCGGAGGAGCTGGCGGCTTCGGCCGCGGCGCACGAGGGGTCCACTGTGGACGACTTCGACGCGCTGTGCGCCCACCTCGCGGAGCTGCACCCGTCGCGCTACGGGCGGCTGCTGGACGACGTCACCCGCGTGCACCTGCGCGGCATCCACCCGGCGCCGGACCAGAACGTGGCGCTGCGCCTGGTCGCCTTCGCCGACCGCCTCTACGACCGGGCCATCCCGCTGGTCGTGTCGGGCGAGCCGCTGCCGTCGCTGTTCACCCGGGAGATGGTCGACGGCGGCTACCGCAAGAAGTACCTGCGCGCGGTCAGCCGGCTGACGGCGCTGGCGCGGGACGCCGTGCCGGCCAGCTGACCAGCACGACCGCGACGGCGAACAGCGTCCCGCCGACGACGTCGGTCAGGTAGTGGTAGCCCATGCCGACCAGGCCGGCCGCCGCGGCGAGCAGCGCCACCGCGGACAGCACCACCACGACGGCCCGGCGGGTGACCAGGACGAGCACTGTCAGCACCGCCACCAGGCTCACCGTGTGGCCGCTCGGGTAGACCAGGGTGCCGTTCTTCCACCGGTCGTAGAGCGGTTTGAGCAGCCAGCCGGTCAGCAGGATGGCCAGCACCGGGGTGGCCAGGGCGAAGCCGGCCTCCAGCCGCCGTCCGGCGCGCAGGCACAGGAAGACCGCGAGCAGGCCGAGCGCGAGCACCACGTACGGCTCGGTCGGGAGGACCAGCGCCCGCACCACGCCGGGGCTCAGGTGCGCGACGGCCGCCGCGGCGGCGGCGTCGACCGCACCGGGCGTCGTCCCGCCGGCGAACGGCAGGCCCAGCAGCAGCGCGAGCAGGCCGCACACGGCGGCGGTCGTCCTCACCCGGGCGAGGGTAGCCGGGCCCCCGGGACGACGCCGGGGCCGCGGGTGCGTCACGATGCGGGGATGCGGGTGACAGTCGCCGGGGCCGGGATCGTCGGGCTGAGCAGCGCGTACCGGCTGGCGGAGGCGGGACACGACGTGACGGTCGTCGCGGCGGCCCCGCCGGCGGAGTCGACCTCGGCCGTCGCGGGCGGGGTGGTGTACCCGCCGGGCCGCGGTGCGGACGAGCGGATCGTGCGGTGGACCGCGGCGAGCCTCGCGGTGTTCCGCGGGCAGGACGCGCCGGGCGTCCGGTTCCGCCGCGGCCGCGTCCTGCTGGCGGCGGGCGAGCCGGACCCGCGGTGGCTCCCGGCGGTGGAGGCCGCGACCCGCGACGGCGACCGCGTGGACTTCACGACGGCGGTGGTCGACACGCCGGTGTACCTGGAGTGGCTGCTCGCCCGCGTGGGTGCGCTGGGCGTGCGGGTGGAGTACCGGTCGTTGCGGTCGCTGTCCGGCCTGGCCGCGGACGTCGTCGTCAACGCCGCGGGCCTCGGCGCGGGCGCGCTGGCGGGCGACCCGGCGATGGTCCCGGTGGGCGGCCAGGTCGTGCACGTGACCGACCCGGGCCTGCCGGAGTTCGTGGTCGACGGAACGGGCCCGGGCATCACGTACGTGATCCCCCACGGAGGGCACGTGGTGTGCGGCGGAACGGAGGAGCCGGGCCGCGGGGACACCGAGCCGAACCCGGCCGTGACGGCGGACATCCTGCGCCGGTGCCGGGAGCTGGAGCCACGCCTCGCGGCCGCGGAGGTGCTGCGGTCACGGGTGGGCCTGCGCCCGTTCCGCCGCGAGGTCCGGCTCGAGCGGGTGGGCGACGTGGTGCACTGCTACGGGCACGGGGGAGCGGGCATCACCCTGGCCTGGGGCTGTGCGGCGGAGGTCGCCGAGCTGGTCACAGCCGGATGAGTTCGGTGATGCCCCGCTGTTTCAGGTGGTTCGCGTCGGAAGCGCGGCTCTGCAGCACGAATGCCACCCGCTTCCCCTCGGCCGCCAGCTTGAAGAACCGGTCGTTGCCCCAGGTCGGGAAGAGGTCCGGGAGCACGATCGCCGTCGTGCGCGGGGCCGGCTGCGGTGGGGTGCGGTCGAACTCGGCCACCAGCGCCTTCAGCGCCTGACCGGCGGGTTTCAGCTTGCGGTCGTTCGTGTACAGCCCCAGGTCGTACTCCAGCGGGTTCAGGTTCGGGACCAGCGCGGGGTTCACGTCGTGGGAGCACCACCACGTGAAGCCCAGGATGTGGGCGCAGGAAGCCGCGTTGCGGATCGACCGGGACAGCCACTCGCCGTACTGCGGGCGGGTCGCGTCGCTGAAGTGGATCGACGGTGCCGCGCCGTCCTCCTGGATCCAGACGCGGCGGGCCGGATCCGTCGAGTACGCCTGGGCCACCTGGATCAGCCGTTCCGCGTTGTGGGTCGCGACCGCGCCGAGTGGGTCCGTCTCGAGAGTGCCGGAGAACGACGTCCACGGGTGGATCGCCACCACGTTGCCCGCGTCCGCGAGGCCCCGCCGGGTGAAGTACGTGCCGTTGTCCCACGGTGCCCGGTCGCAGCCGACCGTGTGCTCCTTGCCGGGGGCCACGGCCTCGGCGTGGGCGCACAGCGTGCGGGCCCAGGTGTCGGCCTGGGCCTGGGTGACGAACAGGCCGGCGAAGTCGTCCCAGTAGTAGTACGGCTCGTTCGACAGGTCGAAGCCGAGGAAGCGCGGGTGCCGCCCGATCCGCTCGGCGAGGGCCGTCAACAGCGCCCGTTGCGCGTCGAGGGCGGCCGGGTCGGTGAACCAGTTGACCGGCTTCGGTTTCGCCTGCAGCCAGTTCGGCGTCCAGTAGCGGGCCGAGATGTGGCCGTTGAACACGGTGACCTCGACGTCCAGGCCGGCCGCGCCCGCGAGGTCCAGGAACCGGTGCAGCCGGTCGAGCTTCTCGCCGCTCACCAGCGCGGGTTCCGGCTGGAAGGCCGACCACAGCAGCATGAGCCGGAGGTGGTCGAGCCCGAGCGCGGCGATGTCGTCGAGGTCGCGGCGCAGGTCGTCCTCGCGCCAGTCCTCCCACATGTGGAACCAGCGCGTCGGCGGCGTGTAGTTGACGCCCAGCCGGAACGCCCGCCGCGGGGGCGCCGCCAGTGCGGGTGCCGCCGTGGCCGCCAGGGCCGTCGCGACCGCTCCCGTGAGCACCGACCGCCGCTTGAGATCCGCCACGCCGCCTCCTCGCCGTCCCTTGATCGCGCAGATCTAGCACGGCGGGAAGTCGATCTCCAGGCCTGACCGGCTTCCTGTCCGGTCAGCTACGGGAAAAGGCGGCGTGGTCGGCCTCCGTCTGGTCGGCGTACCGCACGGCGTACGCGCCCATCGCCTCGTCCAGCTCCGACTCGTCGGCGAAGTACCCCGCGAGCAGCTTCGGGTGCAGCGACCGCGTGTGGGCGCGGGCGAGCAGGGCCCCGGCCAGCCTGCCGTAGTCGTCGAGGTGGTCCTTCTCCAGCTCCGACGGGTCGATGTCGCCCTTGAGGTTGCGGAACTGGCGGACGATGAACGGGACGCCGTCGATCGTGGTCCAGCCCAGCAGGATGTCCGTCTCCGCCTGCACCAGCCGGGCGCCGTCGACGATGCGCTGCCCTTCGTGCGCGGCCGGCGGCAGGTGCAGGTACGGCGCCAGGGCCGGGCGCTGGGCCTGCTTCACCTGCAGCACCAGGTCTTCGTCGTCGTTACCGTGCAGCAGCGCGACGTAGCTGCGCAGGCCCACGCTGCCCGTGCCGACCACCCGGAAGGCGACGTCGGCGAGCCGGTACCGCGCGATCAGCGTGCGCCGCGACTCGCGCAGGGTGTCCACATAGGACGTCAGACCGGCCGCGACGGCCTCGGCGGTCCCGGCGTCGACGTGCGTCAGCACCGGCGGGTCCGCGACGAACCGGTGGCGGGCCAGGCCGGTTTCGCGGTCGTCGACGCGCTCGGTCCACCGGGCCGCGACCTTCGCGTGGTCGTTCTTCCGGGCCTTCTCGGCGGCGTCGGCGAAGTCGTCGATCAGCTCGTCGGCGCGCGCCTTGGACAGCACGGAGGAGTCCGGGAGGGCGTTCCAGCTCCGCAAGAACGGCAGCTCGGCCAGCGCGCGGATGGTCCGGCGGTAGGACTTCACGGCGTCTTCGGCGGCCTCGCGGCACCCGGATTCGCCGATGCCGCCTTCGCGGCCGGCGAGCACGAGGCTGGCGGCGAGCCGCTTGAGGTCCCACTCCCACGGGCCGGGGACGGTCTCGTCGAAGTCGTTGATGTCCATCACGATCTTGCCTTCGGGCGTGCCGTAGAGCCCGAAGTTCGCAGCGTGCGCGTCCCCGCAGAGCTGCGCGGCGACACCGGACGACGGCGTGCCGGCGAGGTCGGCGCCCATCAGCCCGGCCGCACCGCGGAAGAACGTGAACGGCGAGGCGCGCATCCGCTCCCGCCGCAGTTCGGCGAGCTCCGGAAGCCGACCGGCGCTGGTGGCCTCGAAGTACTGTGTTGCGCTCGGCCGGTCTTTCGCGGCCGCCGCGTGGTCGTGCACCGCGGCGGGGGTCTTCTCCCGGAGCCGCTTCCCCTGTTCGTACAGCTCGGCCGGCGTCACGCTGTCGGTGCCGACCAGCGGCCGTTCTGCCCATTCCCCTGATCCCATACCGGGCACAACGTCCGAAGGGGACGTTGTGCTCCCGGATGCCGCGGGGGTGGGCGTTCTGCAGGTCGGTCGCGCCGGTCAGCCGTTCGGGGTGAGGGCGCCTGGCAGCCGCGGTTGGGGCCTGCGCATTCCTCGGCGGGGCGGAGCCGGGCCGGTCCCTGGATCGGGCGCGGGGTGTTGTGCTCCCGGACGCCGCCGGGCGGGTGGTCCGCCGGTCGGTGCGGCGGTGGGCGCTCGCCGGTCTGGTGGTCGCGACCGCACGCGACCGGTGCGCCGTTGGGGGTGAGGGCGCCTGGCAGCCGCGGTCGGGCCTGCGCGCTCCTCGGCGGGGCGGAGCCGGGCCGGTCACTCGATCGAGCGCCGGACGTTGTGCTCCCGGACGCCGCCGGGGCGGGAGGCTCACCCGGCGGCGTCCGGGGGGTTTAGGGGCGGATGACCTCGGCGATCGCGTCGATGCCGCGGTCCAGTTCCTCGCGGGTGATCACCAGCGGCGGGGCCACGCGCAGGGTGCGCTCGTGCGTCTCCTTGCACAGGACACCGCGGGCGGCCAGCGCCTCGGACGCCGCCCGGCCTTCGGGGCCGCCGGGGGCGATGTCGATGCCGGCCCACAGACCGCGGCCGCGGACCTCCGACAGGCCCTGCCCGATCAGCTCGTTCAGCCGCGCGTGCAGGTGGGCACCCAGTTCCGTGGCGCGCTGCTGGAACTCGCCCGTGTTCAGCAGGCGGACGACCGCCCGCCCGACCGCGCAGGCCAGCGGGTTGCCGCCGAAGGTCGAGCCGTGCTCGCCCGGCTTCAGCACGCCGAGGACGTCGCGGCGGCCGGCCACCGCGGACACCGGCAGGATGCCGCCGCCGAGGGCCTTGCCCAGGGTGTAGACGTCCGCGCGGACGCCTTCGTGGTCCAGCGCCAGCACCGTGCCGGTGCGGGCCAGCCCGGACTGGATCTCGTCGGCGATCAGCAGCACGCCGTGCTCGTCGCAGGCCTGCCGGACGTCGGCGAAGTAGCCCTCCGGCGGCACGATGACGCCGGCCTCGCCCTGCACCGGCTCCAGCAGGACCGCGGCGGTGCGCGGGGTGATCGCGTCGCGCAGCGCGGCCGCGTCGCCGTACTTCACCGTGACGAAGCCCGGGGTGAACGGGCCGAAGTCGGCGCGCGCGGTCTCGTCGGTGGAGAACGACACGATCGTCGTGGTGCGGCCGTGGAAGTTCGAGCCGGCGACGATGATCTCGGCGGTGCCGTCCGGCACGCCCTTGACCCGGTGCGCCCACTTGCGGGCGATCTTGACCGCGGACTCGACGGCCTCGGCGCCGGAGTTCATCGGCAGCACCAGCTCGGTGCCGGTCAGCTCGGCCAGCTCGCGGCAGAACAGCCCCAGCTGGTCGTGGTGGAACGCGCGCGAGGTCAGCGTGACGCGCCCGAGCTGCTCGACGGCGGCGGCGACCAGGTCCGGGTGGCGGTGGCCGAAGTTCAGGGCCGAGTACCCGGAGAGGAAGTCGAGGTAGGACTTGCCCTCGACGTCGGTCACCGAGGCGCCGGAGGCTTCGGCGATCACGACGGGCAGCGGGTGGTAGTTGTGCGTGCTCCACCGCTCGTCGAGCTCGATGAAGCTCGCGGCGGTGGGGGCGGCGGTCTCCCGGCCGGCGAACGTCGTCATGCGTTCAGGTTAAAGGCAGAACATGCAGAATTCAGCCGGGATTCGTTGCTTTCACCCGGTGTTCGTTGCGCAATATCCGCCACGCACCCCCGATTCGCTGCGTGCCGGTTGACGGCGGCATCGGTAAGTCGTAACTTACGGTTCGTGGCGACTTACGGAAGCGACCAGCTGGCCGCCCTGGCCGACCCTTCGCGCCGCGCGATCTTCGAAGCGCTGCGGGACGGGCCGCGGGCGGTCGGCGAGCTGGCCGCGGACCTGCCGATCAGCCGCCCGGCCGTGTCCCAGCACCTGAAGGTGCTCAAGGAGGCCGGCCTGGTCACCGACCGGGCCGTCGGCACCAAGCGGCTCTACCGGCTGGAACCGGCCGGGATCGCCGCCCTACGCGCCTGGCTCGACGGGATGTGGTCGGACGCGCTGAAGGCCTTCGCCGAACTGGCGGAATCCACCGAAGAGGAGCAGTCATGAGCACCCTGGAACCGATCCGCAAGAGCGTCACCGTGGCCTGCTCGCGGGAGCACGCGTTCAAGACCTACACCGAGGCCTTCGACAGCTGGTGGCCGCGGCAGCACCACATCGGGGCGGGCGAGCTCGCCGAAGCCGTCCTCGAGCCGAAGCCGGGCGGCCGGTGGTACGAGCGCACGGTCGACGGCGCCGAGTGCCAGTGGGGCGAGGTGCTCGTCTGGGAGCCGCCCGCCCGGGTGGTGCTGTCCTGGCGCATCGACGGCGACTGGAAGATCAACCCCGACCCGGCGTACGCCAGCGAAATCGAGGTCAGATTCGTCGAAGAGGGGCCGCGCAGCACCCGCGTCGAACTGGAGCACCGGGACTTCGAGCGGCACGGCGAAACCGGTCCCAAGGTTCGCGAAGGCGTTTCGGGTGACGGCGGGCACGGCGCCCTGCTGAAGCTCTTCGCCGAGAAAGCCGCCGCCTGAGCGGTTAGCCTGCTGGGATGGCCAAGAAGGACGCAGGGAACCGGGTCCGGGACGCGCTGCGCGTCGGCGGTGAGCTGCCGGACCCGGGCTCCACCCCGGTCGGCCCCGGTAAGAAGGCCAAGGCCCACGCCGAGCTCGAGAGCGCGGGGGCGCGGCTGTCCGCGCTGCAGGAGGCGCTCTACGCCGAGGGGGTCGGCGGCGGCACCCGCCGGGTGCTGCTCGTGCTGCAGGGCATGGACACCTCCGGCAAGGGCGGCACCGTCTCCCACGTGCTCGGCCTGGTGAACCCGATGGGCGTCCGGTACGCGGGGTTCAAGAAGCCCACCGCGGCCGAACGGCGGCACCACTACCTCTGGCGAATCCGCAAGCAGCTGCCCGCGGCCGGCCAGATCGGCGTCTTCGACCGCTCGCACTACGAGGACATCCTGGTCCCGCGGGTGTCCGGGCTGCTGACCGCGGCCGAACGGCGCCGCCGCTACGCCGAGATCAACGCGTTCGAAGCGGAACTGGCCGAGGCGGGCACCACCGTGGTCAAGGTGTTCCTCCACATCTCGCCGGAAGAACAGCTCAAGCGGCTCAAAGCCCGGCTCGTCACGCCCGAGAAGCGCTGGAAGTACAACCCGGGCGACCTGGAGGCGCGGTCGCACTGGCCCGCCTACGAGAAGGCCTACGCCGACATCTTCGAGAAGACACCGGGCTGGTACGCGGTGCCGGCCGACCACAAGTGGTACCGCAACTGGGCCGTCGCCGAGCTGCTCATCGAGACCCTCGCCGAGCTGAAGCCGGAGTTCCCAGCGCCGGACTACGACGTCGACGCGGAGCTGGCCAAGCTGAAGGGTGTTGGCGCCCCCTCGTGACCGTCTGGAAGAGTGCGGGCGTGACCGATGTCGACGACCTCCCGTTCCTCCGCAAACAGGCCCGGACCCAGCGCTTCACCCTCGGCGCGCCGAAGGAGTTCCGGGTCGCCCCGGACGGCTCCCGCGTGCTGTTCCTGCGCGCGGAGTCGGGCACCGACCCCCGGCACAGCCTCTGGTCGGCCGACCTGGCGACCGGCACCGAGACCAAGCTCGTCGACGCCGCCGAGCTGCTCCCCGGCGAAGAGGAGCTGCCCGCCGAGGAGCGGGCGCGGCGCGAACGGGCCCGCGAGACCGGCGGCGGCGTCGTCCACTACGGCGTCGACGCGGCCTTCACCGTCGCGGTGTTCTCCCTCTCGGGCAAGCTCTACACCCTGGACCTCGCTTCGGGCGAGGTGCAGCTGCGCGTCGACGGTTCGGTGATCGACCCGCGGCCCAGCCCGGCCGGCACGCACGTCGCCTACGTCCAGAACCGGCGGCTGCACGTGCTGGAGCTGGCCACCGGCGACGACCGCGTGCTGGTCGAGGAGGAGGGCGAGGACATAGCCTGGGGCCTCGCCGAATTCATCGCGGCCGAGGAGATGGACCGCACCCGCGGCTACTGGTGGGCCCCCGACGGCCGCAGCATCCTGGCCGAGCGCTCCGACCGCGGCCCGGTCCCGCGCTGGACCATCGCCGACCCGGCCAACCCGCAGCACCCGGCCAACGTCGTCGCGTACCCGGCCGCGGGCACCATGAACGCCCTCGTCTCCCTGGCGGTGCTCGGCCTGGACGGCTCGCGCGTCGACGTCGCGCCGGGGGAGTGGGAGTACCTCGCCTCGGTGCACTGGTCGGCCGGCGGCGCGCCGCTCCTGGCCGTGCAGCCGCGGGACCAGAAGCGGATGGACGTCCTCGCGGTGGACGTCACCGACGGCTCGACGTCGGTCATGCACACCGCGACCGACCAGCACTGGATCGACATCGTCGGCGGCGTTCCGGCGTGGACGCCCGACGGCCGCCTGGTCACCGAGGGCATGGTCGACGGCGACCACCGGCTGTTCGTCGGCGGCGAGCCCGTCACCCCGGCCGGGCTGCAGCTGCGGGCCGTGCTCGACATCGGCGACGAAATCCTGTTCAGCGCGTCCGAGGACGACCCGACCCAGGTCCACGTCTTCCGGACCGAGGGCTCGTCGGTGCGTCGCCTGTCCACTGTGGACGGCGTGCACGTCGGCGCCGGGTCCGCCGCGGTCACCGTGCTGTCGTCGTGGAGCCTGGAGCACAGCGGCCCGCGCGTTTCGGTGCTGCGGGACGGCGCCCCGGTGGCGACGATCGAGTCGTCCACTGTGGACCCGGACATCGTGCCGAACCTGACCTGGCTGACGCTGGGCGAGCGGAACCTGCGCGCGGCGCTGCTGCTGCCGCGCGGGTACGAGCCGAGCGAGGGCAGGCTGCCGGTGCTGCTCGACCCGTACGGCGGCCCGCACGCGCAGCGCGTCCTGCAGAGCCGCAACGCGTTCCTGACTTCGCAGTGGCTGGCCGACCAGGGCTTCGCGGTGCTCGTCGCCGACGGCCGCGGCGCGGTGTGGGAGCGCGAAATCCACGGGCGCCTCGCCGACGTCACCTTGCAGGACCAGGTGGACGCGCTGCAGGCGGCGGCCGCGTCCCGTCCCGAGCTGGACCTGGAGCGGGTGGCGATCCGCGGCTGGTCCTACGGCGGGTACCTGTCGGCGCTGGCGGTGCTGCGCCGTCCGGACGTCTTCCACGCGGCGATCGCGGGCGCGCCGGTGACCGACTGGTCGCTGTACGACACGCACTACACGGAGCGGTACCTCGGGAAGCCCCAGGACGAACCGGAGAGCTACGCGCACAACTCGCTGATCGAGAGCGCCGGCGAGCTGAGCCGGGCGCTGCTGATCGTGCACGGGCTGGCCGACGACAACGTGTTCGTCGCGCACGCCCTGCGGTTGTCGTCGGCGTTGCTGGCGAAGGGCCGGCCGCACGTCTTCCTGCCGCTGGCGGGCGCGACCCACATGACGCCGCAGGCCGAAGAGGTCGCGGAGAACCTGATGCGCACGCAGGTCGATTGGCTGCTGCGCGAGCTGTCCGCCGTCGAGAAGGAGACTGCATGAGCCGCTGGGGCCTGACGATTCCGCTGACCGGGGTGCCGCTGACGGCGCACCGCGAACTGGTCGAGCAGCTGCCGGACCTGGGCTACACCGACGCGTGGACGGCCGAGACGGCGGGCACCGACGCGTTCACGCCGCTGGTCCTGGCCTCGCAGTGGGCCCCGCAGCTGCGGCTGGGCACGGCGATCGTGCCGGTGTACACGCGCGGCCCCGGCCTGCTCGCGATGCAGGCGGCGACGGTGGCGGAGCTGGCGCCCGGCCGGTTCGTCCTCGGTATCGGCGCGTCGTCCCCGGTGATCGTCTCGGGCTGGAACGCGGCCGACTTCTCGGAACCCTTTGCCCGCTCTCGCGACACGTTGCGCTTCCTGCGTTCGGCGCTGGCGGGGGAGAAGGTCAGCGAGAAGTACGACACGTTCGCGGTCTCGAAGTTCCGGTTGGAGCGCCCGGCCGACCCACCGCCGTCGATCATGCTGGCGGCGCTCCGCCCGGGCATGCTGCGGCTCGCGGCGCGCGAAGCGGACGGCGCGATCACGAACTGGCTGGCGGCTTCGGACGTGCCCCGGGTGCGCTCGGTCGTGGGCCCGGAGGTGGAGCTGGCGGCCCGGATCTTCGTCTGCCCGACAGAGGACGCCGAGGCGGCCCGCGGCCTGGGCCGGATGCTGATCTCGAGCTACCTGACGGTCCCGGTGTACGCGGCGTTCCACGACTGGCTGGGCCGCGGCGAGGCACTGGCCCCGATGCACGAGGCCTGGGCGGCCGGGGACCGGCAGAAGGCGAACCAGGTGATCCCGGATGCGGTCGTGGACGAGCTGGTGATCCACGGCAGCGTGGAGTCGTGCCGCGAGCAGGTCCAGGCCTATGTGGACAACGGGCTGACGACGCCGATCATCGCCCTGCTGCCGACCGGGGAGGACCCGTTCGAGCAGGTGCGCGGACTGGCGCCGCGCTGACGCTTCACGTGAAGGTGACGGTGGCCAGCAGCAGGCCGAGGGCGCCCGAGGCCAGTCCCGCGACCACCGTCACCACCACGTTCAGCACCGCGTACAACCGCGTCTTCTCCAGGAACAGCCGGACCGTCTCGTAGCCGAACGTCGAGAACGTCGTCAGGCCGCCGCAGAAGCCCACCGCCACCAATGCGCGGACCGATGACGGCTCCGCGCCGTGCAGGAGCCAGCCGCTCAGGAAGCCCAGGATGAACGAGCCCGCGATGTTCACCGTCAGCGTTCCGAACGGGAACGGCGAGTCGCGCCACTGCTGCACGCGGCGGTCGGTCAGGTAGCGCAGGATCGAGCCCGCCGCTCCGCCGAGGGCCACCAGGACCAGCGTCACTCCGTCCGCCCCACGTGGCGGACCACCTCGACCTGGTCGAGCGTCACCAGGCCTTCGCCGATCAGCTCGCCCAGCTGGGGCAGGAAGGCGCGCAGCTTCGCCTCTTCGTCGATGATCACGATCACCACGGGCAGGTCCTCCGACAGCGACAGGATCCGCGTCGTGTGGATCAGCGACGACGCGCCGTAGCCCTCGACGCCGCGAAGCACCGAAGCGCCCGCGAGACCCGCGTCGCGCGCCCGGCGGACGATCTCGTGGTAGAGCGGCTTGTGGTGCCAGTGGTCGTCTTCGCCGAGGTAGATCGTGAGGCGGGTGGCAGGTCCTTCCATCAGTGTCCCTTTCGCACCGCGCGCGTCGCCGCGAGACCGGCCGCGACCGCCGTCAGGCACAGCACCACCGACGCGGC
The DNA here is from genome assembly GCF_002155975.1 of Amycolatopsis kentuckyensis. Classification (GTDB taxonomy): domain Bacteria; phylum Actinomycetota; class Actinomycetes; order Mycobacteriales; family Pseudonocardiaceae; genus Amycolatopsis; species Amycolatopsis kentuckyensis. Next base: position 12,452 of record NZ_MUMI01000441.1, read on the forward strand.
CACGTACGCCAAGGATCCCACGAGACGGCCGGTCGTCGCCGCGTCGAGGGTGTCGGTCACGAACGTGGAGAACGTCGTGAAGCCGCCGAGGACGCCGACGCCGAGGAACGGCCGGAGGAGGTGGTGGGGGCGTGCGGTGGTGGTCAGGATCGCCATCAGGACGCCGATGAGCAGGCAGCCGAGCACGTTGGTGAGCAGCGTGGCGACGGCGAACTCGCCGCGGGCGTGCGGGATCGCCACCGAAAGGCCGTAGCGGGCGAGGCTGCCGAGCGCGCCGCCGGCGCCGATCGCCGCCAGGACGTCCCACCGGGGCACGCTGATCACCTCCTCCTCGCGGTGAACCTACTCCCGATGGCCGACGCGTCGCCGCCACCCGGTCGAGCATGCTGGACGGGGCCGGATGACAGGCAGCCGTCGGTCGCCGTACTGTTGCTCAGCGTAGGCAAGGCAACCCTAAGGAAGGCGGTCACATGCGGGCAGACGGGCTGGCCGGGGGCCACGGCGGCGCGGAGCGGCTCGGCGAGCTGATCCCGGTGGCCCTGAACGCAATGGCGGCCGGGGTGGCGGAACGCGGCGGCCCGGTCCCGGCCGGCGGCCCGGCCGCGGTGGCGGCGGCCCTGGTGGCCGAGCGTGGCCCCGAGGTCGCCGGAGAAGCCTCGGGTGAGGATTCGCCGTCCGAGTCCGGTCGCGGCTCGTTGCCGCGCCGTGGAGTCGGGGCCGAAGCCGCGCTCGAACAGCTGAGCCGGCTGCTCGCCGCCGGCTCAGCGGACCCCGCCGATCCCGCCTGTGCCGCCCACCTCCACTGCCCGCCCCTCGCCGTCTCCGTGGCCGCCGACGTCGTCGCCGGCTCGCTCAACCCCTCCATGGACTCCTGGGACCAGGCCCCCGTCGCCAGCGAGCTCGAACGCGAGTTCACCACCGGGATCGCCCGGTTGTGTTACCCCGAAGCGGAAAACCCCGACGCCGTCGTCACCACCGGTGGCACCGAATCCAACCTCCTCGGCCTCCTCCTCGCCCGCGAAAACGGCATCCTCCAAAGCGTCTGCGGCGCCAACGCCCACCACAGCGTCGCCCGGGCCGCCTGGCTGCTCGGCCTGCCCGCCCCGATCGTCGTCCCGTGCGAAGGCGACCGCCTGCTCCCCGATGCGCTCGACCGGGTCCTCACCCCCGGCTGCGTCGTCGTCGCCACCGCCGGGACCACCAACACCGGCACCCTCGATCCGCTGCCCGAAATCGCCGGGATCTGCCGCCGGCACAACGCCCGGCTGCACGTCGACGCGGCCTACGGCGGCATGGCGCTGTGCAGTGAAACGCTCAAGCCCAAACTCGACGGGCTCGAACTCGCCGACTCCGTGGCCCTCGACCTGCACAAGTTCGGGTGGCAACCGGTCGCCGCCGGGCTGTTCGCCGCCCGGGAGGCCGCCGATCTCGGCGCGCTCACCGTCCGCGCCGAGTACCTCAACGCCGACGACGACACCGAGGCCGGCCTGCCGGACCTGCTCGGCCGCTCGATCCGGACGTCGCGGCGGCCGGACGCCTTCCGGATGGCCGTCACCGTGCACGCGCTCGGCACCGACGGCCTCGGCGCCCTCGTCGAACACTGCTGCGGCCTCGCCACCGAGGTGGCCCGGCGCGTCGAGGACCACCCCGGCCTGCGGCTCTGGGGCCCGCCCGAACTGTCCACAGTGGTCCTGCGGCCGGTCCTCGCCGACGAGGCCGGCGGTGACGAGCTCGTCGCGCGCGTCCGCCGGGCGCTGCTCGAAGCCGGTACCGCCGTAATCGGCCGGGCCGCGCTGCCGACCGGGCCCGGCGGGGCGAACCAGCTGTGGCTCAAGCTGACGCTGCTGCACCCGCACGCCACCGCCGGCGACTACCTCCCGCTGCTCGACCGGATCGTCGCCACCGCGGGTGCCGAGCTCGGCGCCGGCCGGGAAAGCCCGGTCGCTTCGTGAGGCGCCACCACCTCGCCGGCGTCGGGATCGGGCCGTTCAACCTCTCGCTCGCGGCCCTCGCCGCCGGGGTCGACGGCCTCGACGCCGTCTTCTTCGACGCCCGCCCGGAGTTCCGCTGGCACCCCGGCCTGCTCGTCGAGGGCGCGACGCTGCAGGTGCCGTTCCTGGCCGACCTCGTCACGCTCGTCGACCCGACGAACCCGTTCTCCTTCCTCAACTACCTGCGCGACCGCGGGCGCCTGCTGCCGTTCTACTTCGCCGAGCGGTTCCACCCGCCGCGCGTCGAGTACGACGACTACGGCCGCTGGGCCGCCACGCGGCTGCCGTCGTGCCACTTCGGGCACGAAGTGACCGGCATCCGCTGGGCCGGCGACGCCTTCGAGCTCACGATCGCCGGCGCCGAGCCCGTCCTCGCGGACCACGTCGTGCTCGGCGTCGGCTCGGTCCCCTCGGTGCCGGAACCGCTGCGCGACCTCGTCGCCGATCCCGGCGTCCCGGCGCTGCACTCGGCCGATTACCTGACGCACCGCGACGCACTCCTCGCCGCCGAGAGCGTCACGGTCGTCGGCTCCGGGCAGTCGGGCGCCGAAGTCGTGCTCGACCTGCTGCGGAGCCGGGCCACGGTGGACGGGCTGCGCTGGCTCGCCCGGACGCCCGCGTTCGCGCCGATGGAGTACTCGAAGCTCGGCCTCGAGCAGTTCACCCCGGACTACACCGCGTACTTCCACGGCCTGCCCGAAGCCGTCCGCGACCGGCTGCTGCCCGCCCAGTGGCAGCTCTACAAGGGCATCGACACCGAAACGATCGGCGCGATCCACGACGAGCTCTACCGCCGCAGCATCACCGGCCCGCCGGGGGCCGTGCTGACCCCCGGTGTCGAAGTCGTCCGGGCATCCACTGTGGACGGTGCGATCGAACTCGGCGTCCGGCACGTGCAGCAGGGCCGCGGCGCCACCCTGCGCACCGCCGCCGTCGTCGCGGCCACCGGGTACGCGGAGGCGCCGACCGGGCCGTTGCTGGCCGGGCTCGGCGACGCCGTCCGCCGCGACCGGCAGGGCCGCCTCGAAGTCGGCGCCGACTACCGCGTCGCGCTCGACGTGCCCGGCTCGCTGTTCGTGCAGAACGCCGAGCGGCACACCCACGGGCCCGGCGCCCCCGACCTCGGTCTCGGCGCCTGGCGGGCGGCCGTGATCCTCAACGCCGTGTGCGGCAAGACCGTGCACGAGCTGCCCGACCGCACCGCGTTCACCACGTTCGGCCTGGAGGACAAGTGACCCTGGATGAGGCGGCCGCCTGGCGCGCGGCCGGCGCCCTGATCACGCACAAGATGCTCGGCGAACTGTCCTACGAGCACATGCTGGAGCCGGTCGCCGACGGCGACGCCTACCGGCTGGAACTGCCCGGCGCCATTTACACGTTCCGGGCCCGGCGGGGCGCGTTCGACGCCTGGACGGTCGAACCCGGCAGCGCGCACCGGAACGGTGAGCCGGCCACCGACCCGCGCACGCTCGTCGTGGACGCCCGCGAAGTCCTGGGCCTGAGCGGACTGCGGCTGGCCGACGTGCTCGCCGAGCTGACCTCGACGGTCGCCAACGAGGCCGCCCGCCTGCGCCGCGCGCCGACCGCCGCCGCACTGTCCACGATGGACTACGACGTCGCGGACGGGCACCTCACCGGCCACCCGCGGCTCGTGCTCAACAAGGGCCGCGTCGGGTTCTCCGCGCGCGACCGGGCCCGGTACGCGCCCGAAGCGGGCGAGGACGTCCGGTTGCGGTGGTTCGCCGTCCACCCGGAGCACGCCGAGTTCCGCTGCGTCGACGAGCTGAGCCGGGACGCGCTGCTGGCCGCCGAACTCGGCGAACAGCGCGCCGAGTTCGCCGCGAAGGCGCCCGGGGACTACGTCTGGGTGCCGGTGCACCCGTGGCAGGCCGACGAAATCCTCGGCACGCTCTACGCCGCCGAACTCGCCACCGGGGTCGTGATCGACCTCGGGGAGAGCGCCGACGTCTACCGGCCGCACCAGACGGTCCGGACGCTGGCGAACGTGAGCACACCCGGCCGGCACGACGTCAAGACCGCCGTGTCGGTGCGGAACACGCTCGTCTACCGCGGGCTCAACTCCGCGGCCACGCTCGCCGGGCCGTCGGTGACGACGTGGCTGCGGCGGATCAGCGCGTCCGATCCGCTGCTGACGGACAAGTACCGGTTCGGGCTGCTCGGGGAGGTGGCGAGCGTGTCCGTGCAGCACCCGCTGTTCGGGCACCTCGAGGAGCTGCCGTACCGGTTCCACGAGACCCTGGGCGCGCTGTGGCGCGAGCCGATCCGGCTCGCGGAGGGCGAGCGAGCTCTTTCGTTCGCCGCGCTGCCTTACCGGGGTCCCGACGGGGTCTCGGTGCTGGCGCACCTGATCGGCGGCGGGGACGCTGCCGCGTGGCTGACGCGTCTCTTCGACCTGGTGCTCACGCCGTTGCTGCAGTGGCTGCTGCGGCACGGCGTCGGGTTCTGCCCGCACGGCCAGAACCTCGTTCTCGTCGTCGATGCCGCCGGGGTGCCGCAGCGGGTGCTGATCAAGGACTTCGCCCAGGGCGTCGATCTGCTCGACGAGGAGCTGGCGAGCTACGCGTCGCTTCCGCCCGAGGCGGCCGCCGACATGCTGCGCTGGCCCGCGCACCTGCTGGCGCAGTCGCTGTTCAGCTCGGTGTTCTCCGGTCAGTTCCGGTTCTGGGCCGAGGTGCTGCTCGACGAGCTGGGGCTGCCGCGGGCGGCGTTCTGGGCGCCGGTGCGGGAGATCGTCGGCCGCTACCGGGACGAGAACCCGGATCTGGCCGTCCGCTTCGACGCCTGCCGCCTGTTCGCCCCGGACGTCGAGCGCGTGACGCTCAACCGGGAGCACTTCGCCGGGCAGGGCTTCGACAAGGTGGAGCGGGACGACGAGTTCGACGTTCGCTGGGGGCGGGTGCCGAATCCGCTGCACGCCCCGGATCCCGGTGGCGCGTGGTGACGGCTTTCGCGCGGCCGGCCGGGCCGCGGTCCCTCGCCGCGCGGCGCGCCGCGGCCGTGGCGGGGGAGGCCGTGCTGCGGGGGGTGCTCGCCGAGGAGGGCGCCCGGCTGCTCCTGCTGGTTCCCGATCCGCACGCCCGGTTCGCCGCGGTGGAGCTCGCCGCGCCGTTCGCCGGTTCGGTGCTCGACGACGGGTACGGCTTTTGCAGCTACGTCTTCGCGTGGACGCCCTCGCGGGATCCGCTGCCGGCGTCGGGTGTGCTGGGCGGGTATGTCGAAGGGTTCGGCGATCTCCGGGTGCGGCCGGACGCGGCTTCGGCCGTTCCGCTGGGGGAGCGGACCTGGGCGGTCGTCGGGGACGCCGAGTGGCCTTCCGGGGCGGCCGCGGAGCTGGCGCCGCGGGAGGTGCTTCGCACGCAGCTCGCGGCTCTGGAGGGGCTGGGGCTGGTGCCGTCGGTCGGGATCGAGCACGAGGTCGTGTTCCGGGATGCTGGTGGACCGCTCACGCCACACGGGGTCGACTACGCGGTCGGGGGTACCGAGCGGCTGGTTCCGCTGCTGCGCGAGCTGCGGACCGCGTTGGACGATGCCGGGCTCGGCGTCGAGTCGGCGCGGGCCGAGTGCCATCCGGGGCAGTTCGAGATCGTTCTGCGGCACCGGGACGCTCTTGCCGCCTGTGATGATGTTCTTCTGCAGCAGCTGATCGTGCGCCGGGTCGCCGCTCGGCACGGTGTCACCGCCGACTACCTGGCCGCGCCTTCGCCCGGGCAGGGCAATTCCGGGCACGTGCATCTGTCTTTGTCCACTGTGGATGGTTCGGAAGCTGATCTGCTGGGCGGGTTCCTGGCCGGTGTGCTTCGCGACGCGCGGGCGTTGACCGCCGTGTGGGCGCCGACTTGGAACAGCTATGTCCGGCTGCGGACCGCTCCGTTCTCTCCGCGGGAGGTTCGGTGGGGTCATGACGACCGGACCGCTTCCGTGCGGGTGGCCGGGCCGGCGGCGAGTCCCCGGCTGGAGTTTCGGTTCGCCGGGGCTGATGCCCAGCCGCATCTCGTGGTGGCTGCGTTGCTGGCTGCTGGGCGGTTCGGGCTTGAGGAAGGGTTGCGGCCGCCGGAGGCCGGGGTTCCGGTCGGGGCGCTGGCCGGTTCGCCTTGGGAGGCTTTGTCGCTGGTGGATCGGGTGGGGGAGTTGCTGGGGGCGGATGTTGCCGCGCTTGTGGCGGCTCTGCTTACCGAAGAGATTGATTCCGGGTTGGACGCTGTTACCGATTGGCAGCGGGTTCGCGGGGGGCTGCGGTCCTGAGTTCCGCCACCCCGAAGCCGCCATTGTGACTACGGACGGCGGCACCTTGTCAAGGCGGGAAAGCGTGCCTTGACAAGGTGCCGCCGTCCGTGTTTCGGCTTCGGATCGGGGTTGCGGGGGGTGTGGGTTCCGGTCAGTTCGGGCGGATGTTCTGGTTGATGTGGAAGGTGTTCTCCGGGTCGTACTTCCTCTTCACCGCGGCCAGTCTCTCGTAGTTGCCATGGTATGAGGCTCGGACTCGGTCCTGGCCCTCCTCCATCATGAAGTTGACGTACGCCCCTCCGGCCGATGTCGGGTGCAGTTCCTCCCAATAGGCCTTCGTCCACTGGGAGATTGCCGTTGCGTTCTCCGGTGATGGATCCACGCCCACGATCACTCCTGACCAGCCGCCCTTGCGGTGGGGGAAGGCCGTTGCGTCCGCTGCCACCCTGCTTGCCGCTCCGTCGATCGGGTACAGGTGCATCGACGAGTGCATGCTGGGCAGGCCCTCTCCGTGCTTGACGTGGATTTCGATCGCCTCGTCGGAGATCTCGTGGAACACGTCCGCTCGCCAGTACCACTGGAGGCCGGCGGGATACAGTGCGTCGAACGCTCCCTGCAATGCCGTGTACGGCATGTTCTGCAGGCCGGCCAGCAACGGCCTGCCGAACGAGCGGACCGGTTCCAGGACTTCGTCCGCCTTGTCGTGGGAGCCCGTGTAGCACCAGACGATTCCGCACGCCTTGCGGCCCCACAGCTCTTCCGGGAACGAGGGTGCCGGCGGGATCGTCAGCAAACCGAACCAGCCGTTCAGCTCCTCCGGCAGCGAGGGCAGCAGCTCGCGGTACCAGCGCAGCACCTCCGGGGTGTCGGCCAGGTCGTACAGCACCGGGCCGCCGATGACCACGCCGTGCTCGCCGATGTCGTGGCAGCGGAACGTGAACGACGTGACCACGCCGAAGTTGCCGCCGCCGCCTCGGAGGGCCCAGAACAGGTCCGGGTGCTCGGACTCCGATGCGTGGACGAAGGTGCCGTCGGCGAGGACGACGTCCGCTCCGAGCAGGTTGTCGACCGTCAGGCCGAAGCGGCGGGCCAGGTAGCCGATGCCGCCTCCCAGGGTCAGGCCCGCGACGCCGGTGGACGCGACGATGCCCGACGGGGTGGCCATTCCGAATGCCACCGTGGCGTGGTCGACGTCGCCCCAGGTGCAGCCCGCGTCGGCGCGGACGGTGTGGTGCACCGGGTCCACTGTGGTGCTGCGCAGCCGGGACAGGTCGATCACCAGCGCACCGTCGGCGACGCCCAAGCCGCCCGCGTTGTGGCCGCCGCCGCGTGCGGCGATGTCCAGGCCCTGGGCCCGGCCGTAGCGGACGCAGGCGACGACGTCGGCCGCGTCCCGGCAGTAGGCGATGGCCGCCGGGTGCTTGTCGATCATGGCGTTGTAGACGGCTCTGGCTTCGTCGTAGCCGGCGTCGGCGGGCGTGACGAGGTCGCCGCGCAGCGTGGCGGCCAGTTCCTCGTGCGGCAAGGCGGTGGTGGTCATGAGTGGCCCCTCTCGGATTTCGGCTCCGGAAGGGAACGTAGGCCGCCGGCGTTCGCGGAGCGTTCGGGTCGTTCGTGCCTGGTCAGGACGGGTCCAGGTCCGCCTCCGCCCGCCGCCGCAGGGC
>NZ_MUMI01000442.1 GCF_002155975.1 Amycolatopsis kentuckyensis
AAGGTCCGGGCCGGCCGGCCGAGGCGAAGACCGCGGCGGCGAGAGTCCTTTGTGGACGTCGCCCGCGAAGGGACGTAAGTCCTCACGACCGGTGACCGACGCCAGCGGTGGCCCGGGTCCCGCCTTCCTAGGTTGGGAGGTGACACGAAAGGAACTCCCGATGCGAGCACGCGACCTGATGACCGCGCCGGTGATCACCGTGCACCCGTGGACGTCCGCGAAGGAGGCGGCCGGGCTGCTGGCCGCGCACGGCTTCACCGCGCTGCCGGTGGTCGACGACGATGACCGGCTGGCCGGGATCGTCACCGAGGCCGACCTGATCCGCGGCCGGATCCCGGCCGATCCGCGCTACGTCCACGAATCCCGCGAGACCACCGCCGGCAAGAGCGTCGGTGACCTCATGACCGCTCCGGTCACCGCGATGAGCACCGGTACCGACGTCGCCGATCTGTGCCAGGCGCTGGTGGACGCCCGGATCCGGGCGGTGCCGATCGTGGACGGCTCGGCCGTGGTCGGCATCGTCACCCGCGGCGACGTGGTGCGGGTGCTCGCCCGCGACGACGTCGAGATCGCCCGGGACGTGAGGCACCGCTTGGAGATCTACGGCGGCAGCGGCCGCTGGCACGTCGACGTCCACGACGGGCTCGTGCACATCACCGACCAGTTCGACGACGACACCGACCGGCACGTCGCCCAGTTGCTGGCGCTGGCTGTGCCGGGCGTCGTCGCCGCGGAGACCGCGTATGCGGGTGAGGAGCAGACACGATGAGCGTCACCGATCCGAGGATCACCGTGGGCGTGGACGGGTCGGCGGGCTCGACCGCCGCCGTCACGTGGGCGGCGCAGCTCGCCTCCCGGCGCCACCTCCAGCTGAAGATCGTGCACGGGCTGCAGATCGCGGGCCTCTACTACGGCGGCGGCATGACCGGCGTCGGCGCGGCGACGCTGTTCGAGGCGGTGCAGGCGGACGGTGAACGAGCCATCGCCGACGCCCGGGCGCTGGCCATGTCGGTCGACAAGGACCTGGCCGTCACGAGCGAGCTGCCGAACGATCCGCCGGTGCCGGTGCTGATCGACGAGTCGCGGCACGCCCGGATGCTCGTCGTCGGCCGGACCGGGAGCGGTGGGTTCGCGGACATGCTCATCGGCGGTACCGCGGCTGCGGTCGCCGCCCACGCGCACTGCCCGGTCGCCGTCATCCGCGGCCAGTACGACGCGGCGGCCGGCCCGGTCGTGGTCGGTGTCGACGGCAGCCCGACCAGCGAGCAGGCCATCGCGGTCGCGTTCGAGGAGGCGTCGTTGCGGGGGGTGCCGCTGATCGCGGTGCACGCCTGGAGCGACATCACGTATGAGGACACGCGCGGCACGGCCCGGGTCCTGACCCAGCCGGAGTCCCTGGAAGAGGGCGAGCAGCGGCTGCTGACCGAGCGGCTGGCGGGCTGGCAGGAGAAGTACCCGGACGTGGAGATCCGCCGGCAGCTGGTCCGGGACCGGCCGCGGCACGTCTTGCTCGAGGCGTCCGCGGAAGCTCAGCTGGTCGTGGTGGGCAGCCGCGGCCGGGGTGGCTTCACCGGCATGCTCCTGGGTTCGACCAGTCAGGCGCTGGTGCAGCACGCTCAGTGCCCGGTGCTCGTGGTCCGCCCGGAGCGGAAGGCATGACCGCGGTCGAGACGCGCCCGGCGGTGCTGGGCGGCCGCGAGCTGGCGCAGGTGGATGCCTTGTGGCGGGCCGCGAACTACCTGTCGGCCGGGCAGATCTACCTGATGGCGAACCCGTTGCTGCGCGAGGGGCTGCGGCCCGAGCACGTCAAGCCGCGGCTGCTCGGGCACTGGGGGACCTCGCCGGGGCTGAACTTCGTCTACGCGCACCTCAACCGCGCGATCCTGGCCCATGACCTGAACGCGATGCTGGTCACCGGTCCCGGTCACGGCGGCCCGGCGCTGCTGGCGAACACGTGGCTGGAGGGCAGTTACACCGAGGCGTGGCCCGAAGTCACCCGCGACGCAGCCGGGATGGCCGAGCTGTTCAAGCAGTTCTCCTTCCCCGGCGGCGTCCCCAGCCACGTGGCGCCGCAGGTGCCGGGGTCGATCCACGAGGGCGGCGAGCTCGGCTATTCGCTGGCGCACGCCTTCGGGGCGGCGTTCGACAACCCCGGCCTGCTCGTGGCGTGCGTGGTCGGGGACGGTGAGGCCGAGACCGGCCCGCTGGCGACGTCGTGGCACGCGAACAAGTTCCTCGATCCGGTGCGTGATGGTGCGGTGCTGCCGATCCTGCACCTCAACGGCTACAAGATCGCCAACCCGACCGTGCTCTCGCGGATCCCGCCGGCGGAGCTGGACGCCCTCCTGCGCGGCTACGGCTACACACCGATCTACGTCGAAGGCTCCGATCCGGAAGTGATGCACCAGGCGATGGCCGCCGCGCTCGATGCGGCGATCGCCGACCTGGGGGCGCGTCCGATGATCGTGCTGCGCAGCCCCAAGGGCTGGACCGGACCGTCCGTGGTGGACGGAAAACCGGTCGAGGGCACCTGGCGGGCCCACCAGGTCCCGCTCGCCGAGGTCCGGACGAACCCCGGCCACCTGCAGCAGCTGGATGAGTGGCTGCGGTCCTATCGCCCGGAAGAGCTGTTCGACTCCCGCGGGCGGCCGGTGGCGGAGGTCACGGCGATGATCCCGGCGGGGGAGCGGCGGATGGGCGCGAACCCGCACGCCAACGGCGGCATCCTGCTGCGCCCGCTGACGCTGCCGGACGTCGCGGCCCACGCCGTCGCGGTCACCGCGCCGGGGGGCACGGTGTCCGAGCCGACCCGGGTGCTGGGCCGGTTCCTGCGGGACGTCTTCACCCTCAATGCCGACCGGGCGAACTTCCGCCTGTTCGGCCCGGACGAGACGGCTTCCAACCGGCTGGACGCGGTCTACGACGTCACCGCCAAGCAGTGGCAGGCCGCGGTCGAACCGGTCGACGAGCACCTCGCGGCCGATGGGCGCGTGCTCGAAGTGCTGTCGGAGCACCTGTGCCAGGGCTGGCTCGAGGGCTACCTGCTGTCGGGGCGGCACGGGCTGTTCTCGTGCTACGAGGCGTTCGTGCACATCGTCGACTCGATGGTGAACCAGCACATCAAGTGGCTGCGGGTGCACCGGCAGATCCCGTGGCGGCGGCCGGTGGCGTCGCTCAACTACCTGCTGACCTCGCACGTGTGGCGCCAGGACCACAACGGGTTCTCCCACCAGGACCCGGGGTTCGTCGACCACGTCGCGAACAAGAGCAGCGAGGTCGTGCGGGTGTACTTCCCGCCGGACACCAACACGTTGCTGGAGGTGGCGGCGCACTGCCTGCGCAGCCGGGACTACGTCAACGTGGTCGTCGCCGGGAAGAACGACACGCCGGACTGGCTGGACGCCGAGCAGGCGGCGCTGCACTGCGCCCGCGGGGCGAGCATCTGGGAGTGGGCGAGCACCCACACCGGCCGCGAACCCGACGTCGTGCTGGGCTGCGCGGGCGACGCCCCGACGTTGGAGGTCATGGCGGCGGCGAAGATCCTGCGGCAGGAGTTGCCGGAGCTGGCGGTGCGGGTGGTGAACGTGGTCGACCTGATGCGGTTGCAGCCCGAGGCCGAGCACCCGCACGGCCTGAGCGACCGCGAGTTCGACGCGTTGTTCACCCCGGACCGCCCGGTGATCTTCGCCTACCACGGTTATCCGTGGCTGATCCACCGGCTGGCCTACCGCCGGACGAACCACGCGGGGATGCACGTCCGCGGCTACACCGAGCACGGGACGACGACCACGCCGTTCGACATGCTGGTCCTCAACCACATGGACCGCTTCCAGCTGGTCATCGACGTGATCGACCGCGTTCCCGGCCTCGTCGCCACGGCCGGCGTGCTGCGGCAGAAGATGACCGAAGCCCAAGGCCGGCACCGCCGGCACATCCTCGCCACCGGGGAAGACCTGCCCGAGATCCGCCACTGGACCTGGGAAGGCTGATCACTCGCCGGGCGGGCCGGTGAACATCCGGATGATCCGCAGCGTCCGCTCGAAGACGCCCCCGAACGCGACGCCGCCGGCGATCACGGTGGCCGCGACCTGGTGGGTCTGGCGGTACACGAGACCGCCGACGACCAGGCCGGCCACCGCGCCGAGGAGCCCGGCCAGCACCAGCATCAGCGCGTCCCAGGCCGGCTGGGACAGCGTGCGCCGGGGTGGCGGCGGGCTGGGTCTGCGCTTGCGGCCCATGACGGTCCTCGCTTTCTCGACGATGAGTGAAGCGTGCTGCGCGGTCCAAGACGCTCGATGTTATCTGATCAATTCCTGTTCGGTGATGAGGTCAGAAGCGTCAATCTGATATCATCAGCCGATGCGCGACGAGGCGGACGAGGCCGGCGGGGGCGAGCGGGTGCGGGGGTCGAGCAAGGAAACGCTCGACGAACTGGGCCGGAAGATCGTCCGCGGCGCGCCCGGATACCGGCCGGGTGACGCACTCAGCGTCGAATCGGTGGTGGCGGACCTGAAGGTCAGCAAGCCGATGGCCCGGGAAGTGCTGCAGACGCTGCACCACATGCGGCTCATCCGGATCATGCCCCGGGTCGGGGCCACCGTGCTCGACCTGCCGTCGTGGGACATGTTGAACCGGACGGTGATCGAATGGCGCCTGGACGAACCCTCGCCGCGGCACGTGCGGAGGTCGCTCACGGAATTGCGCGCGGCCATCGAACCGGCGGCGGCCCGGCTCGCCGCTTCGCGCGCGCCCGCCGCCGTTTGCCACGAACTGCTCACCCTCGCGCAGCAACTGCACGAAGTCAGCCTCCGCGATCATTTCGACCACGCCGTGCGCACGGAGTTCCGGGAACTCGACGCCGCCTTTCACAGCGCGATCCTGCGAGCCTCGGACAACGAAGCCTTCCAGAGCCTCACGTATCCGATCGTGCTCGCCATGAACCACCGCATCGACCGGCACTACGCCGGCGACAAGCGGCATCCGGCGCCGGCCGGCGGCGACACCCTGCCCGACTTCCCGGTGCGGCCGCTGCCGGTCGCCATGTGGTTCCACCGGTTCCTGGCCAGTGCCATCGCCCAAGGGCGGCCCCGGGCCGCGGAAGTCTTCTCGCGCGGGCTGCTCGCCGAGGTCGACGGCGAACTGTCCATCGACGCCCAGCTGCGGGACTCGATCCTCCGGGAGATCGAAGAAGTCGAGACGGCCGACGCCGACCGCGAAGCGTTCAAAGCCGAACTGGTCGATGCGGTTTCGAAGGCGTGGACCAGGACTCGGAACGAGATGGGCTGGACGGAGTGACGGCCACGGCCGGGAGCGAGGCGAACTCCGCCGGCCGGTGGGTGACCACCAGGGCCGGCCGGCCTTCGGTCGCCTTCAGGACGTCGGCGGCCAGTGCCGCTGCCGTCGGGGCGTCGAGGTGCGCCGTCGGCTCGTCCAGCAGCAGGATCGGCCGGTCCGACAGCAACGCGCGAGCCACGCCCAGGCGCTGACGTTCGCCGCCGGACACCGGGGTTCCGTGTGTTCCCAGCGCGGTGTCGAGGCCGTCCGGCAGGTGCGAGAGCCACGGCGACAGCTGGGCCCGGCCCAGCGCGGCCCGCAGCTCGGCGTCGGTGGCCGAAGGCCGCGCGAGGCGGAGGTTTTCCCGGAGCGTGCTGTCGAACAGGTGCGTCTCCGGGCCGCACCAGGCGATGCGCTCGCGGACCGAGTCGCCGTCGCAGGTGAGCGTGTTCGTGTCGGCCAGCAGGATGCGGCCCGCCGAGGGGTCGAGGTGGCGCAGCAGCGCCGCGATCACCGTGCTCTTGCCCGCGCCCGAGCGGCCGGTCAGCGCGACGCGGCGGCCGGGACCGATCCGCAGGTCCACGTCCTGGACCGCGTCGACCGGGACACCCGGCCAGCGGACCGACAGGTGCTCGGCCGCCAGTTCGGCCGCGGCCGGCGCGCTCCCGGTCGCCGGGGTGTGCGGGGCGGGCAGGGCGTCCAGCTCCGCGAGCCGGCGCGCCGAACCCGACGCGCCGAGCAGCCGCTGGGCCGCCTCCGGCAATCCGGCCACCAGTTCGGCCGTCGCCAGCGGGGTCAGTGCCAGCACCGCGAGCGCGGGACCCGGGACCGCCGCCAGGATGCCCAGCGCCAGGCAGGTGACCGACGTCAGCCCGACGCCCAGCGTGGCGAGCCCGCCGCCC
>NZ_MUMI01000443.1 GCF_002155975.1 Amycolatopsis kentuckyensis
GGGATCGTAACGAGAACAACACGAATCCGCCCCCCTCGCGGGTCTTCGTGCCCATGACGAAGACCCGCGAGGGGGGCGGATTCGTGTTGTTCCCGTTACGATCCCGTGGCCGGATCACCGTGGTCACGGTGCTGGTCGCGGTACTGGCCACTGTGGTCCCGGGCGTCGCGCACGCGGCGGCGCCACCGGCCAACGACGACTTCGACGACGCGGCCGTCGTCACGTCCTTGCCGTTCACGGCGCAGGAGGACAGCGGCGCGGCCACCAAGGCGGCCGACGACCCCGGCTGGTGCAGCGGGTACGCCGCGGCCGGCACGGTCTGGTTCCGCTACACCGCAACGCAGGACGGCCTGCTGCGCGCCACGACGGCGGGCAGTGACCACCGGACGCTGCTGTCCGCGAACACCGGCCTGCGCGGCGGCCTGCAGAACGTCGCCGACGCCTGCGACTACGGAACCGGGCCGGCCATCACGTTCCGCGCGACGGCCGGGACGACGTACTCCTTCCTGGTGGCCGGCCTCGACACCCCTGGCGGCGCGCTCTCGTTCGCGCTCGACACGGTCGCCTCGGCGCCCAACGACACGTACGCGGACGCCCAGCCGGTGACCACCCTGCCGTTCACCGGCCAGCCTGATCTCTCGGTGGCCGCGGCCGAAGCCGGCGAGCCCGAATCGACCTGTGTGGACGACGAGGGCCGGCCCTCGGTCTGGTACTCCTACTCCGCCGGCGCGGCGCAGGCACTCAGCGCGCGGGTCCAAGGCACCGACGCCGCCGTCACCGTCTACTCCGGTGGCTCACCGGCGGCACTGACCCAGGTCGCCTGCGCGCGGGACAACTCCTCCCGCCCGGCCCTGTTCCGCACGGAACCCGGCACGGTGTACGCCATCCGCGTCACCGGGGCCCACCACGGCTACGGGCCCTTCCGGTTCACGCTCCAGGAGACACCGCCGCTCGAGCCGGACGTGTCCGTGTACCCGTCGTCCGCCACCGTGTTCGACAACGTCGGGTTCTCCGCGTCGTCGTGGGAGCAGATCGACCTGCCGCTGGGCGGGACGTGGGACTTCGGCGACGGGACGTCGGCCCCGGTCGGCACCGAGACTGTGTACCACCGGTACGCCGCCGACGGCGTCTACTCCGCCACGCTGCACGCGACGTCGCCGGACGGGCGCACCGCGACGGTGACCCGGTCCGTCACGGTGACCACGCACGACGTCGGGATCTCGAAGTTCACCGTCCCGTCCTCGGCGCGGCAAGGGGAAAGCAAGCCGATCAACGTCGACGTGACGAACACGCGATACGCCGAAACGGTGACCGTCGTGCTGTCCAAGCGGTCCACGAACTGGGCCGAGGTCGGCCGGCTGACCCTGCAGGTGCCCGCGCGGGCCACCGGCAAGGTCCGCTTCCCGTTCGCCTACACCTTCACCCCGGACGACGCGGCCGCCGGGAAGGTCGCCTTCCGCGCGGAGGTCCAGCTGGCGTACCCGTCGACCGATGCCCTGCCGGGCGACAACGAGGCGATCTCCGTCGCCACGACCGTCAAGCCGCCCGCCACGCGCATCGCCGCCGTCTGACCGGTTCCAGGGGGAACACATGAAACTCCGCTCGCTGTTCGCCGTCCTCGCGGCCGCCACGGCCGCCCTGCTGGTGCCCGGGGCCGCCCACGCGGCCGCTCCGTCCAACGACGACTTCGGCTCCGCCACCGCCGTCACCGCCCTGCCGTTCAAGGCCTCCCAGGACGTCCGGGAGGCGACGAAGGCGGCCGATGACCCGACACCGTGCAACACCTACACGACGTGGACCGTCTGGTACGACTACACCGCGACCGCGGACGCCCTCGTCCGGGTGACGCCGGCCGGCACCGGCACGCGGCCGTTCGTCGCCGTCTACACCGGTGACCGCGGGGCACTGACCCCGGTCCCGGGCGCCTGCCGGACGTGGGACTACCCCGGGGACGCGACCTTCCGCGCCACCGCCGGGACGACCTACCACGTCATGTTCGCCCAGCAGTACAACCAGGGCGACCTGACGGCGGAGTTCACCACCGTGCCGCCGGCGCAGAACGACGACTTCGCCGCCGCGACGCCCGTCTCGGTGCCCGGGAGCTACGCCGGCGACCTGACCGTGGCCTCGGCCGAGCCCGGCGAGGTGCGGCCGAGCTGCGACCCGGACGCGGAGAAGTCGGTGTGGTTCGGGTTCACCGCGGACCGCACGCGGTCGGTGAGCGCGCAGGCGATGTACGACTGGGGCCCCGGCATCACGGTGTACCGGGGCACGGCGGCGACCGCGTTGTCCGAAGTGGACTGCGTCGCCTCCGGTGACCGCCGGGCGGCCGTGTTCACCGCGGTCGCCGGTGAGACCTACCGGATCCGCGTCGCCGACGACACCGAGGCCGCGACGCTGTACGAGCTCCGGCTCGACACGGCTCCGCCGCTTTCGCCGTGGGTGACGCCGTACCCGAACAACCCCACGGTGTACACCGATGTGACGCTGGCTCCCTACTCGGGCGACAGCCTCCTCCGGGACTTCGTCAGCGGCGAAGTGCGGTTCGGCGACGGCGGATCGGCGCCCATCACCGGTGCGCCCATCGTGCACCGGTACGCCGCGGACGGCGAGTACCGCGTCGAGGTCACCGGGGCGACCGCCGACGGCCGGACCGGCACCGGCTTCGGCACGGTGAAGGTCGAAACGCACGACGTGTCGCTTTCGGACTTCGTGGTGCCGGCCAAGGGGCGGGTGGACGAGACCAAGCCGATCAAGGTGTCGGTCGCGAACACCCGCCACGACGAAACGGTCACGGTCACCCTGTCGAAGCTGAACGAGCAGGGCTACTACCAGCAGGTCGGGCAGCTGAAGCAGTGGGTGCCGGCAGCGGCGGGCCGCAAGGTGGTCTTCCCGTTCGCCTACACCTACACGGCGGCCGACGCCGCGGCGGGCAAGGCGGAGTTCAAGGTGTCCGCGAGCCTCGACCCGTCCTACCGCGAGGACGCCCGCCCCGACGACAACGAACTGCGCGGCTCGACCACGGTCCGGGCGAGGACCGCGGTCGCGATGTTCTGAAGTCCGAAGTGGACGGACGCGGCCGGGCCCCTGTCCGAGGGAGGTGGACAGGGGCCCGGGCCCGTTCAGCGGGTCAGTGGTTGTACTTGAACCACGGCTGCGCCCAGCCGAGGTAGGTCTGGCCCCACTTGCTCTTGATCTGCGCGATCGTGGTCTCGGTGTAGCTGCCGTAGCCGTTGATGTCGTTCGACAGGAACTTGCCGTCGCCGATCGAGATCATCGTGTGCCCGGCGCCGCTGCTCTTGAAGTAGGCGAGCCCACCGGCCGGGACCTGGTAGTCACCGGCGTGCTTGTACGAGGACGGGATCTGGGTCCAGTGGATGTAGGCCGTCTCCGAGCCGGAGGCGGGCCAGCCGTAGTTCTGCGCGTTGATCCGGTCGCACCAGCCCTCGTAGGAGTCGAGGTCGCCGGTGTGGATGCGGGTCTTGGCGTACGCCACGGCCTGCGCGCAGGTCTTCGGGTTGCCGGTGCCCGCGGTGGAGCAGGTCAGCGTCGAGCCCGCGCAGTCCGGGGCGACCCGGCCGTCGGAGCCGGTGTAGACGTAGGCGTCGCTGATGTAGCCGTCGCCCACCTTGTCCCAGATGTCCGAGGTGCCGTACTTGCCGTCGACCGTGGATCCGTTGGTCTGGCAGGTGATGGTCACCGCGGTGCCGTCGGCGATGCTGCCGATCGAGCCCGCGGTGGCGCTCGGGCTGGACCGCACGGTCAGCGCCGCACCCGAGTCGGTGTGCACCGTGCCTGTGGCCGCGAACGCCGGGCCCGCCCCGGCGACCACGATCGCCGCGGCGATACCGGCCACCCCGGCCAGCCGCTTCACGATCCCCATGTTCATTTTTCGTCCTCCAGTTTTCCGGTGTGCGGACAGAATGCGGTCCACCGGTACAAGCCGCGTACAAACCGCGGCTGAACTTCTGGAGATGCGGCAAAGCGGACGAAACTACGGCCGGGTCAGGTATTCCGCCGCGGCGCGCAGGCTGACGTACGAGCCGCTGAACGTGTCGATCCGCGGGCCGGCGTCGCCGCCGGGCCCGGGCACGCCGGTTTCCACGCGGATGAAGTCCAGCCCGGACAGGGCGTCGAGCAGCTCGCGCACCCTCGGGTGCCGGTGCGCCTCCCGCGTCACCACGACGACACTGCGGAACTCCTTCGCCGCTTCGAGCACCGCGCCGGCGTCGTCGGGGGTCGCGGTGACGGCCCGGGTGCCCGGCACGAGCTCGGCCAGGTGCGTGCCGAGGCCCCACGGCATCGGGCCGGCCGCGATGGTCGGCTCGGTCTGGACGTCGACCACCAGTGGCGGCCCGGCCAGCCTCGGCTCGCCCTGGACCCGCAGCGCCTTGCGGGCCGCCTCCAGGCCCAGCCGCCGGTCCACCGGGCCCACCGAAGCCGGTGCCGGGTCGGTGCCCAGCGCCGCCGTCCGCGCGGCCGCCTCCGCCAGCCGCTCCAGGGGCAGCTCCCCCGCCGCGACCGCGGCCACGATCGCCGAGACGCACGCGTCGAGCGCGGGAGCCTCGAACGCCGCGCCGCCGAGGCACAACGCGTCCGCCCCGGCGGCCAGTGCCCGGACGGCCGACCGGCCGAGACCGTCGTGCCGCCCGTACGCCCCGGACACCGCGCCCATCTCCAGGGCGTCGGTGATCACCGCGCCGCTGAAGCCGAGCTCGCCGCGCAGGACGTCGGTGAGCGCGGTGCGGTTGAGCGTGGCCGGCTCGTCGCCCCAGGCGCGGACGACCAGGTGGCCGGACATCACCGAGCGCACGCCGGCCCGGATCGCCGCGGCGAACGGGACCAGCTCGATCTCCCGCAGTTCTTCGACGGTCCGCGGCAGCACCGGCAGCGCCACGTGCGAGTCCTCGGTCGCCGCGCCGTGGCCCGGGAAGTGCTTGGCGCACGCCGCGACCCCGTACTTCTGCAGGCCGGTGACGTACGCCGCGACGTGCGGAGACGCCTTCACGGGGTCGGACCCGAACGCCCGGACGCCGATGATCGGGTCCTCGGCGGCCAGGGTCAGGTCCGCGCACGGCGCCAGGTTCACCGTGACACCGCAGGCCGCCAGCCGTTCGCCGAGCGCGGCGGCGACCGCCGTGGTCAGCTCCGGGTCGTCGGCCGCGCCGAGGGCCAGCGGGCCCGGCACGAACGACCCGGTGTTGACGTCGAGGCGGGTGACGTCGCCGCCCTCCTCGTCGATCCCGACCACCACCCCGTCGCGCTCGCCGCGCAGCTGCGCGGTGAGCGCGGCGACCTGCTCGTCGTCGACGACGTTGCGGCCGAACAGCACCACCCCGCCCAGGCCTCCGGCGATCCGGCGGCGCAGCCAGTCCGGTGCGGTCGTCCCGGCGAACCCGGGCAGGAGGACGGCTTCGGCGAGCTTCTCGGGCGAGGACTGCGTCTCTGGCGTGGCCAACGGGGCTACCCCTTCACGGCGCCGGCGGTCGTGCCGGACACGAGCTTGCGTTGCACGAGCAGGAAGAAGATCAGCGCCGGGATCGCGTAGATGACCGACGCGGCCATCACGCCGCCCCAGTCGGTGGCGAACGCGGTCCGGAACGACGCCAGCCACACCGGCAGCGTCTCCTTCGGCTTGTCCCGGATGAACACCAGCGCGAACAGGTACTCGTTCCACGCCGTGATGAAGCTGAACACCGAGGTGGTGACCAGCCCCGGGCCGAGCAGCGGCAGCGTCACCCGGCGGAACGCGCCGGTCTGGCTGCAGCCGTCGATCATCGCGGCCTCTTCCAGCTCGTACGGGATCCCGTTGACGAAGCCGTAGAGCATCCAGACCGTGAACGGCAGCGTCGTGGCGAAGTAGATCAGCAGCAGCGACGGCAGCGTGTTGAGCAGCCCGGCGTCCCGCATCAGCAGGAACAGCGGGATGAACAGGGCCGACACCGGGGCCAGCTGCGCCACCATCACCAGCACGAGGAAGCCCTTGCGGCCGGTGAACCGCAGCCGCGACAGCGGGATCGCCGCGAGTGTCCCGGCGACCAGCGCGCACAGCACCGACCCGACCGTGACGATCAGGCTGTTCATCAGGTAGGTCGGGAAGTTGTCCTTGCTAAGCGCGGTGGCGAAGTTGCCGAACGAGAACGACGTCGGGATCAGGTCGTACTTGGGCGAGAGGATCTGGCCCGGCGATCTCAGCGACGTGACGAACATCCAGTACGTCGGGAAGGCGATCGCCAGCGCGACCAGGACGCCGACGACCGACAGCGCGATCCGCTGCGGCAGCGATTTCCTCATTTGAGACCACCTTCCGGGGTCCGGACGAGCAGCTGGATGTACCGGCCGGTGATGAGCGCCAGCACGATCAGCATCAGCGTCGCGATCGCGCCCGCCGCGCCGAAGTGGTTGCCCGCGATGCCCTTGAGGTACAGCACGACGGCCAGGGTGGTGCTCCCGCCGTCGGGCCCGCCCTCGCGGATCGCCCAGATCTGGGCGAAGGCGTTGAAGTCCCACAGCACCGACAGGAACGTCACCATGGTGGTGATCGGCCGGATGGCGGGCCAGGTGACCGCGCGGAACGTCTGCCACGCGCTGGCGCCGTCGATGCCCGCGGCCTCGTACTGCTCGCGCGGGACGCCGATGATGCCCGCGTACAGCGAGAACGTCACGAACGGCACGGCCTGCCACACGATGAGCAGCCCGATCACCGTCAGCGTGCTCGGGCCGCTGGAGAACCACGAGAAGCCGATGAAGCCGTGGAAGCCGAGCCGGTCGAGGGTTTTGTTGAGGATGCCGTACTGCTCGTCGAAGATCCACTGGAACACCGTGGTCGTGGCGATCACCGGCGTGGCCCACGCCAGGACCAGCGTCACCTGCACCATGATCCGCACGACCGGGCCGAGGTGGCGCATCAGCACCGCCAGCAGCAGGCCGCCGAGGATGGTCGCGGCCACGATGGCGGCGGTGAAGACCAGCGTCCGGACGGTGATCGTCCAGAACTCCGGGTCGGAGAGCGTGTTCGTGTAGTTGTCGAACCCGATCCAGATCATCTTGCCGGAGACGAGCTGGCCGATGTCGAGCTTGCGGAAGCTGATCGCGAGCACCTGGACCAGCGGCCAGGCGAGCAGCACCAGGATGGCCGCCAACGCGGGGAGCAGGAGCAGGTACGGGAGCACCCGGTCGCCGAACCGGCCCCGCCTGCGCTTCTTGACCCGGGCGTCGCGCGGCGATGCCGGCGGGGTGGCCCCCGCCGGCATCGTCACATTCGCGGTCGCGGTCATCCGCCGATGAGCTTGTTCAGCGCTGCGTTGGCGTCGGCGGTCGCCTGGTCGAGCGTCTTCTTGCCGGTCAGGTACGCGGTCAGCATGTCCTTGACCGGGTTCTGGCCGGACTCCACGTCACCCCACTTGGGGCTGGCCGGCACGGCCTTGCCGTTGGCCGACGCCTTGGCCATCACGCTGCCCAGCGGGTCCTTGTCCAGGCCGGTGAGGTCGGTCGAGGCACCGGGCACGACGCCGGCGGCGGCGAGCTGGCTCTGGTACTTCGGGCTGGAGAGCAGCTTGACGTACTCCTTGGCCGCGGCCACGTTCTTGCTGTTGGCCGGGATGGCGAGGTTCGAACCACCCAGGAAGACCGGGGCGCTCTGGCCGGCGGTCTTGCTCGGGATCGCGAAGGCGCCGGTCTTGGCCGTCAGGCTCGCGTCGGTCTTGGCCGCGGTCGCCAGCTCCCACGGGAGGCCGATCATCATGGCCACCTTGCCCGCGCCGTAGACGGTCGCCTGCTGCGGCTTGGCCTCGTCGGCGTCCTTCGGCGCCTTGGTGCCGGAGGTGTCGACGAGCTTCTTGTAGAAGTCGAGGCCCGCCTTGGCCTCGGGGGTGTCGAGGGTGGCCTTGTAGTTCTTGCCGTCGGCCTTGGCGATGTCCCCGCCGTTGTCCCAGATGAACGACAGCAGCGCGTACCAGTTCTGGCCCGGCATGTAGAGCGCCTGGAAGTCGGGGTCGGAGCCGAACTTGGTCTTCAGCTTGCCGATCGCGTCGATCCACTCGTCGTTCGACGCCGGCGCCTTCGTGATGCCGGCCTGCTCGAACATGTCCTTGCGGTAGATGACCTCACGGTTGGCCGCGTAGAACGGGACGCCGTAGATCTTGCCGTCGTAGCTGCCGGAGTCGGCGAGACCCTTGAGCCACTGGGCGCCGTTGAAGCTGTCCTTGTCGGCGGTCAGGTCGGTCAGGACGCCGTCCTGCGAGGCGAACGCGGCGGTCTGCGTGTTGCCGATCTCGATGACGTCCGGCGGCGCGCCGCTGGCCAGCGCGGTGGTCAGCTTCTGCTGGATGCCGTCCCACTGCTGGACTTCGTACTTGACCTTGACCCCGGGGTGCGCGGCCTCGAACTCCTTGTTGAGCGCGTTGGTCAGCGTCTCCGGCGCGGAGCCGGTCATCAGCCAGACCGTGACGGTCCCGCTCAGCGGTGCATTGCCGCTCGACGAGGCCGCGGTGTCCGAGCCACCGGAACCCGCGCAGCCCGCGGTCGCGAGCGTGAGTGCGGCGGCGCCCGCCGCCAGCTTGAGCCAGCGTTTCACTCGATGCCGTCCTTTCCATGCCCGGCCACCGCGGCCGGACGCCCCAAATGGTGTAGACCAATGTTGGGGTTAGAGTGGTACGTACCACAGGCCCTGTCAAGGCGGTTGCCGGAACGTTGTAAACGCACCGGGGAGTTGTACGGGCGGTAGCCGGCCGGTTACGTCGGCCGGGCCCGGCGGCGACAGAAATCGTCCCGATAGGAAGGTGTCCGGGCCTTTTTTCACCGCAGCGCGGCGGAAATCCCGCACGCCCGCGCGGGGGTGGCCCGACGAAAACCGCCCCGGGAAAGACTTCCCGGGGCGGTGCGCGTGCGTGCGCTGTGTTCAGGCGGGGGTTTTCGCCGGTGGCGCGGCACATCGGCGGGCGCGGTGGGCGGCCATCCGCACCGGCGCGTTGACGACGCCGTAGCCCTGGTACCCGCCAATCCGCTGCACCACCTCGAAGAACACCCGCGCCCCGGCCAGCGCGGTGTAGAAGTGCAGGAACTCCCCCGTGTCGTCGCGGTCGTACAGCACCGAGTGCGCCCGCAGCGCGGCCAGGCGCTCGGCCGGCAGCTCCAGGCGGGCGTCGAGATCGTCGTAGTAGTTGCCCGGGATCTCCAGCAGCGGCGCGCCCGCGGCACGCATGGCCGAAGCCGCCGCCAGCGCGTCCGTGCAGGCGAACGCCACGTGCTGCGGTTCGGGGACCGCCGGCGCCCATTCGCCGCGGCGGACCACGGCGCTGTCCAGCGTCAGCCGGACCTCCCCCGCCGCCACCGCGCGGCTGCGCACCAGCCCGAACGGCGCCGCGAACTCGGCCACCGGGGACGGCGCCAGCCCGAACACCGAGCGGTAGAACAGCGCCGCCTCCTCGAAGTGGTCGAAGGGCTGGGTGAGCGCCACGTGATCGATTCCGACGACCCCCGCCCCGGGCGCCGTTTCGCCGGTGGGCGCGAAGTCGTCCCGCCAGTCCTCGCCGCAGAGGAACACCTGGGTGCCGTCCGGCGCCGCGACCGACGCCAGGTCGGCCTCGCGCGGGCCGCGCACCCGCGGCAGGACCGGCGCCAGCAGCGCCTCGGCCCGGCGGGCGGACCGGGCCGGATCGGTGCTCGCCAGCGCGACCGCGCCGACGGCGCCGTGGGCCGCGCCGCCTTCGTTGACCACCACCCGGGCCTCGCCCTGCTCCCACAGCTCGACCGGCTTGGTCCGGTGGACGCCGGTGCGGGCGAACCCGAGCGACGCCAGCACCCGGCCCGCGCCGGGGTCGGTGACGACCTCGGCGAACGCGTGGCCGGTCAGCGCGGGCGCGGCCGGCAGCTCCCGTACCCCGAGGGACTCCTTCAACGCCAGCAGCGAACGCAGCGCGTCGACCGCGGCCGGGCGCGGGTCGGCCTGGCGGAACACGTCGTTGAAGACCTCCAGCGACAGCGGCCCGCGGTAGCCCGCGGCGAGGACGTGCCCGGTGAACGCGGTGAGGTCGAAGTCGCCCTGGCCGGGGAAGAGCCGGTGGTGCCGGCTCCACGGCAGGACGTCCATCGGCAGCTTCGGCGCGTCGGCGAGCTGGAGGAAGAAGATCTTGTCGCCGGGGATCGCGCGGATCGGCGCCGGGTCGTGGCCCTTCGAGAGGATGTGGAAGCTGTCCAGGCAGACGCCGAGCGCGGGGTGGGCGGCGCGGCGGACGATGCGCCAGGCGTGCTCGTACCCGCTGACGTGCCGTCCCCAGGCCAGGGCTTCGTAGGCGACCCGCATCCCGCGCGTCGCGGCCAGCTCCGCCAGCGCGTGCAGCTGCTCCGCGGCCAGTTCGTCGTCGTCGATCGCCTCCGGCGAGACCGACGAGCAGACCAGGATCGTGCCGGTGCCGAGCTCGGCCATGACGTCGAACTTGCGCGCCGCGCGGCGCAGATTGGCCGCGTGCCGCTCCGGCGGGACGGCTTCGAAGTCGCGGAACGGCTGGTAGAGGTCGATCGACAGGCCGAGGTCGGTGCAGCGGCGGCGGATTTCGGCCGGGCTCGACGGGGAGACCAGCAGGTCGTTCTCGAACAGCTCGACGCCGTCGAACCCGGCCGCCGCGGCCGCGGCGAGCTTGTCCTCCAGGGTGCCGGACAGGCAGACGGTGGCGATGGCGGTGCGCGGTTCAGGCGGCACGGGCGGCCTCCCCTTCCAGGGCGTCGAAGTGGCGCAGCATCCGCGCCGGGTCGGGCTCGGCGCCGGTGAACAGCCGGAACGACTCGGCGGCCTGCAGCACGACCATGCCGCCGCCGTTCAGCACCCGGCAGCCGCGGGCGCGGGCGGCGGCCAGCAGCGCGGTTTCCAGCGGGCGGTAGACGATGTCGGCGACCCACAGCCGCGGGTGCAGCAGCTCGGCGGGCACCGGCGAGCCGGGGTGGGCGGCCATCCCGGTCGGGGTGGCGTGCACGAGGCCGTCGGCGCGGTGGATCGCGGTCAGGTCGCCGGTTTCCGCCCGGCCCGGGCCGAACCGCCGCTCGAGCGCCTCGACCAGGTGGGCACTCCGGTCGCTGTCGACGTCGTGGACGGTGAGCCGCCCGGTGCCGAGCGAGACGAGGGCGTGCGCGACGGCCGCGCCCGCTCCCCCGGCGCCGAGCAGGACGACGTCGTCCATCCGCACGTCCGGCAGGCCGCGCCGGAGGCTGCTGGCGAACCCGGTCGCGTCGGTGTTGTGGCCGACCGCGCGTCCCCGGTGGAACACGACGGTGTTGACCGCGCCGAGCGCTTCGGCTTCCGGCGAGAGCTCGTCCAGGTGCGGCAGGACCGCCTGCTTGGCCGGGTGGGTGACGTTGAGGCCGTCGAACCCGGCGAGGCGGGCGGCGGCGAGGACGTCGGCGACCGGGCGGCGCAGCACGTCGAGGTCCAGCAACCGGTAGACGTAGCGGAGACCGAGCTCGTCGGCCTCGCGTTCGTGCAGTGCCGGGCTGGCGGACGGCCCGATGCCCGTGCCGACGAGTCCGATCAAGTAGCTGGTCACGCGTTACCCTCCGGCCGCTAATGTACGAACTAGTACGTTCACGGTAGCGCGGCGTCCGCCCCGGCGGAAGAGCTGGACTAGAGTGGGTGTTCACCTGCAGCGGAGGGAGCCCGGTGGCCGCACCATCGTCGGAGGCCGAGCGCCAGCGCGACAAGGAACGGACGCGCGCCGACATCCTCGCCGTGGCCACGCGGGAGTTCGCGGACAAGGGCTACACCGGCGCCCGGGTCGACGAGATCGCCGCGCGCACCAGCACCACCAAGCGGATGATCTACTACTACTTCGGCGGCAAGGAACAGCTCTACATCGCCGTGCTGGAGCGGGCGTACTCCGCGCTCCGCACCTCGGAAGCGGCGCTGGACGTCGAGCACCTCGAGCCGGAGGACGCGCTGCGGCAGCTGGCCGCGCTGACCTTCGACCACCACGAGGCCAACCCGGACTTCATCCGGCTGGTCAGCATCGAGAACATCCACCACGCGGAACACCTCTCGCAGTCGGAGATCCTGGCCGGACTGGCCGACCCGGCACTCGGCGGGATCACGCGGATCCTCGAGCGGGGCCGGAAGGCCGGCCTGTTCCGGGCCGACGTCGACGCGCTCGACGTCCACATGGTCATCAGCTCGTTCTGCGTGTTCCGGCTGGCGAACCGGCACACGTTCCAGGCGATCTTCAGCCGCGACATGCTCGACCCGGCCCGCCGGCAGCACTACCGCACGATGCTGGGCGACTTGCTGATCGAGTACCTGACCGCGCGCTGAGCTCGACGCCCGAACTCGGCAAAAGGATCTCTTGACACCCGGCGCCCCGGTCTCGCACTCTCTATTAACTAACTAGACCGTACATTGCTTCCCGCCCCAGCCTTCAGCACCTCAGTCTGAGCAATGAAGCACGGACGTCAGGAGATCGTGCCCGTGACCGGATCGATGCCCCGCAAGGCGGCGCTGGCCGCCTGGATCGGCAGCGCGCTCGAGTACTACGACTTCTTCATCTACGGCACCGCCGCCGCGCTCGTGTTCGGCAAGGTGTTCTTCCCCGCCTCCTCCCCCGCCACCGGCACCCTGCTCGCGCTGGCCACCTTCGGCGTCGGCTACCTCGCCCGGCCGGTCGGCGCGTTCGTCCTCGGCCACGTCGGCGACCGGTTCGGCCGCAAGCGCGTGCTCGTCTTCACCCTGCTGCTCATGGGCTTCGCGACGTTCTGCGTCGGCTGCCTGCCGACCTACGCGACCGCGGGCGTCCTCGCCCCGGTCCTGCTGGTCGTTCTCCGCCTGCTGCAAGGACTTTCCGCGGCCGGCGAGCAGGCCGGCGCGAACTCGATGTCGCTGGAGCACGCCCCGGAGCACCGGCGCGCCTACTTCACCAGCTTCACCCTGAGCGGCACCCAGGCCGGCCAGATCCTGGCCACCGCGATCTTCCTGCCGGTGGCGGCGCTGCCGTCGCAAGACCTGCTGACCTGGGGCTGGCGGCTGCCGTTCTGGGGCAGCGCGCTGGTCGTGGTGGTCGGCTTCGTGATCCGGCGCAAGCTCGACGAGACGCCGGTGTTCGAACGCACCGAGGTCGCGAAGCTGCCGGTCGCGCTGCTGTTCCGGAACCACTGGGCGGACGTCCTGCGGGTGATCGTCGCGGCGACGATCGCCTCGGTGAGCACGATCTTCACCGTCTACGCGCTGAGCTACGCGGTCAACACGATCGGCCTGTCCCGCACCCCGATGCTCTGGGTCGGCGTGCTCGCGAACGTCGTCGCGCTGGCGGCGATCCCGCTGCTGGCCGGGCTCGCCGACCGGGTCGGGCGCAAACCGGTGTTCATCACCGGCTGCCTGGCCTGCGGCGTGCTGATCTTCCCGTACCTGTGGTCGATTTCGATCGGCTCGTACGCGCTGCTGTTCGTGCTCGGCATCGTGCTGTTCGGCGTGGCGTACTCCGGCGTCAACGGGGTCTGGCCGTCGCTGTACGGCGAGATGTTCAGCGCCCGGGTCCGCCTGTCCGGCATGGCGATCGGCACCCAGATCGGCTTCGCGGTGGCGGGTTTCGCGCCCAGCGTGGTGGCCGCGATCGGGTCCGGCAAGGAGGACTGGCTCGGCGTCGCGATCTTCACCGCGGCGGTCTGCGTGGTGGCGGCGCTGGCCGCGGCGACGGCCCGGGAGACCTACCGGGTGCCGACCGCGCAGCTGGGCGGCGCGGCACCCACTTCACCGTCCACTGTGGTCGCGTCCGCTGTGGACGGTTAGAACGGGACGCCGACGGCAGCGGCGAGAGCCCGCACGGCGGTCCACAACCCGGCGCCGGCGGTCGCGAGACCGCCGGCGTCCCGGAGCAGGTCCCGGGCCCGGCGCACCTTCGCGCCCGCGTCCGTTCCGCCGTGCACGACGTCCCGG
>NZ_MUMI01000444.1 GCF_002155975.1 Amycolatopsis kentuckyensis
AAGCCGCACGCCAGGCACCGTGGGGCACCCGGCAACTCAGCCACCGAAAGCCACGGCAGGGCTGGAAGCCGCACGCCAGGCACCGTGGGGCACCCGGCAACTCAGCCACCGAAAGCCACGGCAGGGCTGGAAGCCGAGCAGAAGGCACCGTGGGGGTCCGGGGGCTCGGCCCCCGGGAGAAACGACGAAGTCGACATGAGCGGCGAAGCCGCGATGCAGAGACGAAGGGGCGACCCGCTCAACCAGCCTGGGGGTCACTGGGAGCGGGCCGCCGATACCTAGCTTAGAGGGCTTTGGCGGACTTGGCTGCACCGGGTCGGCAAGTCGCACGAATTCTTTACCAAGTTGATCGACCGGAGATCACGAATCCTCTGGTCAGCGCCGCCGGAGGGGGTACCGGCCGGTAGCGGAAAGTGACGAAGGTCGCTCTCGGGCGTTCCGTGCGCGCGAGCGTCACGGGTAGGGCAGGATGACGCCGCATCAGCGGGGAACGTTAGGGGACGGTATGCACGACGGCAGTGGCCGGATTGTGGTGCAGAACCTGAGCAAGCAGTTCGGCGCGGTGAACGCCGTGCAGAACCTCAGCTTCACGGTCGAACCTGGTTCGGTGACGGGCTTCCTGGGCCCGAACGGCGCCGGCAAGACGACGACGTTGCGCATGTTGCTCGGGTTGGTGACACCCACATCGGGGACGGCGACGATCAACGGGCGGCCGCACTCGCAGCTGGGGAACCCGGCGCGGGTGGTCGGCTCGGTCCTGGAGAACGAGGGCTTCCACCCGGGCCGGACGGCGCGCAACCACCTTCGGGTGTACGCCGCGGCCATCGGCGTGCCGGACCGGCGTGCGGACGAGGTGCTCGGCCTGGTGGGCCTGGGCAGTGCCGCGGACCGGAAGGCGGGCGGGTTCTCGCTCGGCATGCGGCAGCGGCTGGCGCTGGCGACGGCGCTGCTGGGCGACCCGCAGGTGCTGGTGCTCGACGAGCCGACGAACGGCCTCGACCCCGAGGGCATCCTGTGGCTGCGCAACTTCCTGCGTTCCTACGCGCGGGAGCAGCGCCGGACGGTGCTGGTTTCGAGCCACCTGCTCAACGAGGTCGAGCAGCTGATCGACCAGGTGGTCATCATCAGCCAGGGTGTCACTCGCTACTACGGCCCGCTGGAGCAGCTGCGCAAGAGCCAGCAGTCCCGGGTGCTGGTGCAGCCGGCGGACCCGTCGGCGCTGGTGAAGGCGTTGCAGGACAGTGGCATCACCGGGGTTTCGCCGACGCCGGACGGCCGGGTCGCGGTGGCCGGGTCGAGCGTGCAGCAAATCGGTGACATCGCCGCGAAGGCCGGGATCGCCGTGTACGGGATGCAGGAGGAGCACGCCGACCTGGAGCGGATGTTCTTCCAGCTGACGCAGGGTCAGTACACCGGCGCGCCGGGCCACGCGGGCCCGCCGCCGCCGGGTTACCCGCCGCAGCCGCAGCCGCAGTACCAGGGCCCGCCGCCCGGTTACCCGCCGCAGCAGCAGCACTACCAGCAGGGCCCGCCGTCGGGTCCGCAGCAGCAACAGCAGCAGTACTGGGGAGGACCGCAGCAGTGATGGGCAACCTGATCAAGGCGGAGTTCCGCAAGACGCTCTCGCTGAACACGTGGTGGGTGCTGCTGATCCCGCTGGTGCTGGTGGCGTTCTGGCTGACCTTCGCGTGGGGCAGCCTCACGAACAACTTCGCGGACTTCCTCGGGTCGAAGGACGCCCGTCAGGTCAGCGAGATGATCGGCCTCGACCCGGACAAGATCCCGGTGGGGCTGCTGGCGCTGGCGCACGGCGTCAACATCGCGCAGCTCGTGCCGGCGTTGTTCGGCGTCTTCGCGCTGGCCGGCGAGTACCGCAACAAGACGATCACCACGACCTTCCTCACCGCCCCGAACCGGGTTTCGGCGCTGACCGCGAAGATGCTCACCTACCTCGTGTGGGGCGCTCTCTACGGCTTGATCAGCTTCGGCGTTTCGGCGCTCGCGGTCATGGCGTCGGTGGATTCGGGCCGGTGGCCGTCCACGGGCCAGTGGCTGGCCGCGCTCGGCGGGTCGGTGCTGGCCGGGGCGCTGGTGACGTTGTTCGGCATCGGGTTCGGCGCGGTGCTGCGCAGTGTGCCGCTGGCCGTGGTGCTGCTGATGGTGTGGTTCCTGCTGCTGGAAAACGTTCTGGTGATCGTGTTCTGGGCCTGGTTGGACATCGACATCCTGGGCGGGATCCTGCCGAACGGCACCGCGAACGGGATCGTCGGCGGCATCGCGGCGGACGCCTTCGGGTTCAACTCGCTCGACCTGCCGGCCAGCGTGGACTCCGGTTCGCAGCTGATCCTGCAGCTCACCGCGGGCGCGCCCGGGGTGCTCTCGTGGTGGGCCTCGGCGCTGATCTTCTTCGCGTGGACCATGGTCTTCTTCGGCCTCGGCTGGGCGGGCAACCAGAAGCGCGACATCACGTAGTCTTCCCGTCCGCGAAGGCCACCTCGAGCTGCTCGAGGTGGCCTTCGCGGCGTTCGGGGAAATATTTTGTCGGTGGTGGCGCTTACTGTCACAACGTGACCGTTGCTCCGCCCCGCTCCCGTCAAGAGCTCCCACCCGCCGAGACAGCCGGCTGGATCCGCCGGCTGTCCGCGGCGGCGTGGGAGCACCGTGTGCTCGTCGTGCTGTCGCTGCTGGCCGCCGCGTTCGGCGTCGGCGTGCAGGCCGTGAGCCCGTTGCTGGTGCGCACGGCGGTGGACGACGCGGTGGCCGGGCAGACCGGCGGGCTGACCGGGATCGCCGTGTTCCTGGTCGGGCTGCAGCTGGTCGCCTTCGGCACCGCGTTCGCGCGCCGCTACCTCGGCGGGAAGCTCGCCCTCGACGTGCAGCACGATCTGCGCCAGCGCGTCTTCAACGCCGTTTCGCGGCTGGACGGCGGCAAGCAGGACGCGCTGCGCACCGGCCAGGTCGCCTCGCGCGCGATCTCCGACCTGCAGCTGGTGACCGGGATCCTGATGCAGGTCCCGCTGTCGTTCGGCTCGGTGGTCTTCGCGCTGCTGTCGTTCGTCGCGATGCTGTGGCTGTCCCCGGTGCTGACGTTGATCGCGCTGGTCGTCACGCCCGCGGTCGGCATCATCGTGGCCCGCAGCCGCAAGCGCCTCTTCCCGGCCACGTGGTCGGCGCAGCAGCGCGCGGCGGACGTCGCGCAGCAGGTCGAGGAGACCGTCACCGGTGTCCGGGTGGTCAAGGGTTTCGGCCAGGCGACGCGGGAGGTCTCGAAGCTGGAAGCGACCGCGCGGAAGCTGTTCGGGGAGCGGCTTCGCGCGGCGAAGCTGTCAGCGGTCCCGACGGCGACCACCGCCGCCCTGCCCGCCGCCGGCCAGGTCGCCGTGCTCGGCATCGGCGGGGTCCTCGCGCTGAACGGGTCCATCACGCTCGGCACCTTCCTGGCCTTCGCCACCTACCTCGCGACCCTGATCGGCCCGGCCCGGATGTTGTCCGGCCTGGTCGTGCAGGCCCAGCTGACCCGCGCCGGCGCCGAGCGGGTGTACGAGCTGATCGACGCGCAGCCCGAGGTCGTCGACGCACCGGACGCGCGGCCGCTGCCGGCCGGGCCGCTGGGCGTGGAGCTCGACGGCGTCCGGTTCGGCTACACGCGCACCGAACCGGTGCTGGCCGGCCTTTCGGTCACCGCGAACCCGGGCGAAACCCTCGCGCTGGTCGGCACCGCGGGGTCCGGGAAGTCGACGATTTCGCTGCTGCTGCCCCGGTTCTACGACGTGCACGAAGGTGCGGTGCGGGTCGGCGGCCTCGACATCCGGGACGTCCCGCTGCGGCAGCTGCGGCAGGCGATCGGCGTGGTGTTCGAGGAGGCGTTCCTGTTCTCCTCCTCGATCCGGGACAACATCGCCTACGGCCGCCCGGACGCCACCGAGGAGGAGATCGTCGCCGCGGCGCGGGCCGCGGAGGCGGACGGCTTCATCCGCGCGCTGCCGGACGGCTACGACACGTTGGTCGGCGAGCGCGGGCTGACGCTCTCGGGCGGGCAGCGGCAGCGGCTCGGGCTGGCCAGGGCCCTGATCACCGACCCGCGGATCCTCGTCCTCGACGACGCGACATCGGCCATCGACACCGTCACCGAAGCGGCGATCCACGACACCCTGCGGTCGGTCACCGCGACCCGGACCACCCTGCTGATCGCGCACCGGCGGTCCACCCTCGCGCTGGCCGACCGGATCGCGGTGCTGGACGAAGGCCGCGTCGTCGACGTCGGCACCGAGGCCGAGCTGCTGGCGCGCTGCCCGCTGTTCCGCGAGCTGGTGGCGGGCCCGGGCGACGACGTCGAGGAGAAGCACCGCTGCGAGGGCCTGGACCGCGGCCAGGACGGGGTCACGCCGTCGCTGTGGCCGCGCAACGAGAGCCGCGACGAGGTCGACGCGCTGGCCGAGGCCGCGCGGATGCGCAGCGGCGACCCGAACAGCAGCGGGTTCGTCGGCGGGGGCGGCGGTCTCGACGTCCCGCCGACGCCGGAGCTGATCGAGGGTGTGCGCAAGCTGCCGCCTGCCGTCGACGAGCCGCGGCTGCCCGGCGTGGACGTCACCGCGCCCGACCCGAAGTTCCGGCTGGCTGGGCTGCTGCGGCCGGTCCGCCGGCCGCTGGCCCTGGTGATCGCGCTGGTGGCGGCGGACGCGCTGGCGTCGATCGCGCTGCCGGGGCTGTACCAGTTCGGCGTCGACCACGGCGTGCGGACCGGAGTCGAGTGGATGATCTGGCTCGCCGCCGGGATCGGCGCCGCGGTGATCGCGGCCGACTGGCTGGTGGTCTTCGCGCAGACGCGGCTGACCTCACGGGTGGGCGAGACGGTGCTGTACGCGCTGCGCGTCCGCAGCTACGCGCACCTGCAGCGGCTCGGGCTCGACTACTACGAGCGGGAGCTGTCCGGGAAGATCATGACCCGGATGACGACGGACGTCGACGCGCTCTCGACGTTCCTGCAGACCGGGCTGGCCACCGCGGTGGTCAGCGCGCTGACGCTGGCCGGGATCACGGCCGCGCTGCTGGTCACCGACGCCGGCCTGGCGCTGTACGCGCTGGCGATGATGCCGGTGCTGGCGGTGGCCACGGTGATCTTCCGGCGGTCGGCGTCGAAGGCGTACAACGAAGCCCGCGAGCGGGTCAGCGTCGTCAACGCGGACATGCAGGAGAACGTCAGCGGGCTGCGGGTCGCGCAGGCGTACACGCGCGAAGACCGCTCCGCCGAGGCGTTCGCTTCGCGCAGCGATGACTACCGGCGCTCGCGGCTGCGGGCCCAGCGGTACGTGGCGACGTACTTCCCGCTGGTGGCGCTGCTGTCGGACCTGGCGACCACGACGGTGCTGGTGGTGGGCGCGAACCGCGTCTCGGCGGGCACGCTGTCGGCCGGTGTGCTGCTCGCGTTCCTGCTGTACCTGCAGCAGTTCTTCTCGCCGATCCAGCAGCTGTCGGCGGTGTTCGACGGCTACCAGCAGGCGAGCGTCGGCCTGAACCGGATCGGCGACCTGCTGCGGACGCCGACGTCGGTGCCGGCGGCGGAACGGGCGGTCGAGGTGCCGCCGCGGCTGCGCGGCGAAGTCTCGTTCAAGGAGGTCGGCTTCTCCTACGCCGGCGCCGAGACCCCGGCGCTGGCGGAGTTCTCGCTGGACGTCGCGGCGGGCGAGACGATCGCGCTGGTCGGCGCGACCGGCGCGGGCAAGTCGACGGCGGTGAAGCTGGTGGCCCGCTACTACGACGTCACCGGCGGCGAGGTCCGGATCGACGGCACGGACGTCCGCGAGTACGACCTGGCCGGCCTGCGCCGCCGGATGGGCGTGGTGCCCCAGGAGGCGCACCTGTTCTCGGGCACGGTGGCCGACAACGTCCGCTACGGCCGCCCGTCGGCCACCGACGCGGAGGTCGAGGCGGCGGTCCGCGCGGTGGGCGCGCTCGACGGCGTCGCGGCCCTGCCGGCCGGCTTCCTGCAGCCGGTGGGCGAGCGCGGCCGCTCGCTGTCGGCGGGGCAGCGTCAGCTGGTGGCCCTGGCCCGGGCGGAGCTGGTCGACCCGGACGTCCTCCTCCTCGACGAGGCCACCGCGGCCCTCGACCCCTCGACGGAGGCGGCGGTCCTGCGCGCCACGGAGACGGTCGCCCGCCGCCGCACCACGTTCGTGGTCGCCCACCGCCTGGCCACGGCGGCCCGCGCCGACCGCATCGTGGTCCTGGACCACGGCCGCATCGTCGAAACCGGAACCCACCCCGAGCTCCTGGCCATGAACGGCCACTACGCCCGCCTCTGGTCCCTCGGCTGAACCCGGAACTCGCGTGATCCAACCCGGAACTCGCGTGATTGAAGCCGGAACTCACGTGATTGAAGCCGGAACTCGCGAGTTCCGGCTTCAATCACGCGAGTTCCGGGTCTGGTCACGTGAGATGCGGGTCTGGTCACCGGGCCTCAGCCGCCGGCGATGCGGGACAGGGCCCCGAAG
>NZ_MUMI01000445.1 GCF_002155975.1 Amycolatopsis kentuckyensis
GTCCTGGCCGGCGCGCCGGCGCAGGCCGAAGACGCGGTCGAGCAGGCGTGGGCTCAGGTGCGCCAACAGCACGAGGTGCCCGCGTCCGCGGTGTCGGCGGTGTACAGCGAATGGCAGCCGTCGGCGGCGGACGAGGAGTTCATGGCCGAGCACTTCCGCAAGGCGGAGTGCACGTACAGCTTCGCCCGCCCGGCCCCCGGAGAGTGGGAACACGCGTTCGCCGAAGCCCGCGCGGCGCTGGCCGAGGCCCGGCCGCCCGCCGAGGAGTTGCTGCCGGTGTTGTGGAGCGCGTCCTCCCCGCGCGCCGGCCTGCTCGACACGCTGCCGCACCAGCCCTTGGTACCGGGCCGGTTGTCGGTCGCGTTCGCGGTGGTGGGGCCGACCCCGCGGGGGACGATCGGGATGCACCACATCACCCGCCACCAGCACGAGGAGATGGGCACCCCGGACCTCGCCGGCGTCGCGTACCAGAGCTTGGCCCGCGGCCTGAAGTTCGAGGTCGGCCAGTCCGGCGGCGAGGTGCTGGTGTCAGTGGTGCGGGAGAACCTGCTGGCGGCATCGGCGGTGGCCTTGCCGGACCTGTACGTGCACCTGTCCCAGCAGTTCGACGGCGGCAACCTGCTGGTCGGCCTGCCTTGCCCGGACGAGATGTACGTGGTCAGGGAGGACTCCGGGCTGGCGGAGACGGTCCGTCAGCAGGTGCTCGGTTCACCGTACGAGACAACGGAGCTGGTGCCATCGCTGCTGCGCCTGACTCCGGACGGCGTGGAACTGCTCGCCGAGCGCGGCTGAGTCACCCGCTCAGGTGCGTGGCGGGCGTGTTGCCGCTGATTTTCCTCTGCTCGGCGCCGTTCAGTGTCCGGTGGAGTAGATGTTGATGAGGTTGCCGTCGGGGTCGCGCAGGAGCATCGACCGGTTTCCCCATGGCTGGTTGGTGGGTTCCTGGACCCAGTCGGCGACCTGGTCGCCGAGGCGGACGCGTTCGGCGTCGACGTCGTCGACCTCGAATTCGAGGATGGCGGATCGGTTGGCGGCGGCTACGGCGGCGATGTTGTTGAAACGCTTGACGGCCGCGCTGTCGGCCAGCGCGATGATGCTGCCGTCGGTGTGCAGTTCGGCGTAGTCGGACCCGAAGGGAGTCACCGGCTCGGTGTTGGTGAGCGCGGAGTAGAAAGCGGTCAGGGCGGGCAGGTCGTCGGTGATGAGGCGTACTGAGGCGAGCTTCATGGCGTTCTCCCGGCTGCTTGCGTGGAGCCGGACCGCCCGGCTCCACAAAACAGTACGCTACCGTAGCGTACTGTTTCTGCGAGGCACAGATACGGAGATCCCAACGTGGCCCGATCCGGGGACGTCGTCGACGTTCGAGTCCAGCGGTCCAAGGCTGCGGTGCTCGCCCAGACCTACGAGTTGCTGTCGGCGGGTGGCATCGGCGGTGTCAGCATCGACGAGGTGTCGCGACGCTCGGGCGTGGCCAAGACCACGATCTACCGGCACTGGCCGTCGCGGGCCGCGCTACTGCTCGAGGCGTGCTCGACGATCGGGTCGGCGCCTGCGGTTCCCGACACGGGCAGCTTCGGCGAGGATCTCGTCGCCTTGACCGAGGAGTTGGCCGAGCAGCTGCGGAGCGCCCGCTGGGCGGCGGTCTTGCCCTCCATCGTGGACGCCGCCGAGCGCGATCCCGAGCTGGCCGGGCTCCACGCGGATCTGCACGCCCGGTTGATGGCTCCGTTCGGTGTGGTGACCGAACGCGCGCGAGCTCGCGGCGAGCTCGCCCCGGATCGTGGACCGGCCGACGTCACCGCTACCGTGGCCGGCCCGCTGTTTTACCGTCGCTGGTTCTCTCGCGAGCCGCTCGACGCCGCGTTCGTCGCGCGCGTCGTCGAGGACGCCCTCGGCCATCTCGGCGTTCAGACCCGTTCAACCTGACGGGCAGGCGCCGATGTAACCAGCTGCTGCGCAACGGCGTCGACATCGTCAACGTCACGTGTGATCGTCGAGGGCCAGACCCAGCACACCGGAGTGCGCAGACTGGCCAGATCGTCGCCGTCGTCGGCCCGAGGAAGTAACGGGCTCCCCTTCACCGCATGCCCGGGACCCCACGTGTTCGAAGCCCTGAGGTTGACGCAGGCATGGGGATTCCCCGCGACAGGTGAACCTGCGGAACTTTCTCCGCTCACCGGCCAGGCGCTTATGTCACGCATCAAACGAGTCAGGCCTCATCCGAGGCGTCTCGGATGGGGCCTGACCTGCGGAGCCGCTTAGGGGAATCGAACCCCTGACCTATTCATTACGAGCGGAATTCGTCACTTCTTGACCTTGGTCGCAGAGCTCTGACCTGCGCATCCACGGTCCTCGGACGTCCGTATACGTCCGGGGTTAGTCACGCTGATTGTCACCCAGTTAGACACCCAACCAGACCAAAAAAGCCTAGAACAGCGCTAGGTAGAGACTGCCTCCACTTACTGCTTGAGGCGGACAGCCAAACAGCCTCTACCGATCCCGGTGGGGCTGTTTGGCCGATCAGAGCGGTGGCCATGGCCCAGGTCGAACCGGCAACCTTCCACCTTTCAGATCTCGGCGAGACTGTTCAGCTGGGTTCATCCGGGGACCGATGCCCTGGTCAGGGCGCATCCTGGAACAGCAGTCACAGTCTGAACGGGTATGAACTGAGACGGAGATTGAGACGGACCTGCGGTCGAATCTGGTCGCCCCAAGCGAGCAGGTGCAGGGTGTCGTGGAAGGGTTGACTGCCTGGGAAGAGGGGGAGAGCATCATGCGTCGGCCTAGGAGCTGTCCTGTAAGTCATCGGAGCCAGAGGATGATGGCGGCGATAGTGAGCTCGGCCTGGTAGTAGGCGGCGCGTTTGGCGTAGCGGGTGGCCAGGTCACGGAACTGCTTGAGCCGGTTGAAGCACCGTTCGACCACGTTGCGCTGCTTGTAGACCTCGGCATCGAACGTGGGTGGTCGCCCGCCGCGGGAGCCCTTGCCCTTGCGGTGGGCGATCTGGTCGTCCCGCTCCGGGCTGACGAACGTGATCCCCCCGGTCCCGCATCGCCTGACGGGCCGAGGGATGCGAATACGCTTTGTCCGCGATTACCGTCTCCGGCCGGCAGCGTGGCCGACCTGGCCCGGGGCGGGCGACGCTGATGCCATCCAGCAGCGGCAGCAGCTGCGGGTTGTCTCCCGCTTGGCCGGGGGTGACCAGGATCCGCATCGGCAGGCCTCGCCCGTCGACGGCCAGGTGGATCTTGGTGCTCAGTCCGCCGCGGGACCGGCCGAGTCCTTCCCCCTCGCAGGCAAGGACTTCGACTCCGTCACTGCATCCCCTTTTTTCCGGGCACCCGCAGCATGCTGGTGCGCCCGGACCACGCTGGAGTCGACCGAGATGATCCACTCGAGGTCGCCGACGGCGTCGTCTTTGACGATCACCCGGTCGAGGATCTTGTCCAGGTGCCGTCCTTGGTCCACAACCGCAAACGTTCATGCGCGGTCTTCCACGGCCCGTAGCGGTCGGGCAGATCACGCCACGGGGCGCCGGTGCGCAGCTTCCACAAGATCGCGTTGATCACTTGGCGGTGATCACGCCACCGCCGACCGCCGCCTTGCTGCGGCGGCAGCAACGGCTCGATCACCGCCCACGCCTTATCCGTCAACTCACCGCGACCAACCACCGCGCACAACTACCAGAGGTCCAGCTCAGCCGCTTACAGGACACGCCCTAGGTCACGGCTGATCATCAAGGGAGCGGGCTTCCTGCGCAGCCACCTAGGGTCGACTGTCGCCGCGCTCTTTGTCCTGTTGGTCGCTGGTGTGTCGGGCATCTGGCTGCGCGCGGACGCGGACAAGTGGGGTGCGTTGGGTCAGTGGGCAGGGGCGTTCGGCACCGTGCTCGCCGTCACGGTCGCTCTGCGAATCTCGCAACGCGAGGCCGATGCAGCGGAGGAACGTCGACGCGCGGACAAGATCGAGGCCGAGCGGCTCCGGCGAGAGGATCGCAACGAGGCCGAAGAGCGCCGACGTGCCCTCGATCGGCGCCCGGCCGCTGGTGAGGCTCGAAGTCGACGATGTCGAAGACTGGCTGGCGGAGAAAGCCGACGTGCTGGTGACCTCGACCTTGCGTAACCTCCGCTCGATCCTGCGCCGGGCGATCAACCGCGCGCAGGTGCGCAAGCGGGTCCGATACAACGTTGTCCTGCTGTGCGACGCGCTGCCAGCCGGGAAGGGGACCGGGCGGCCGTCGAAAGCGCTCACGCTCGCGCAGGCCGAAGCGGTACTCGCGGCGGCGGAGTCGTCGCCGATGCGCGCCTACATCGTGGTGTCACTGCTGACCGGCGCGCGGACCGAGGAGATGCGCCCGCTCACCTGGGACCACGTTGACCTTGTGAGCAAGCCGGACGCGACGCCGGCGATCCCGCCGAACGTCAAGGTGTGGCGTTCGGTCCGCGCCCGCGGCGAGACGAAGACGAGGAAGTCTCGCCGGACGCTGGCGCTGCCCGAGCTGGCCATCAAGGCACTGGAGGCGCATCGAGCGGCTCAGAAGGCGATCAAGGCGGGCGCGGGCGTCGACTGGCACGAACAGGGACTCGTGTTCGCAACCAACGTCGGCATGGAGCGGGACGTCAACAACGTCCGGCGAGACTTCCGCCGGGTAATCAAGGCAGCCGGGCTCAACCCGGCCGAGTGGACCCCGCGGGAGCTTCGGCACAGCTTCGTCTCGATCCTCTCGGACGGCGGTATGCCGATCGAAGAGATCTCGCGACTCGTCGGACACAGCAGCACGGCAGTCACAGAGCTGGTCTACCGGAAGCAGATCCGGCCAGTGGTCGAGTCAGGCGCAACCGCGATGGACCGGCTCTTTCCCCACAACAGGTGAACCTACGGAACCTCCTCCGTTCACCGACTGCGTGCACTTAGCGAAGACATCGGTAGCGAAAGCTCGTAGTTGACGCGATGAGGGCCTCCGGTTGAGGTGTGGATGGTCGAGGGCCCACACCAACCGGAGGCCCTCGTGTCTCACCGCAACACACATATTCGAACGTGCATACTCCCTGTCGCTCACTCACATGTTCGAGCATGTTCCACGCCCGTTGCCAACACAGCTGTCGCCCCGTCGAGCTAGGCCGACCGGGTGATCGGCGAGCGGCGCGGGAACGCAGTCGGCGTGACGAGCGATCACCAGCCGTAGCGCGCCGTAGACTCGCGCGCTCTCGCGTTGGGAGGCGTGATGGGTCGGATCGTGTGCGTTCACGGCATCGGGCAGCAGGTTGCTGGGGAGCAGTCGCTGTTGCGTGACTGGACCCCAGCTCTCTTGGACGGGCTGACTCGCGCCGGCCATGACGGCGCAGCCACCGCGGGCGACGTGGTGATGGGCTTCTATGGAGACCTGTTCCGCCCGGCCGGGGAACGGCTGGCCGTCGGCGACCCGATGTTCACCGCGGACGACGTCGAGCGCGGTCTGGAGGAGGAGTTGCTTCTGGCGTGGTGGCGGGAAGCCGCGCGGGTGGATCCGAAGGTGGCGCCACCGGAGGCGGACACGCTGGTGCGGGTGCCGGGGTCGGTGCAGGCGGCGCTGCGGCAGCTGTCCCGGTCCCGGTTCTTCGGTGGCCTTGCGCTGCGGGCACTGGTGTTCGACCTGAAGCAGGTCCGCCGCTATTTGCAGGACCAACAGCTCCGCGAGGCGGCTCGGGCGATCGTGGGCAAGCTGATCACGCCGGAGACTCGGGTGGTGGTGGCGCACTCGCTGGGGTCGGTGGTGGCCTACGAAGCACTGGCGGCGATGCCGGACCATTCGGTGCGGGCCCTGGTGACTCTGGGATCGCCGCTGGGCATCGGGAAGCTGATCTTCGACCGGCTGAACCCGGTCCCAGCCGGCGGGCTCGGTGCCTGGCCGGGTACTGAGGACTTGATGTGGACGAACGTGGCCGACCGCGGCGACGTCGTCGCGCTCGAGAAGGACCTCCGCCCACGATTCGGACCCCGGGTGATCAACGCGGTGGTGCACAACGGCGCTCATGCCCACGCTGTCGGCGCGTACCTGACCGACGAGCTCACCGGTGCGGCGATCGCGGGAGGCCTGCGTGGCCACTGACTCCGAGGGGCCGCGGCGGTATCTGCTCGCTGCCGCGGTCGCGCATTACCCGAATGCCCCTCACTGGGACCGGCCCGGGCTTATCGAAGCCCGTGAGCAGATCATCCGCCTGTTCACAGAGGATCTCGGCTATCAGCACATCAGCACGCTCGGGCTCAACCCGCACAAGGAGCAGCTGACCACGCTGCTGCGGAACTTCTGCCTGGACAAGGCCCGGCGGCCTGACGACATCGTGGCCGTCTACATCGGCGGACACGGCGACGTCCTCGACGACACCCACGAACATCTGCTGCTGACCGCCGACACCGATCCAGCCGATGTCGCCGACGCCATGCCCACCGCAGAGCTGGCGCGCAAGATGCTGCTCAAGACTCGGGTCCGGCGGGTGCTACTGATGCTGGACACCTGCTATTCCGGCCAGGGCGGCGCCGAACTCACCGCCGCTGCCATCACCACGATGACCCGCAACTGGGGTGACGACCACGGGTCGGGCCTGGCGGTCATCACCTCCGCGCAGCCAGCCGAGCAAGCCGAGACGGGCGCATTCCCCACGCTGTTGCGCGATGCAGTTCGTGCGTTACCGACGGCTGGCTACAACCCTCTGACGTTGCCACTGGATTCGATCGTGAAGGCGATGAACAACAGTGCGAGCAAACCCGGCTACCAGACGATCGGGCACGGCGTCACGGGCCTGACCGGGGAAGTACCGCCTTTCCTGCCTAATCCGCGCCACGACCCGCGGATGACCGAGGTTGATCTCGCCATCCAGCATGCCAGCGAATTCGAGGCCCAAGCCGAACGCCGCGACACGGAACTGCGAACCCGGTTGCTGGTCCGCGCCATGGGCGGCCACACCGCACACAGCACACAGGGTTGGTGGTTCTCTGGCCGGCACACCGCACTACTGGACATCACCGCCTGGCTGCACCACCCCGACCCGTCACGGCCACTACAGGTGGTCACAGGAAACCCCGGATCCGGGAAAACCGCCGTCCTCGGCCTCATTGCCACCCTCACCCACCCCCGGCGCCGCGCCACCGTTCCCCTGCACACCCTCGGACTCCCGGCCGCGGCAGTGCCCGACCCGCGTGCAGTGGACGTGGC
This sequence comes from Amycolatopsis kentuckyensis, assembly GCF_002155975.1. Lineage (GTDB taxonomy): Bacteria > Actinomycetota > Actinomycetes > Mycobacteriales > Pseudonocardiaceae > Amycolatopsis > Amycolatopsis kentuckyensis. Next base: position 7,193 of record NZ_MUMI01000445.1, read on the forward strand.
AATCTACGCTCAGAGCCTGACCACCGATCAGGTACTTGCTGGCATCGCCGCCTCCGTGCATTCCCAGGCCACAACGCCCGGCCAGCTCCTGGAAGAGCTCACCGGCAGAGACACGCCACTGACCGTTCTCATCGACGCCCTTGACGAAGCCACCGACCCTGACCACCTCACCCGCCGCCTGCTTCAGCCTCTCACCGAGCACGCAGCGGGACGGCTGCGGCTGCTGGTCGGCACCCGAGACTTCCTCCTCGACCGTCTAGGACTTAACCGTGACGACGCGATCGACCTGGACGCCGACCGGTACGCCGACCTGCAGGCGCTGACCGCGTACGCCGCCCGCGGCTTGCTCGAAGCTGCCGCAGACAGCCCCTACCGCCACGAATCGCCGCAACTGCTCCGCGCCGTCGCCGACGCCGTTGCCGCAGCCGCCTACCCGTCATTCCTGGTCGCACGGATCACTAGCGCCACCCTCGCCACCCAAGACCAGGCCGCCGACCCGAGCGATTCGGCCTGGCGCAGCTCACTGCCGACCTATCCCGGCGAGGCGATGCGCCGCGACCTCGACACCCGCCTCGGCAGCAACGCGACCAGAGTCCGAGACCTGCTCCGCCCATTGGCGTTCGCCGAAGGCCAGGGCTTGCCCTGGGAAGACATCTGGGCCGCCGTCGCCTCCCGCGCCGCCAGCACTACCTACACCGACGACGACCTGCTCTGGCTACGCCAGCACGCCGGCTCCTACGTCGTCGAAGCCACCGAAGACGGCCGCTCCACCTACCGGCTCTATCACCAAGCCCTCGCCGACCACCTCCGTGACGGGGCCGACGCCGTAGCCATGCACAACGCCGTCACCGACGTCTTGGTCGCCCGCCTACCACGCACTCTTGAGGGCGCTCGCGACTGGACTCGTGCCCACCCGTACACCCTGCGACACCTCGCGACCCACGCCGCCCTCGCGGGCCAGATCGACGCGCTCATTTCCGACGCTGACTACCTCGTGCACGCGGAACCCGACGCGCTCCTGCTGGCCCTGCATCGGACCAGCACTGACGCCGGGACGCTAATCGCGGCGATCTACCGATGCGCCGCTGATCTCCACCGCCACCTGCCAACAACACGACGTCGACAAGTTCTCGCCGCCGACGCCACACGCTTCCATGCCCCACGGCTCCGACACGACCTGTCAGCACCGCTAACGTGGCAACCACGCTGGGCAACCGGCCGACAAGCTGCCCACGCGCTCCACACTACGTTCACTGGCCACACCAGCACGGTGCGGGCAGTGGCTTGCAGCCTTCTCGACGACCGCCCCGTCGCAGTCACCGCCAGCACTGACAACACCGCGCGAGTCTGGGACCTCGCCACCGGCGACGAACTCACCACCTTCACCGGCCACACCAGCACGGTGCGGGCAGTGGCTTGCAGCCTTCTCGACGACCGCCCCGTCGCAGTCACCGCCAGCGATGACAAAACCGCGCGAGTCTGGGACCTCGCCACCGGCGAGGAACTCACCACCTTCACCGGCCACACCAACTGGGTGGAAGCGGTGGCCTGCAGCAGCCTCGACGGTCGCCCAATCGCAGTCACCGCCAGCGATGACGAAACCGCGCGAGTCTGGGACCTCGCCACCGGCGAGGAACTCACCACCTTCACCGGCCACACCAGCACGGTGCAGGCGGTCGCTTGCAGCCTTCTCGACGACCGCCCCGTCGCAGTCACCGCCGGCGATGACAAAACCGCGCGAGTCTGGGACCTCGCCACCGGCGGCGAACTCACCACATTCACCAGCCACGCCACCGGTGTACAGGCGGTGGCCTGCAGCAGGCTCGACGACCGCCCCGTCGCCGCGACTGCCGGGAGCTTCAACACCGTAAAAGTTTGGGATCTCGCCACCGGCGAGGAACTCACCACCTTCACCGGCCACACCAACTGGGTGAAAGCGGTGGCCTGCAGCAGCCTCGACGACCACCCAATCGCCGTCACCGTCAGTCAACACAACATCGCGCGAGTCTGGGACCTCGCCACCGGCGACGAACTCACCACCTTCGCCGGCCACACCGACTGGGTGGAGGCGGTGGCCTGCAGCAGTCTCGACGACCGCCCAGTCGCTGTCACCGGCGGTTACGACAGCACCGCGCGTGTCTGGCGCCTTCTGGTCGAAACGGCCCATGCAACCGCAGCTTCCGGTCACTCTGCCGGGATCGCCGCCGAGGCAAGCAGTGTGATCGACGGCCGTCCGGTCGTGGTCACCGCCAGCGATGACGAAACCGCGCGAGTCTGGGATCTCGCCACCGGCGAGGAACTCACCACCTTCACCGGCCACACCAACTGGGTGGAAGCGGTGGCCTGCAGCAGCCTCGACGGCCACCCAGTCGCCGTCACCGGTTGTCAAGACAACATCGCGCGAGTCTGGGACCTTGCCACCGGCGACGAACTCACCACCTTCACTGGCCACACCAGCTGGGTGAAAGCGGTGGCCTGCAGCAGCCTCGACGGCCGCCCTGTCGCAGTCACCGCCAGCACTGACAACACCGCGCGAGTCTGGGACCTCGCCACCGGCGACGAACTCACCACCTTCACCGGCCACACCAGCACAGTGCAGGCGGTCGCTTGCAGCCTTCTCGACGACCGCCCCGTCGCAGTCACCGCCAGCACTGACAACACCGCGCGAGTCTGGGACCTCGCCACCGGCGACGAACTCACCACCTTCACCGGCCACACCAGCACAGTGCACGCAGTGGCTTGCAGCCTTCTCGACGACCGCCCCGTCGCAGTCACCGCCAGCGATGACAAAACCGCCCGAGTCTGGGACCTCGCCACCGGCGACGAACTCACCACCTTCACCAGCCACACCAGCACAGTGCACGCAGTGGCTTGCAGCCTTCTCGACGACCGCCCCGTCGCAGTCACCGCCGGCGATGACAAAACCGCCCGAGTCTGGGACCTCACCACCGGCGAAGAGGTTGCCGTATTCGACTTCCGCGGAATCCGCGCCGCCGCGGTCGGTGCTGGCGGGGAGCTCATTATCACGGCTGGCTCGGACCTCATCGTGTTCGACCGTATTGCGAGACACTGACTCCGGCCTGAGTGAGCTTGCGTAGTGACCGACGGTTACGCGATGAAAGGCAGTAAGGCGCCTGGCCGGGCATCCCGTGAGAAGTCGAACACCCGTACTTGAGATTCGCTAGGCTCGTGCTCCTGACCTGCACTGAAGCTACACCGTGCAGCGCGTCGCCCACCGTAATCCAGTAGGCAGAAGCACGTTGGGCCGATGACACACTGCGACAGATGGTTCCATTTTAAGACCAACCGCGGTCAACCCGGACGACCGTGCATCAGCGAGGAGGCCGTTCGCCTCCGGGAAGCGGAATGCCATACCCACAAGAAGGCGGCGTTGGCGGCCTGGGTCCCGCACCACGAGACTTGGGCTTCGAGTCCGTCGGGCCGGCCGGTGGGCGCGTCAGCACGACCGCGAGAGATCAGCTTCCCCTCGTTGGCCGATCTCCGGACCTTTCTCCGCCACCGACCAGGCGTCTTAGACACTCACTTAGACCCTCACCAGACGAATCAGGCCCCACCCGAGGTGTCTCGGATGGGGCCTGACCTGCGGAGCCGCCTAGGGGAATCGAACCCCTGACCTATTCATTACGAGTGAATCGCTCTGGCCGACTGAGCTAAGGCGGCGTGTCTCCGGCTTGCGCTGGCGACATCGACAAGTGTAGCGGAAGCTGTGCGCGTCACTTTCCGGGGGGATCGTCGTTAAGGCCCTATGACGCCGGTCTCAGTCCCCGGCCGACCGCACTTGGAGGCTCTGGCACATGCGGCGAAGACTGCCCCGCTTGGTGGCCCTGCCTGCGGCTGCTGCGTTGCTCCTGCTCAGCGCCGCGCCGGCGGATGCCGATCCGACCTATCCGACTACGCCGATTCCGCAGCCGGCGCATCCGGGGCAGGCGCCCATCTCCGCGCCGATCGGGCCGCAGCCGCTGGGGCAGGCCGTCGGGGATGCCGGGACCGCTCTCGGGATCATCCGGCTGCTGCCCAACGCCGTGCCGACCAACACCATCCTCCCCGGGTTCGGGCAGACGCTGCCGAAGCAGTCCGCGCTCGAGGCCGGGATGGGCCTGTCGAGCGCGTCGGCGAACTCGGATGCCTACCTGAGCTACGAGAAGGCCATCGCGCAGGCCTCGCCGTTCGGGCTGTCGATCGGCGGGAACGCGCCGCAGACGCCCGGCAGCGTCGTGCAGACCGCGCTGCCGGACAACGCGCAGCCGATCACCGGTGGCCTCAACGCGCCGTCCAACCCGCTGCTCAACGTGGGGCTGCTCAACGGGAGCGCGCACGCGCGGTGGAGCGACACGCTCGGCCCGTGCGTCGACACCATCGCCGACGCCAGCACGTCGGTGGCCAGTCTTTCGCTGCTGAACGTCGTGCCGTCGATGCCGAACCTCGGCCTGGACGCGCTGAAACCGAAGCTCGACCCGAACTCGCTGGCGAGCGGGTTCGACCTGACCAAGGGCCTGCAGAGCCTCGGCGGCCTCCTCCAAGGCGGCGGGCAGACCACCGCGGACGGCAACGGCTCGCTGCTGAGCCTGCCGAACACGCTGTCGTCGCGGTCCCAGGTGAAGCTGGTCGACATCCCCGGCTCGAAGAACAAGGCCGTGCAGTCGACGTCGACACTGCAGGCCGCCGACATCGAGATCCTCAAGGGCACGCCGCTGGCGCTGAGCATCAAGGTCGTCAGCCAGCCGACGCTCAAGGTGACCTCCACCGGCGACGCGAAGACGTCCAAGGTCGAGTACACCGCGCCGGTGCTGACCATCGCGGCCGGCGGGAAGACGCTCTACACCCTCGACGCTGCGCACCCCACCAAGGACGTCCCGATCGGGCTGCCGCTGAAGGGACTCAGCGACCAGTTCGGGCAGGTCGACGACATCCCGGTGGTCGGCGGCCTCGTCTCGACGCTCACCAAGGGCCTCCAGCAGGTCGGCAACACCACGGGCACCGTGCTCGACCTCGGGGTGCTGCGGCTGAGCATCGCCGGGCTGGACCAGAAGTCGGCGAACATGACCACGCCGTTCAAGGGCTTCCAGCTGGGGGCGTCGGCGCGGATGTTCGACCTGCAGCTGCTGCCGACGACCAAGCTCAAGAGCCTGCTTCCGGACGACCAGGCGAAGAACCTCCCGTCGTCGCTGGCCCAGCTGTCACTCGGCGAGCAGATCGCGCGGGCGTACGCGCCGACCGGTGGCGTGGTCTGCGGGACCACGCCGACCTCGCCGCCCGCGGGTGGCGAGGCGCCGAAGGGACCGGTGAAGAACCTGGCCTACACCGGTGGCGCGTACGACACCGTGCCGCTGTTCTGGACGGGCACCGCGATGCTGCTGCTCGGCGTGGTCATGGTGGCCGCGATGCCGGGCGGCCGGCGGCGCCCGCCGGCCGTGGCCGTCGAGGAGAAGCCGTTCAAGCCGTCACCCCGTCCGCGCGAGTGATCCGAGGGGTGTGAAGGAGCCCGCCAGGTACACCTGGCGGGCTCCTTTGCGTTCAGCGCGTCAGCCTTGGCGAAGCGTCATGACCATCGCTTCGACGGCGATGCGCGGCTTCACGTTCAGGTCGATCGCCTCGCGGCATTCCAGCACCGCTTCGAGGCGGCGAAGCGTCGACTCGGGCGTCCACGAAGAGGCCGCTTCGCGGATCTCGTCGACGTGGTCCGGGTGGTTGAGCGTCGCGCCGGAGCGGGTTCCCATCACCAGGACGTCGCGGTAGAACCCGACCAGGTCGACCAGCGCCAGGTCGAGCGTGTCGCGCTGGGTCCGGGTCGCACGGGACTTCTGCTTCTTCTCCAGCTGCTTGACCGCGGCTTCGGCGGCTCGCTTGGCGCCGGCGACGCCCTTGCCGATGCCGTCGCCACCCATCGCGGTCCGCAGCTCGTTGCGCTCGTCTTCGTCGCGGGCCTTGCTGGACTCGCCCGCGTCCGCCTCGGCCGCGCTGATCAGCTGGTCGGCGCAGGTGAAGACGTCGCTCATCCGGCGGAGGCCGAGCGGGATCCGCAGCACGGTGGCGCGGCGCTGCCGCGCGGCCTCGTCGGTGGCGAGGCGGCGCGCGCGGCCGACGTGGCCGCCGCACACGGACGCGGCCCACTGCGCGCGTTCGGCGTCGACGTGGTCGCGGCGCATCAGCACGTCCGCGATCGCCTCCGGCGGCGGCGTCCGCAGCGTCACCAGGCGGCAGCGCGAGCGGATCGTCACCGAGACGTCTTCGGGGTGGTCCGACGGCGCGCAGAGCAGGAACACCGTGCGGTCCGGCGGCTCCTCGACGGCCTTCAGCAAGGCGTTCGACGCACCTTCGGTGAGCCTGTCCGCGTCCTCGATGATCACGACCTGCCAGTTGCCGGTCGTCGGGCGTCGCGCGGCGGCCTGCACCAGCGCGCGCATCTCGGCGACCGAGATCGACAGGCCTTCCGGGATCACGAGCCGGACGTCGGCGTGGGTGCCCGCCATCGTCGTGTGGCAGCCGGGGCAGGCGTCGCAGCCGGTGCCGGTGCTGCACTGCAGCGCCGCGGCGAACGTCCGGGCGGCCACCGAGCGGCCGGAGCCGGGCGGGCCGGTCAGCAGCCAGGCGTGCGTCATCGCGCCGGGCGGCGCCGGTTCCCCGGCGATGATCTTGGCGGCGGCCGAAGCGGCCGCGCTCAGCGTTTCGACCGCGGGTTCCTGGCCGACCAGCTGGTTCCAGACGCCGATGCGTTCGGTCGTCGTCACTTCGCCTCCACGCGAGGCTCTTCCGGGGTCTCGATGGGCAGCGTGTCCAGCGGGAGCGTCACCGGCTTCTCCGCCGTCGGCGCCAGCGCGGCCAGCCGGCCGACGAACACGGCCCGCAGCGCGGTGCGGATGCGCTCGGCGACCTCGGCGTCCGAGCCGTCGGCGTCGATCACGACGTACCGGTCCGGGTCGGCCTCGGCCATCTCGGTGAGCAGGTGCTGGACGCGCCACTGGTCGTTCAACGCGGCCGACTTGTCGCGCGGTGCCCCGTTCGGCGCCGCGTCCAGCAGGATGGTCAGGTCCGGGCGCAGGCGGCCGGTCGCCCAGTCGGCGAGGCCTTCGAGCTCGTCGCTGTCGAGCCCGGCGACGGCGGACAGGTGCGCCAGCGGCGAGTCGACGAACCGCTCCATGACGACCACCGAGCCGGCGTCCAGCGCCGGCTGGACGTGCCGCTCCACGATGTCGGCCCGCACCGCGGCGGCGGCCAGCGCCTGGGCCCGAGCCCCGGTCAGCGAGGCGCCGGAGACGAGGGCGGTGAGCCGCTGGTCGTCGAGCGCGGGGTCCGCGGCGACGACGACCGGCCGGGTGCCGCCGCGCATCCAGTCGGCGAGGTTGACGGCCTGGATGGCGGTGTTGATCGCGGTGGTGCCCTCGACGGCGATGAGGAAGCCGTTGACGCGCCGCGGCGTGCGGCGCAGCGCGTTGCGCAGGTCGGCGAGGATCGGCTCGGTGCGCTTGTCGTCCATCTGCCGGTAGGCGAAGAGCCCGGCGACCAGCGCGATCGCGGCGCCGCCGAGCATCACCGGGCGCGTGCCGTCGATGGTGAGCGGGTTGCCCCAGACGGAGATCGTGTGCCGCTGCACCGCGCCGACGAGCAGCGGGACGGTGACCGTGGTGCCGAACAGCACCAGCTTCATCATCAGCTGGTAGATCGCGTTGATCCGGCCCCGGATGGCGTCCTCGACGCGCGAGCCGATGATCGTCACGCCGGTGAGGAACGCGGTGCCGGCGCAGATGCCGACCAGCACCACGGCGATCAACGAGATCGTCAGGTGCGGGGACAGCGCCACGAAGGCGAGCGAGATCGCGGCCGCGACGATCGAGAGGCCGAAGAGCCGGTCGTGCGGGAGCCGGCGGGCGAGCTTGGGCGCGAAGACCATGCCGGTGGCGAGGCCGAGGAAGACGGCGAGGACCAGCAGGCTGAACGCGGAGTCACCGGCCAGCAGGCTCGAGGAGTACGGCTTGGCCGAGCCGATCACGGCACCACCGGCGACGAACGCGCCGAACGCGCCCACCAGCAGCCCGCGCACGAGTGGCGTGCTGCGGATGAACCGGAAGCCGTCGGCGATCATCGCGCCGATGCCGAGCTTTTCCTCGTCGGCCTGCTTGACCTTCTGCTCCGGCGTCGCGTGGACGTTGCGCAGCGAGAGTTCGGGGATCCGCGTGGCGATGAGGATCGCGCTGGCCAGGTAGAGCAGGCCGGTGATGACGACGACCAGCTTCGCGATGTTGAGGCTCGGGTCGCCGGGGAACAGGTGGAACGTCGTGTTGACACCGGTGATGATCGCGTTCGCGCCGGCCGCGGTGATGACGGCGAGGCCGTAGGTCATCACCATGCCGAGCTGGTTGGCCGTCTCGACCTGGTCGGGCCGGCGGAGCAGGTTGGGGACCGCGGCCTCTTTCGAGGGGATCCACATGCTCGACGCGCAGCCGACGAGGAAGTTGCCGGCGAGCAGCCACCAGGGCGCGCTGACGATCGCGATGGACAGCAGGAAACCGCACCGCAGCAGGTCGGAGACGACCATGACCTTGCGGCGGTCGAACCGGTCCGCGAGCAGCCCGCCGACCGGGGCGAACAGCAGCCCCGGGGCCAGGCCGGTCAGGACGACGCCGACGAAGGCGAAGTTCTGCGCGAAGTAGTTGTCCGTGAGCTTCGTGGCCAGGCCGGTGAGGGCCAGGATGTTCAGCCAGTCGGCCACGCTGCACAGGTACGTGACGCCCCAGAGGCGCCGGAACGGTTTGATCGCCAGTACCCGCCGGACCCGGTTGATCGTGGACGCCTCGGCGCCCGACGACGCACCCGGGCCGGCCCCGGGTACCGACCGCACGCCCTCGCTGATACGCCCACCCCACTAGTCACCGCGGTGCCGGACGCCCTCGTGAGGGACCCGACCGTGAAGCCAGGGTAGCCCGATCGGCCTCTGGCGCGCGGGACGGCCCCGTGGTGCGGGGCAGGTGGCGACCAGCGAAGGGACGCTAGTCGAACAGTCCGGTCACGCTGCTGACCAGGCTCGACACCATCTCGATGGCGACGAACCCGAACACGATCAGCAGGGCGACGGCCAGCATGACCCCCGCAGCACTCGACGACGGCCGGTTGAAGGCCGGCATCGACACCGCCGGCATCCGCGGCAGCCTGCGCCGCTTGACGGGCACGAGATCGACGTCGTCGACGTCCTCGTCGGCAAGCGGCTCCTGCCGCACGGGCCGCATCAGCTGCGGCGGCCGGGTCGGCCAGGTGCGCCGCCTGGTCCGCTGCCGCGGAAGCAAGCCCAGCGGCTGGTCCTGGTTCAGGGTCCCGGCCGGCGGGATCGCCTCGGGAGCCCTGGAGTTCTCCTCGCGGAGCGTCTCCTCGACCATCCGGCGCACGGCTTCTTCGTCGGGCTGCACCGGCCCGGCGACGGGGATGGCGCCGGGCTCGTCGCCATCCGGAATCGCGGTGCGCGGCTCGGGCGACGCCGTGACCAGCCCGGAGACCGGATCCGCGAACATCTCGCCGGGGGCTTCGGACAGTGTGCCGTCGCGCTGAGTGAGCTCGGGGGCATTGAAGAAGGGAGCCTCACCGTTCGCGCTCATGGTGACCACCTCACTACTGAATGTCCTCGCCTTTCCAGGGTAGCGACGTCGGCGGATAACGCATCCGCCCAATGGCTCTGTCTCCAATGGATGGTCGGTCACGCAGCGCAAGCCCGCACCCGAACCTCCTGAAGTGTCCAGTCCGATGGCTACGAGGTCGACCGCTGATGGTGACAGATCGTAGTGAGTCGGGTCACAGTGGCGGTGTGGACCTTGGCCCCAGGACCGGCCTTCGAGGTGATCTCCGGGATCTTCCGCTCAGGGCACCTCCTCCTGGCCGAGGTCGATCATCTTGCGGCACCAGTCGCGGAGCATCCCTCGACTGAAGGGGCTCAGGACCAGCTGGCGGCGGCCGTCTCCCCGGTCCAACGCCGCCAGGGCGAAGCGGCCCAGGTCCGTGTCGACCAGGACGAAACCGTGGTCCGGGAACTCCGCGCACAGGCCTCCGAAGGCCAGCATGTCGAGGACCGCCGTTCCCGACCTCGGGCGGGCCAGCAGCTCGCGCATGGCCCCCACGTCGTCGTCCTGGCCGTCGTGGACCAGGCCGTCGGCGTCGATCGAGACCCAGATCGCCCTCGGCGACGCGCCGAACGGGGCCTCCGGCAGCTCGGCCACCAGCATCTCCGGCAGCTCCTCGAAGTCGGCCAGGTGGATCGCCGTGCGATCGGGCAGCGAGCCCATCATGAACGCGCGCTCGCCGTCGGCGTAGCAGCGGATGTCCGCCGTCTCCGGGCCGTCGTCGAACACGCCGCACAGGGCCGCGCGGACCGAGCCGCGCAGCATCAGCGAGACCACCTCGAAGCCGATCTCGTTGAGCTCGCCGTTCGAGCCGAACGGGGTGCCGTCGATCCAGGCGGCCCACGCCATGTGGCGCTCGACCTCGGCCACCAGGTCCGCCGGGTCGTCCGACACCGGGCCGTGGACCAGGATGTCGTGATCGCTGACATCCGGGTTGTACAGCCTGTCGACCGGCTCGCGGTCCGGCATCGCCACCAGCACCGGAGCCGCCGCCAGCTCGAGCAGCTCCCGGGCCGCCGTGCGCTCAGCCATGCCGCCGCCTCTCACCCGAACCAGAACCAGCGCCCGGCCCGGCGCCGGTGCCAGAGCCCGAGCCGGCATCGGCCGACGGACGCGGCTCCGGGACGCCGCTGTTCAGCTCGGCCGCCGCGAGGATCGCCTCGCGCACCGTCAGGTCCTTCGAGGCCGCCGCGACCACCCTGTCCACGCCCTCCCCGGCCGTCGTCCGCACCGCCGCCTGCTCACACATGGCTCTGCACCGCCTCGACGATCCACTGCTCGGCCGTGCTCCGCGAGGCCGGACCCCACGTGACCGTCCAGCGCCCGTTCCGGGCCACCGCGGCACTGAACTGGTACCGCCCGAGGTCGTTGTCCACCAGCCCGAACGCGCCGTGCGGGTACTCGGCCAGGATCGCGTTGCGCACCGCGAGGTCGACCAGCACCGTGCCCAGCCGCGGCCGGGCCGCGCACTCCCGGATCAGCTCGACCGCCCGCTCGCAGCCACGAGGGATCAGCCCGCGCTCGTCGGTCTCGATGCGCAGGTGCTCGCCCGGCCCCGGCGGCCGGTCGGGCAGCCCGTCGAACACCCAGCCCGGCAGCTCGCTGAGGAAGCCCGACCGCAGCCGCGCGCGGTTGCCCAGCTTGTGCAGGACCGTCGTGTAGTCCTCGTCGCCGAAGAACCGCACCTCCCACGGCTTGGCCCGCGCCGGGAACACCCCGGTGACCACGCCACGGATGAAGCCGCCCCGCAGCGCCCGGTACAGCCCGACGGCTTCCGCGGTGACCTCGCCACCCGGCGCGAGGCCGATCGCGGCCATCCCGGCGACGAACCGCGTGTACTGCTCCACCTCGTCCGCGAGGCTCGACACGGGCGCGGAGCGACGCCCCGGCAGCGGTCCGGTGTCCGCCAGCACCGGCGGGATCTCGAACTCGGGGTCGTAGAACTCCATCACCGAGGGCCGCTCCGGCACCTCGGCCGACAGCGGGGCGATGACCTCGTCGATGACGTCGAAGACGGCGACTGCGTTGCTCACCCCTCGATTGAACACCCTGGCACCGACAATTTCTCGCACATATGTTCGAGAGGGTGACATCGTTCGTTAAGCGGTCGGCGAACGGCTCAGGCATGCTCCGGCACCCGTCCTTCGACGAACTCGGCGAGCCGCTCCACCGTGCCGGGCAGCCACCAGAGCCGGCGGTGGCCGCCCCGCGGTCTGCCCAGGGCCGCCAGGTGCCGGCCACGGTCGTCGTCGACGAACGCCAGCACCTCCCACCGCGGCGGTGAGCCGTCGCAGTGGATGTCGAACTGGACCGTGCCGCGCCGGGCCCGCCGCAGGTCGTCCATCAGATCGAGGACGAGGCACTCCTGCTCGGGCTCCAGCACGCCGCGCTCGTCGGCGTCGAGGTACAGCCCCTCGCCCGGCACCGGCGCCAGCGGCGGCAAGCGCGTCAACGCCAATCGCAACAGCTCCGCGACGCCGCCCGACGACGGCCCGGTCAGACTCAAGCCGTCCCCGGCGACGCCGAACGTGGTCCGGTCGTCGAAGAACGCCGACGTCCACGGCTCGTCGGACATCGCGACGGCCACGCCGCAGACGCCGCCGCTCCCCGGGAAGTCGGGCAGCGCCTCCACCAGGTCGAGGGCGGTGGAACTGCCGGCGGCCGCCGCCCGGACCGGCTTCAGGATCTTGGTGGTCACCGCGTGCACGGTGCGTGGTGTAGTGGTCACGCGTTCATGGAACCCGGCACCACCGACAATTTCCCGAACATCCGTTCGAGGTGTCACCTGAAGGTGTGACGTCGAGGGCCTCCCACCAGGGAGGCCCTCGAAGCCGGACTTACTTGGCCTTCGTCGCGGTCGAGCTCGAGCGCTTGGTCGCCGTCGACTTCGCGGCGGCGGCCTTCTTGGTCGTGCCCGCCTTGACCGTCTTCGCCGTCGTCGAAGCCGGCTTGCGCGCCGGCGCCTTCCGCTTCGGCGCCGGCCCCTTGGCCCGCTTCTCGGCCAGCAGCTCGGACGCCCGTTCCGCGGTCAGCGACTCGATCTCGTCGCCCTTCCGCAGCGTCGCGTTGTACTCGCCGTCGGTCACGTACGGGCCGAACCGGCCGTCCTTGACGACCATCGGCTTCTTCGAAACCGGGTCCTCGCCGAGCTCCTTGAGCGGCGGCTTCGCCGTGGCGGACCGCCCACGCTGCTTCGGCTCCGAGTAGATCTTCAGCGCCTCTTCGAGGGTGATCGAGAAGAGCTGGTCCTCGGTGGAGAGCGAGCGCGAGTCCGTGCCCTTCTTCAGGTACGGCCCGTAGCGCCCGTTCTGCGCCGTGATCTCGTCGCCGGACTCCGGGTCCTTGCCGACCACGCGCGGCAGCGAGAGCAGCTTCAGCGCGTCGTCCAGCGTGATGGTCTCGATGTCCATCGACTTGAACAGCGAGCCCGTCCGCGGCTTCGGCGCCTTCGCCTTCGCGGCCTTCTTCTGCGCGGCCGTTGCGTCCTCGGGGATCTCGATCTCCGGCAGCACCTCGGTCACGTACGGCCCGAAGCGGCCTTCCTTCGCGACGATGTCGTGCCCGCTCACCGGGTCGGTGCCCAGCGTGCGGCCCTCCTGCGGGGTCGCGAACAGCTTCTCCGCGATCTCCTGCGTGAGCTCGTCCGGCGGCAGGTCCTCCGGCAGGTTCGCGCGCTGCGAGTTCCCGTCGACCTCGCGCTCCAGGTACGGCCCGTAGCGCCCGACGCGGACCACGACCGTGTGCCCGTCGGCGTCGCTGAACAGCGGGATCGAGTTGATCTCCCGCGCGTCGATGTCCTCGACGCTGCCTTCGACCAGCTTCTTCAGCCCGCCGAGGCGGCCGATCGAGCCGTCGACGCCCATGTCGCCGCCGAAGTAGAACTTCGACAGCCACTGCGCGCGCTGCTCGTCGCCGGCCGCGATGCGGTCGAGCTCGTCCTCCATGCCGGCCGTGAAGTCGTAGTCGACCAGCCGCTCGAAGTGCCGTTCCATCAGGCCGATCACGGCGAACGCGACCCACGACGGGACGAGCGCGGAGCCCTTCTTCCAGACGTAGCCGCGGTCCTGGATGGTCTTGATGATCGACGCGTACGTCGACGGGCGGCCGATGCCCAGCTCTTCCAGCTTGCTGACCAGGCTCGGCTCGGAGTACCGGGCCGGCGGCGACGTGGTGTGGCCGTCCGGGCTCAGCTCGGACGCGGTCAGCGCCTGGTCCTTCGCCAGCACCGGCAGCCGGCTCTGCTTGTCGTCGGCCTCACCACCGGTCTCGGTGTCGACCGCCTCGACGTACGCCTTCAGGAAGCCCGCGAAGGTGATCGTGCGGCCCGAAGCGGCGAAGGTGCACTCCTCGCCCGAGGTCGCGTTGCCGACGATGCGCACGGACATCGTGGTGCCCTTGGCGTCCGCCATCTGCGACGCGATCGTGCGCTGCCAGATCATCTCGTACAGGCGGTACTCGTCGGTGTCCAGCTCGCTCGCGACCTGGCCCGGCGTGCGGAAGACCTCGCCCGACGGCCGGATCGCTTCGTGGGCTTCCTGCGCGTTCTTCACCTTGCGCGTGTACTGGCGCGGCGTCGGCGAGACGTACTCCTTGCCGTACAGCTGCGTGGCCTGGCTGCGCGCGGCCGAGATCGCCGACTCCGACAGCGTCGTGGAGTCGGTACGCATATAAGTGATGTAGCCGTTCTCGTACAGCTTCTGCGCGATCCGCATGGTGCGCTCGGAGGTGAACCGCATCTTGCGGCCGGCCTCCTGCTGCAGCGTCGAGGTCATGAACGGCGCGTACGGCTTCCGCGTGTACGGCTTCTCCTCGACGCTCGCGACCTTGAAGTCACGCTGCTTCAGCGCTTCGGCCAGGCGCCGCGCGTCGGCCTCGGCGAGCACGCGGACCTCGTTGTTCGACGCCTTGAGCTGGCCGTCCGAGCCGAAGTCGCGACCGGTGGCCAGGCGCGCGCCGTCGACGGCGATGAGGCGCGCCGGGAAGTTCCGCGGCGAAGCTTCCTCGCCGGCGTCCATCGTCGCCGAGATGTCCCAGTACGACGCCGAGGTGAAGCGCATCCGCTCGCGTTCGCGCTCGACCACGATCCGGGTCGCCACCGACTGCACACGGCCCGCCGAGAGCTTCGGCATGACCTTCTTCCACAGCACCGGCGAGACCTCGTAGCCGTAGAGGCGGTCGAGGATGCGGCGGGTCTCCTGGGCGTCGACGAGGTCGGCGTCCAGCTCACGGGTCGAGTCGGCGGCCGCGCGGATGGCCTGCTCGGTGACCTCGTGGAAGACCATCCGGCGGACCGGGACCTTCGGCTTCAGCGTCTCGAGGAGGTGCCACGCGATGGCCTCGCCCTCGCGGTCGGGGTCCGTGGCGAGGTAGAGCTCGTCGACGTCCTTCAGCAGGCTCTTGAGCTCGGTGACCTTGGACTTCTTGTCCGGGGTGACCACGTAGAGGGCCTTGAAGCCGTTGTCGACGTCGACACCGAGCCGCGCCCAGGCTTCGCCCTTGTACTGGGCGGGCACGTCGGCGGCACCACGCGGCAGGTCGCGGATGTGCCCGACGGAGGACTCGACGACGTAACCACCGCCGAGGTAGGGCGCGATCTTGCGGGCCTTCGTCGGCGACTCGACGATGACCAGCCGCCGGTGCCCGGCGCCGTTGTCCGCCGAGGCTCCGTTCTTCTTGGTCCGTGCTCCTGCCACGCTGTCCTGCTCTCCGCTCATCTCGTCCCACCGCCGCGGGACTGCACCACGTCCCTGCCAGGGCCCGTGTCTCGACCTGCCAGTGTGCACGCTGTTCCCGGCCGGACGGCGCGGAGGTGGCCCAACACGCCGCCGGTCCTGTGCCCAGCGCATCGCCGCTGACCTCGACGATGTTTCCCCAACGTACCTGCCACGTGATTTCGGCCACGTCCCGCGCAGCCTAGCGCGTGACCGTCCGGATACCCTCCGTTCGACGGTGGTGGACGCGGGGATGTCACCGCTTCACTGGTTTCCCCGCCCAGCCGAAAGGACCCGCCATGACCCGACGCCTGCTCGGCGCCCTGTTCACCGCCGCGACCGCCACAGTATTACTGGGGGTCACACCGGCGAACGCGGCCGCGGCGAACTTCGCCGGCACCGTGGCCCTGTCCAACTGCTCGGGATCGGTGGTCAAGCCCGCCGCGACGCCCGACACCGCGCCCGCACTCGTCATGTCCAACGGGCACTGCCTCGAAACCGGTTTCCCGGCGCCCGGGCAGGTCATCACCAACCGCGCCTCCAGCCGGACGTTCACGCTGCTCACCGCCAGCGGCAGCAACAAGGCCACACTCCGGGCCAAGAAGATCGTCTACGGCACGATGACCGACACCGACGTGTCGCTCTACCAGCTCACCACCACCTACGCGCAGATCAAGGCCAGCTACGGGATCTCGCCGCTGGAGCTGTCGAACGCCCACCCGACGGCCGGTGCCGCGATCGACGTCGTCTCCGGCTACTGGAAGCGCATCTACTCCTGCAACATCGACGGTTTCGTCTACCGGCTGAAGGAGGGCAGCTGGACCTGGAAGGACTCGATCCGCTACACGTCCGCCTGCCAGACCATCGGCGGCACCTCCGGTTCGCCGATCATCTCCGGCGGCAAGGTCGTCGGCGTGAACAACACCGGCAACGAGGACGGCCAGCGCTGCACGGACAACAACCCGTGCGAGGTCGACCAGGCCGGCAACGTCACCGTCCGCGAAGGCATCAACTACGGCCAGGAGACCTACGGCATCCCGGCCTGCCTCACCGCGGCCAACGAAATCGCGCTCACCCAGGCCGGCTGCACGCTGCCCCGGCCCTGACGCGGCTCCCGCACCCGGTCAGGCCGTGCTCGTGACGGCCTCCGGGTGCGGGACCGGTTGCGGGGCCGCGCCCGGCCACGCCGCTTCGGCGCCGGGCGGTGGCTCCCCGATCAGCTCCAGCAGCGCCTCCAGCCGGCGTTTCCCGGTGACTTTGACGGCCGGGACCTCGGCCTTCGGACCGGTCAGCTTCGCCGCGACGCCCAGCGGCGTCAGCGCTTCGACCAGCCTCTCGTGCATGCCGGGAGCGAGCGGGTCCACACCCAGCAGGTAACCCTGCGTGCCCGGACGGCCGCCGGCCAGCGCCCACATCCGCAGCATCGCGCCGCTCAGCCGGAACCCGTCCGGCACCGCCTTGCCCGAGTCGTCCTCGACCGGGCCCGCGCAGCCCTCACGCAGCCACCGCAGCGCCAGCGGCAGCAGGTCGACCCGGAACGACGTGCGGACCTGTGGACGGCCGCAGTCGGCCTTCGAGACCTGGGCGTCCGCACCGCGGCAGCGGAACTCGCCGGCCAGGACGTGGGCCCGCCACGGCTCTTCGACGACCACTGACAGCCGGGCGGCGGTGCGCCCGAAGCCGGTGATCTGGCCGTGGCAGCACAACAGGCCGGCCAGGTCGCCCAGGCCCGGCCCGCTGGCCTCGGCGGAGAAGAGCGAGATCGTCCGATCCACCGCGCCATACTAGAACACAAGTTCGATTCGCGGCAGGTCTCGCGCGGATCTTCAGCCGGCAGGCTGATCCAGCCGGCGGCAGGCCGGAGCGCGCTGTTCCGCCGCGGCGAGGGCCGGGACGTCCTTGAGGCCCTTGAGGTAGTCGAGCGCGTCGATCCGGTCGAGCGTCGCCCTGGCCTGGCCGAGGGCTTCCTTCGTCGCCGCGGCGTTTCCGCGGGCCGCCTCGATGCGGCGGCGCGCGTTCTCGGCCTCCGTGCGGATTTCGGCGAACTGCCCGATGACGTCCTTGCGCCCGCTGTCCGCCGAGGGCATCGGCGGCGCACCGAGCGCGTTCAGCCCGGCCAGACTCTGGTCGAGGCCGCCGACCACCGAGGAAAGCAGGTCACTGGACGTCCGGGACGCCTTCTGCGGCGTGCTGGGATCGACGGCGGGCAGCGCGGCGAGCGCGCGGACGAGGTGCGTCACCGCGTCGCAGTAGCCGGCCGCCCAGCTCGCCGCGGGATCGACCTGGGGAACCACCGTCGTCACCGGAAGATCCTGGTCCCGGGGCGGCGCCTGCACCGCGGAAGGCTGCCCGCACCCGGCGAGACCGATGGCGATCGTCGTGGTCAGAGCGGCGAAGACGGTGGACCGCTGCCGCACCTGCGTACCTCCTGCTCGACGACGTCCCGGAAGGGCCGACGGTACCGACTCGGTGCTGCTTCGCAAGTCGCCGTGCCAGCGTGGGATGACCCGACAAGCCCCGGGCCCGGCACGCGACGTCGCGTGCCGGGCCCGGGAACCGTTCTCCGTCAGGCCGTGATCTCGGTCGGGGTGTCCGTCAGGACCGTCCCCCGGCGCTTCGACACCACGATCGCCGCCACGATCACCGCGACCGCGACCAGCGAAATGATGATGCGCACGGCGGTGTTGGCACTGTCGCCGACCGTCAGCTGCACGATGGCGGGCGCGATCAGCACCGAAACCAGGTTCATCACCTTGATCAGCGGGTTGATCGCCGGGCCGGCGGTGTCCTTGAACGGGTCGCCCACGGTGTCACCGATGATGGTGGCTTCGTGCGCGGCCGAACCCTTGCCGCCGTGGTTGCCGTCTTCGACCAGCTTCTTGGCGTTGTCCCACGCGCCACCGGAGTTGGCGAGGAAGATCGCCATCAGGGTGCCGCAGGCGATCGCGCCGGCCAGGTAGCCGGCGAGCGCGCTGGTGCCCAGGCCGAAACCGACCGCGATCGGGGCGAAGACCGCCAGCAGACCCGGCGTCGTCAGCTCACGCAGCGAGTCGCGCGTGACGATGTCGACGACCTTGCCGTACTCGGGACGGGTGGTGCCCTCCATGATCCCCGGGATGTCGCGGAACTGGCGGCGCACTTCGTAGACGACCGCGCCGGCGGCCCGGGACACCGCGTTGACCGCGAGACCGGAGAACATGAACACGACGGCCGCACCGATGATCACGCCGACCAGGGTCGCCGGGCCGACGATGTTGGCGATGAAGTCGCCGCCGACGCCCATCGCCTTCGTGATCGCGTCGGAGTAGGACCCGAAGAGCGCGGTCGCCGCGAGGACGGCCGTGGCGATCGCGATGCCCTTGGTGATGGCCTTCGTGGTGTTGCCGACCGCGTCCAGCTCGGTGAGGATCTGCGCGGCCTTCTCGTCGACGTCGCCCGACATCTCGGCGATGCCCTGCGCGTTGTCCGAAACCGGGCCGAAGGTGTCCATCGCGACGATGACGCCGACGGTGGTCAGCAGGCCGGTGCCGGCGAGCGCGACGGCGAACAGCGCGACGCCGCCACCCAGCAGGTAGGCGCCGAACACGGCCGCACCGATGACGAGGGCGGTGTACACGGCGGACTCGAAACCGATCGAGATACCGGACAGGATGACCGTCGCCGCACCGGTTTCCGACGTCTGGCCGACGTCCTTGACGGGCTTGTACTCGGTGCCGGTGTAGTAGCCGGTCAGCTTGAGGATGACCGCCGCGAGGACGATGCCGATGATCACCGCGATGGTCGCGATGACCGCCGGGTTGCCGGTGCCCTCGAAGCCCGTGCCGAATTCGGAGAAGCTGCTCGGCAGGTACACGAACGCCGCGATCGCCGACAGCACCGCGGAAATCACCGCGGAGATGTAGAAGGAGCGGTTGATCGTGACCAGGCCGCCCTCCCCCGCGCGCGCCTTGGTGATGTAGACACCGATGACGGCGGTGATCACGCCGATGGCCGGCACGATCAGCGGGAAGATCAGGCCGTGCACGCCGAAGGCGGTGCTGCCCAGGATCAGCGCGGCGACCAGCATGACGGCGTAGGACTCGAACAGGTCCGCGGCCATGCCGGCGCAGTCACCGACGTTGTCGCCCACGTTGTCCGCGATGGTGGCGGCGTTGCGCGGGTCGTCCTCCGGGATGCCCTGCTCGACCTTGCCGACCAGGTCCGCGCCGACGTCGGCGGCCTTGGTGAAGATACCGCCGCCGACACGCATGAACATCGCGATCAGGGCCGCGCCGAAGCCGAAGCCCTCGAGCACCTTGGGCGCCTGGCCGGTGTAGACCAGCACGACGACCGCGGCACCGAACAGGCCGAGGCCGACGGTGATCATGCCGACCACGCCACCGGTGCGGAACGCGATCCGCATCGCCTTCTCGCGGCCGCCCTCCTCACGCGACGCGGCCGCGACGCGCAGGTTCGCCTGCGTCGCCAGCCACATGCCGAGGTAGCCGATCGTGAACGAGAAACCCGCGCCGACCAGGAAGAAGATCGAACGGCCGATCTTCTCGTTCCAGTCGTCCGCGGGAAGGATGAAGAGCAGGAGGAACACGACCACGCCGAAGATGGCGAGGGTGTTCCGCTGCCGCTTGAGGTAAGCGGCCGCGCCTTCCTGCACCGCCTTGGCGATGTCCTGCATCTTGGCGGTGCCCTGGCCTGCGGCCAGCACCTCCTTGAGCAGGACGTAGCCGATGACGAGTGCGGCAAGCGCGACCACGGCGACTACACCGACAATCGTGTAGCCACCTCCGGAGAGCGTGATGGACCCGCCCTCCGCGAGGAACT
This sequence comes from Amycolatopsis kentuckyensis, assembly GCF_002155975.1. Taxonomy (GTDB): domain Bacteria; phylum Actinomycetota; class Actinomycetes; order Mycobacteriales; family Pseudonocardiaceae; genus Amycolatopsis; species Amycolatopsis kentuckyensis. The sequence goes on from NZ_MUMI01000445.1 coordinate 27,345, forward strand.
GCCGTGACATTCGTCCTCCAGGAGACGTCGCCGATCGCCAGCGTCGACGGCAAGCCGAGGGTTCGACACGGCCGGCGCTGGCATGGACCCTGTACCGAGCGACACGCTAGCCGGGCAGCAATGCACGTCTCACATGACGCTCACCACAGAGGGTGTGGATTGCGGGAGTGTATTGGTATCGCAACCAGCGTCTTCACGCCGTCCCGGTGACGGTACATTCCGTTACCTTGTGAGCCTCCTCACTTGATCGATCACCCTTTCGCCGATCCGTTGGCGCAGCTGGGGATGCCGGAACTGTCGTACCCCTGTGCCAAGCTCGGCGGGTGGACGAATCACGTGGGCAGCGGCTGCTGAGGCGGGTGACCGCCGGCACCCCGGCGCGCGAGCACCCGGTCACGCACGTCGCGGACCTCCCGGGTCGCGCCGCACGCTACGCAGAGTGGCCGTCGTGGGCGGATCCGGCGGTGGTCGCTGCGCTGCGTGACTGCGGCGTCTCGGCGCCTTGGACGCACCAGGCCGAGGCGGCTTCGCACGCGTACGAGGGTCGGCACGTCGTGATTTCGACCGGCACGGCCTCGGGGAAGTCGCTCGCCTACCAGCTGCCGGTGCTGTCCCGGCTGGCCGCGGGCGAGAAGGCGAACGCGCTGTACCTGTCGCCGACGAAGGCGCTGGGCGCGGACCAGCTGCGTTCGGTGTCCTCTTTGGACGTGCCGGGCGTGCGGGCGGCGTCGTTCGACGGGGACACGCCGATGGCCGAGCGCGACTGGGTGCGCGCGCACGCGAACTGGGTGTTCACCAACCCGGACATGCTGCACCGCGGGATCCTCTCGGCGCACGGCCGGTGGGCCACGTTCTTCCGGCGGCTCAGCTGCGTGGTCGTCGACGAGTGCCACAGCTACCGCGGCGTCTTCGGCTCGCACGTCGCCCTGCTGCTTCGCCGGCTTCGGCGGGTGGCCGAGCACTACGGCGCTTCGCCGGTGTTCGTGCTCGCTTCGGCGACGACGGCTTCGCCGGCTTCGTTCGCTTCGCGGTTGACGGGCGTCTCTTGTGTCGCCGTAACGGAGGATGCTTCGCCGCGCGGCGCCCGGACGGTCGCGTTGTGGGAGCCGCCGCTGCTGGAGGAGCTGACCGGGGAGAACGGCGCGCCGGTCCGGCGTTCGGCCGGGGCGGAGACGTCGCGGATCCTCGCCGACCTGGTGCTGGAAGGCGCGCGGTCGCTGGCGTTCATCCGGTCGCGGCGGGGCGCGGAGCTGGCGGCGCTGGGAGCGCGGCGCATCCTGTCCGAAGTGGACCCGGTGTTGTCGGAAACCGTTGCGGCGTACAGGTCCGGCTATCTGCCGGAGGAGCGTCGCGCGCTGGAGGCGGCGCTGTTGTCGGGCCGGCTGCTGGGGGTCGCGACGACGAACGCGCTGGAGCTCGGCGTCGACATCGCGGGCCTGGACGCGGTGGTGCTGGCCGGCTACCCGGGAACGCTCGCGTCGTTCTGGCAGCAGGCCGGCCGGGCGGGCCGCTCCGGGGATTCGGCGCTGGTGGTGTTCGTCGCGCGGGACGATCCGCTCGACACCTACCTGGTGCACCACCCGGCGGCGCTGCTTTCGCGGCCGGTGGAGACGGCGGTGCTGGACCCCGCGAACCCGTACGTGCTGGCGCCGCAGCTCGCTTGCGCCGTCGCCGAGCTGCCGCTGACGCTGCCCGAGCTGGAGGTGTTCGGCGGCGCGGCGGCCCAGGAGGTGCTGGCCGAGCTGGCGGAGCAGAAGCTGGTGCGGCGCCGGTCGAGCGGCTGGTACTGGACCTCGCGGGACCGGCCGCACGCCGAGGTCGGCATCCGCGGCACCGGCGGCGAGCAGATCGCGGTGGTCGAGTCGGATTCCGGCCGGATGCTCGGAACGGTCGACCCGGGTTCGGCCTGCTTCGCCGTGCACCCCGGCGCGGTGTACCTGCACCAGGGGTCGTCGTACGTCGTTGACGAGCTGGATCTCGACCAGGGGTTGGCGCTGGTCCACGCGGAGAACCCGGACTGGACGACGACACCGCGCGAGATCGTGGACATCTCGGTGCTGGCCACTCAGGAGAAGCAGGACTACGGCGGGGTGAGCGTCTGCCTCGGCGAGGTGGCCGTGACGTCCCAGGTGGTGGGGTACCTGCGGCGGCGGCCGTCCGGGGAGGTCCTGGACCACACGCCGCTCGACCTGCCGGAGCAGAGCCTGCGGACGCGGGCGGTCTGGTACACGGTGTCCGGCGAGCTGCTCGGTGGCGCCGGCGGGGGCGGTCCCGCCGACGCGGGTGGTCCCGCGGGCTCGAGT
>NZ_MUMI01000446.1 GCF_002155975.1 Amycolatopsis kentuckyensis
GCTGCACGCGGAGCTGCCGGACGACGGCGAGGTCGCCGGGCTGCTGGCCCTGATGCTGCTGACCGAAGCCCGCCGCCCCGGGCGCGTCGATGCGACCGGGGCGCTGGTCCCGCTGGCCGAACAGGACCGGACCCGCTGGCACCGGGCGTTCATCGACGAGGGCGTCGCGCTGATCACCAAGGCCCTCGCCACCGCGCCCGTCGGCCCCTACCAGTTGCAGGCCGCGATCGCCGCGGTCCACGACGAGGCCGTGACCAGCGAAGACACCGACTGGGCGGAGATCCTCACGCTGTACGACCTGCTGCGGGTCGTGGCGCCCGGGCCGATGGTGACGCTGAACCGGGTGGTGGCGTTCGCGCAGGTCAACGGCCCCGAAGCCGGGCTCGCGGAGCTGGCCGAAGCGGCGACGGACCCCGCGCTCGCGCAGCACCACCGGGTCGACGCGATCCGCGCGCACCTGCTGGAGCTGACCGGGGACGCGGCCGGGGCCCGCGAGGCGTACCTAGCCGCCGCCCGGCGGACGCTGAGCCTGCCGGAGCAGGCGTACCTGCAGTCGCGGGCCACCAAGCCGGCAACCTGAGAACGGCCGGCCGGGACGAGGCCCGGCCGGCCGTTCTCATCGGAACATCAGAGCGTCACAGGATCTCGGCCGCGGTGCCGACGTCCGGCGGGCCCAGGTCGGGGTTGAGCGCCCCGGTCAGTTCCACCAGCTCCGGCTTCACCTCGTGCGGCTGGATGCGCCCGTCGCGGATGTCCTCCGCGTAGTGGCACGCCACCCGGTGACCGCCGCCGATTTCGCGCAGCTGCGGGCGGTCCGTGTCGCACAGGCTCGCCTGCTTCCACGGGCAGCGCGTGTGGAAGCGGCAGCCCGACGGCGGATTGGCCGGCGACGGCAGGTCACCGGCGAGCAGGATCTGCTCGCGGGTGTCCTCGACCTGCGGGTCCGGCACCGGGATGGCCGACAGCAGCGCCCGCGTGTACGGGTGCAGCGGGTCCCGGTACAGCGAGTCCGCGTCGGTCTCCTCGACCAGCGCGCCCAGGTACATCACGCCGATGCGGTCGGAGATGTGCCGCACCACCGCGAGGTCGTGGGCGATCACCACGTAGGTCAGGCCGAGCTGGGCCTGCAGGTCCTCCAGCAGGTTCACCACCTGGGCCTGCACCGAAACGTCCAATGCGGACACCGGCTCGTCGGCGACGATCAGGTCCGGCTCCACCGCCAGCGCCCGCGCGATGCCGATGCGCTGGCGCTGCCCGCCCGAGAACTCGTGCGGGTACTTGCGCAGCGACGTCTCCGGGAGACCGACCGCGGCCAGCAGCTGCCGCAGCCGCCGCTGGGTGGCTTCCTTGTCCTTGTCGAGGCCGTGCGCGTGCATGCCCTCGAGCAGGATGGACTCGACCGACTGGCGCGGGTCCAAACTGGACATCGGGTCCTGGAAGATCATCTGCATCCGGCGCCGGGCCTTCCGCAGTTCCTCACCCTTGAGCTGCGCGACGTCGGTGCCGTCGAACTTCACGGAACCGTTGGTGGGCTCGCTGAGCCGCAGGATGGCCCGGCCCAAAGTGGACTTTCCGCAGCCGGATTCGCCCACCAGGCCGTAGGTTTCGCCTCTCCGGATGGCCAGGTCGACACCGTCGACCGCGTACACGTGCCCGACCGTCCGGTCGAACACGATGCCGCTCTTGATCGGGAAGTGCACCTTGAGGTCGGTGACCTCGAGCAGCACGTCACCAGCAGGACGGGTCATCGGGTTCCTCCTCCCGCGGCGACCGCGGGCCGCACGGGGTTGTGACAGCGCAGCAGTCCGCCCTGATCGGGCACCAGCTGCGGCTGGACCTCGCGGCAGACCGGCAGCGCGTTCGGGCAGCGCGGCGCGAAGGCGCACCCGTGGTCCCACGGGATGTTGTCGGACACCGAACCCCGGATCGGGACGAGCTTTTCGCCGCGGCCCGCGTCCAGCCGCGGGATCGACGCCAGCAGGCCGTGCGTGTACGGGTGCCGAGGCTCGGCGAACAGCTGGTGCCGCTGCGCCCGCTCGACGATCTTGCCGCCGTAGAGGACGTTGACCTCGTCGCACAGCCCGGCGACCACGCCGAGGTCGTGCGTGATCATGATCAGCGCGGTGCCGGTGTCCTGCACCAGTTCCCGCAGCAGCGCGAGGATCTGCGCCTGGATGGTGACGTCGAGCGCGGTCGTCGGCTCGTCGGCGATGAGCAGCCGCGGGCGGCACGCCAGCGCGATCGCGATCAGCGCGCGCTGCCGCATCCCGCCGGAAAGCTGGTGCGGGTACTCGGAAAGCCGCCGCGACGGGTCCGGGATGCCGACCTTGTCCAGCAGGTCCACCGCTTCGACGGACGCCGCCTTGCGCGACATCCCGCGGTGGCGCTCCAGCACCTCGGTGATCTGCAGCCCGATCGGGATGACCGGGTTCAGCGAGGACAGCGGGTCCTGGAACACCATGCCGAGGTCGCGGCCGCGGCGGTCGCGCATGTCCTTGTCGGACAGGCGAAGCAGGTCGGTGCCTTCGAAGCGGACCGAGCCGCTGACCTTGTTGCCGCGCTTGGCCAGCAGCCGCATGATCGCCAGCGACGTCACGGACTTGCCGCAGCCGGACTCGCCGACCAGGCCGACCGTCTGGCCCGGCTCGACGTCGAAGCTGACTTTGTCCACCGCGGTGAACGACTGCTCGCCGCGGCGGACGAACTGGACCGTGAGATCACGGACCTCAAGGAGTGCCATGGGGGTTCACCGCCTGTTCTTCGGGTCGAGGGCTTCGCGGAGGGACTCGCCGAGCAGCGTGAACCCGAGGGCGACGATGATGATCGCGATCGCCGGGTAGTACGCGAGCTCGGGCCGGACGTCGAGGAACTGCCGGGCACCCTTGCTCAGCATGATGCCCCACTCCGCCCGGTTCGGGTCCGGGTCGCCCAGGCCGAGGAACGACAGCGCCGCGGCCTCCAGGATGGCGGTCGCCAGGGTCAGCGTGGCCTGCACGATGACCGGGCCGAGCGAGTTCGGCAGCATGTGCCGGAACACGATCGCGCTGCGCTTCACGCCCAGCGACGTCGCCGCGAGGACGTGGTCGCTGCTGCGCTGCGTCAGCATGGAGCCGCGCAGCAGCCGCGCGAAGATCGGCACCCCGATCAGCGAGACGGCGAGGATCACCGTCCACTGGCTCGGCTTGGCGAACAGGGCCGCGACCGAAATCGCCAGCAGCAGCGACGGCACCGACAGCATGACGTCGACCAGTCGCATGAGGACGGTGTCGACCCAGCCGCCGAACGCGCCGGCGAGCCCGCCGATGATGACGCCGAGGAGCACGCCGATCACCGTGGCCAGCACCCCGACGAGCAGGGTGTTCTGCGCGCCGACGAGCAGCCGCGACAGCTCGTCGCGGCCGAAGTCGTCCACGCCGAGCGGGTAGCCCGGCTGGGAGCCGGGGATGATCCCCTGGCCGAGGGCGACCTCGCCCTGCAGGTAGCGCTCGAACGGGTCCTTGGGCGCGATCAGCGGCGCGAACACCGCCAGCAGCACGAACAAGCCGGTGATCACGCCACCGGTGATCGCGACCGGGCTGCGCAGCATCCGCCGCAGGGCTTCGCGGCCGAGGCTGTTCCCGCTCGCCGCGGCGAGCTTGTCGATCGGCTCTTTCTTCTTGTTCAGCAGAGTGTTCATCGCACACGCACCCTCGGGTCGATGAGCCCGTACGAGACGTCGACCAGCATGTTCACCAGCACGTACACCAGCGCGCCGAAGAGCAGCAGCGCCTGGAGCCGGGGGTAGTCACGCCGTTCGATGCCTTCGGCCAGCAGGAATCCGAGGCCACGGAAGTTGAACACCCGCTCGGTCAGCACCGCGCCGCCGAGCAGCGCGCCGGTCTGCAGGCCGATGGTGGTGACCACCGGGAGCAGGCCGTTGCGCAGCACGTGCCGCCGCCGGACGACGGGCTGCGTGAGGCCCTTCGAGTTGGCCGTGCGGATGAAGTCCTCGTTGAGCACTTCGAGCACCGACGCGCGGGTGATCCGGGTGATCACCGCGAGCGGGATGGTGGCGAGCGCGAACGCCGGGAGGATCAGGTGCCTGATCGCGTCCCAGACGGCGTCCCATTCGCTCGTCATGATGCCGTCGAGGACGGCGAAGTTGGTGACGGCGGTGGCGTCCAGCCCCGCGGTCTGCCGGCCCTGCGACGGCAGGCCCAGCGGCCCGGCGAGCAGGTCCTGCATCATGTAGCCGAGGAAGAAGACCGGGACCGCGACACCGATCAGGGTCAGCACGATGATCACGTTGTCAACGGCGCCACCGCGGTAGCGGGCCGAAAGGTAGCCCGCCGGGATGCCGATGAGCACCGCGATGATCATCGCCGTGATGCCCAGCTCGATGGTGGCCGGCAGGAACGTGCCGATCTCCGACATCACCGGCTGGGTCGAGACCAGCGAGGCACCGAAGTCACCGGTGATCGCGCGGCCGAGGAACTTGAAGTACTGGATGATGACCGGCTGGTCGAGACCCAGCACGTGGTTGAGGTTGGCGATCTTCTCCGGCGTTGCCTTGTCGCCGAGGAGGGCGGCGGCGGGCCCTCCGGGCAGCGACCGTAGCCAGGCGAAGACCAGGATGGACAGGATGAGCAGCGTCGGAATCGCTTGTAGCAGCCGACGCACGAGAAAACGGAGCACTTGCAGTCCTTAGGTGGCAGCCCGCTGAGTACGGAACATGGGGTGGGTGCGGTAGCACCCACCCCATGCCTCGCGGCGTTGAGCCGTCAGTTCACGGTGACGGTGTTGAACCGCTCGTCGGTCAGCGGACTGGCAACCAGGCCCTTGACCTTCGGGCCGACCACGATGGCGGGCGGGCCGTAGGAGATCGGGATGGCAGGCAGGTAGTCCATGATCTGCTTGTTGACTTCCTGGTACGCCTTGGCGTGCGCGTCGCCCGGGGGCGAAGCGTCCGCGGCGGCGAGCGCCTGGAACAGCTGCGGGTTGTCGAACCCGAACTCCTTCTTCGTGCGGCCGAAGAAGGTGCCGACGAAGTTCCCGGCGTCGTTGTAGTCACCGGTCCAGCCGAGCAGGTGCAGGTCCTGCTTGCCGAACTTCTGCACGTCGTCCTTGTAACCGCCGTTCCACGGCTTGGCGACCGGCTCGATCTTGACGCCGATGGCCTTCAGGTCCTCGGAGATCGAGGTGAAGACGTCCGCCGGGTTCGGCATGTACGGCCGGGTGACCTCGGTCGGGTAGTAGAACTTCAGCGTCAGGTTGGTCGCCCCGGCCTGCTGCAGGAGATCCTTGGCCTGCTGCTGGTTGAACGGGTACTTGGTGACCTCGTCGGTGTAGCCGGAGATCGTCTTGGGCACGAACTCGGTGGCCACCTCGGCGCCCTCGGGCAGCTTGCTCTTGACGAACTGCTCGCGGTTGATGCCGTAGGCCAGCGCCTTGCGGACGCGGACGTCCTTCAGCTTCTCGCCGGCCGGGCCCGACTGGTTGATGCCCAGGTAGAGCACGTTGAACGGCGGGCGCACCAGCACCTGCTCGCCCTCGTTGCGCAGCAGGCCGTAGTCGGCCGGCGCCGGGTAGTCGTAGCCCTGGATGTCGCCGGCCTTGAGCGCCTGCTTGCGGGCGTTCTCGTCCGGGATCACCTTGAAGATCAGCTTGTCGAGCTTGGCCGTCTGGGTCGGGCTGGTGTCGTTCTTGGACAGGGCGATCTCACCCTTGCCCTGGTCCCAGCTGTCGAACTTGAACGGGCCGGTGCCGACCGGGTGCTTGTTCGCGTACTCGCTGTAGGTGAACGAGTCGCCGGACTGGGTGACCACGTCCGCCTTGTACTGCTGGAGAGCGGCCGGGCTCTGCATCGCGAACGACGGCAGGGTGAAGGCCGCCGGGAACGCGCCCTTCGCCTTGTTCAGGTTCACGACCGCGGTCGCCGGGTCCTTGGCTTCGCAGCTCTTGTAGACCGGGTCGCTGTAGTCGGTGCTCTCGTTCTTGGCGAAACCGCCGAAGACGTCGGCGTAGTAGATCATCTGGCTCTGGGCGGCGGCGCCCTTCATGTTGTACCAGCGGTCGAAGTTGAAGCAGACCGCGGTCGCGTCGAAGGCGGTGCCGTCGGAGAACTTCACGCCCTGCTTGAGGGAGAAGGTCCACGTCTTGCCGTCGTTGCTGGGCTCCCACTTCTCGGCCAGCGAGGGCTCGAGGTCGGCGGTGCCCGGCTTGTTCTGGATCAGCGTGTCGAAGATCTGCCGCGTGATCCGGAAGGTCTCGCCCTCGTCGTTGAAGATCGGGTCGAACAACTTCGGGTTACCGGCCGCGCCGAAGATCATGGTGCCCCCGGAACCACCCCCTGCGCCCTCTTCACGCTTGGATTCCGCACAGGCGGACAGCGAAACCGCGAGCGCGCCGCTGAGCCCGATCAGGGCCACGCGGCGTGTTCGGGTCAGCCGCAATTGCTGCATCTGGCACCCCTTGGGAGATGTTTCGGGTTCTAAGTCACCGTCCGGTCGGTCAGGAACTCGACGGACGATCGGTGTGCTCGCCGACACTAGCGGGAACTCGGCCCGCACTTAAGCACGTGAGGTTACGATCGCGCTACGTGGACGTCGATTTGACCGCAATGTGTCCGTAAATCACGACAGAATGTGACCATTTACGGGTGGTGGCTGCACCCAGTGCCTGATCCATGACTCAGATGGCGGTACCGACATTGCCCCACACGTGTATCCGGCTACGGATTGCTTAATCGATCCGGAGCAGCCCGGTCACGATGCGTGACCACGCGGTCCCCTACGAAAGTCGGGTTCCGGCGGCCTCGGGGGTGCCGTCGACGGCGAACCAGCCGCGCTCGAACCGTTGCCACCGCGCCAATTCGGCCTCTGCGGCCGCGCCGTCCCGTTCGACGGTCCGGGTGAGCCGCTCGGCCGCGGACCCGCCGGAGAGCCAGCAGAGGTGCGAAAGCAGGGGTCTTACCGAAGTCCGGCCGCTCGAGACGCCTTCCAGCACCAGGACATCCGGAACTTCCACCCGGACGAGCTCCCCCGGCCGGGGTGTCCCGGTGGACCAGTCCACTCGCCGGTACGTGCCCGGCACGCCGTCGGCCAGCGGGCGCAGGACGCCGTTGACGAGCTGCGGCCACCAGGCGACCGGGTCTTCCCACGTCGCGAAGGCGTCGGTGCTCACCAGGGACGTCCGGCAGCCGCGGGCGGTCAGCCCCTCGACGACCGAGGCGGCCAGGGTGGACTTCCCGGCGCCCGACGGGCCGTCGATGGCCAGCACCCGCACCCGGCCCAGCCGCGCGGGCGCGGCGAGCAGGGCCTCGATCAGCGCGTCACTTGCTGACGCGCTCGACCTCCGGAAGCCCTTTGACGTCGTCGGGAGCCGCCGTCTTCGCCTCCAGCTCGGCGATCCGGCTCGCCAGCTCGCGCCGCGTGTCCTCGAGTTCGCAGCGCAGCAGCGCGATCTCCTCGACCGACGTGCGCACCTCTTCCTCGAGGTGCCCGGTCTCGGTGGACAGGTGCAGCGACACGAGCGCCAGGACGACGCCGGCCAGGAGGAAGACGAAGTTCGACGGGGTTTCCACCCCGGTCAGCCCGGCGAGGAACTTCGCGGCCGCCGGGATCGCGGCCAGCACCACGACACCGATGGCGACGATCAGCCACACGCCCGCGTACTTCTCGCGCAGCTTGCGCCGCCGCATCATCTCGAGGACGACGAACAGCACGACGCAGGCGACGACGATGCTGAGGACGCGCCAACCTTCCATCTTCCCGAGCTCCTTATGCCGAGTCTGAGGAGTCGACCGCGGGGCGGCGGCGGACCAGCGCGAGCAGCAGCGCGAGCCCGGCGCGGCCCAGGTAGACGGCCGACTTGACGGGCGAGTGGCTGGGCGTGCCGCCCGCGCGCTCGCGCATGATGACCGGGATCTCCTTGATGGTCAGCTCGGCCCGGATGGCCATGACCAGCGATTCGACCGTGTCGCCGAGGTACTCGGCCGGGTAGTAGCCGGCGAACAGCCGGATCGCGCGCGGCCCCATCGCCTTGAAGCCCGAGGTGACGTCGGTGAGCCGGGTCTTCGCCAGCCGCGAGAACACGATCGACAGCGCGACCATGGCGTACTTGCGCGGCCCGCTGGCCTTGTACGCGCCCTTGCCGGCGAACCGCGAGCCGATCACGATGTCCGCGTCGTCGAGGCCGCGCAGCAGCGCGTCGAGCTCGTCCGGGTCGTGCTGGCCGTCGGCGTCCACCTGCACGACGACGTCGTACCCGCGGGCGGCGGCGTAGCGGAAGCCGGTGCGCATCGCGCCGCCCACGCCGAGGTTCACGGCGAGCCGGGCCACCTCGGCACCCGCGGCGCGGGCCAGCTTGGCGGTGTCGTCCACCGAGCCGTCGTCGACGACCAGCAGATCGCCGTCCGGCAGGGCCCGCTTCACCTGCTCGATGACCGACGCGACGCTCGCCGACTCGTTGAGGGCGGGCATCACGATGAGCACACGGCGGTTGGTCACCGGGGTCACTGACACGCGATCACTTTAGCCTTTCACTGCCCGTGACCGGCCGCGGACCCTGGTGCGGCACCGGCCGCGACGACGTCCTGCTGCCCCGCGATCTCGTAGATCGAGGCCCCGGCGTTGCGGTAGACCAGCTTGAACCCGGGTGTGGTGTCGAGGTGCAGGAGCCCGGCGTCGTTGCGCTGGTCGGGGACGGCGTTGCCCTGGCCGACGAAGGCGTACCGGACCTTGAGTCCACGCAGGATCTGCCGGGCCTTCGGGTCGTTTTCCAGCCGGTTCGCGAACGCGCTGACGTAGCCGACGTCGCTGGTGCGCGGGGCGCCGTAGTAGTTCCACTGGGTCGGCTGCACCCCCTGCAGCGCGTACATCCAGACCGACCCGTCGAGGCGGTCGTTCAGGACGCGCTCGCCGGGGACCGTGTGCTGCGCCAGCCAGGCGAACGCCGTCTCCTCGTCCGCGCTCACCGCGGGGAAGCCGCGGTAGGCGATGTTCACGTGGACGGAGTTGAGGTGCACGTACCCGCGGCTGAACCCGCCGATCACCGCCGCGAGCAGCACCACGCCGGCCAGGACGGGCGCGGCCGGGTGCAGCTTCGGCAGCCGGGGCCGGACCTTCGCCGCGAACCACGCCGTCGCGGTGTGGACGAACTCGCCGAAGCCCACCGCGCCGATCATCGGCAGCAGCGCGGCGAGCCGGTAGTTGTCGTTGTAGAACGGCCCGCTGAGCAGGTGGACCAGGCCGTTCTCCATGGAGACCGTCGCCGCGTACAAGCCGCCGAGGACGACGTACGCGGCCACCAGCCAGATCATCCGCCGGTGCCGGACCAGCAGGAAGATGCCGGCGATGGCGGGCAGGCCGAGCCACCACTGCGGGAAGCTCGCCATCGGCGAGAACGTGACCGTCTGCCCGACCGCGCCGGTCATGGTCGCCGCGTTCGCCCAGACCGCGGACGTGACGCCGCCGGCGTTGTAGAGCGAGGGCAGCACCTGGGGCAGGCCGAGCCCGACGGCGAGCAGCGCGGCCGCCACCAGCGACGGCCAGGCCCGCCGCCAGTCGATCGGTTCGACCTTGACGAGCACGACGGCCAGGATCAGGACGCAGTAGACGGCGAGGACGAACACGACGCTCGTGTGCAGCGCGGCCAGGCCGGCGACCCCGACCCCGACGGCCAGCGGTCCGGTGGCCCCGCCCGGCTCGAGCAGCAGGCGGACCACCGCGAGCATGGCCGGGACCAGGGCGACGCCGGCGGCGTACGGCCAGACCGGGCCGTGCCAGAACAGGTCGTAGGGGAACGAGGTGAAGCAGGCGGAAGCCGCCGCGGCCGCGCCGGCCGTGACCGCCGGCATCCGCCACGCGCGGCACATCGCGGCCACGCCGAGCGGCACCGCGAAGGTGACGGCGATGGACGCGAAGTTCAGCAGCGGCATCACGGTCAGCCCGCCCTTGCCGAAGAGCAGGGCGAGCAGCGCGTGGTAGGTGTCCGGGTAGAAGTAGTGCGTCTCGTCCGGCAGGTTCGCGATGGTGCCGATGGTCGACGGGCGCGCGTCACCGCGCTCGGCGATCCAGCGGACGAGGTTCGCGTGGAACGCGGCGTCCCAGTCCTGGTTGACCGTGCCCGGCGTGGGGATGCCGCGCAGCACGGTGAGCGCGCCGACCGCCATCCCCGCGGCGACCCCGAGGGCCGTGAAGGCGTGCGCGCGCCACGACCACCGCGGGCGCTCGGGCGTCTCGGCGTCCGGACGGCGCCGCCGGGTGAACCGGGCCACGGCCCAGGTGACGGCGAAACCGAGGGCCGACACCACGAGCGTCCACAGTGTCACGGAGAGCGCGGTCCACCGGATGCCCGTGCCGCCCAGCAGCGGGATGGCGAGGGCCACGATCCCGAAGGTGAGGACCGGCGCCGCCGCGCCCAGCGTCCAGCCGCGCAGGCCGATCGCCGCGCCGAAAACGGCGCCCGGGAGCCAGAATGCGGCCAGAACGAGCAGAAAACCCATTCTCCCACCCCATTTTCCGCCGTGGTCCGTCCCGCACCCGCGGTGACCGCCGTTCTCCGGGCGGCGGCCACGCTACCGTGCACGTCAGCTCGCTGGTCACCCGCATCCTGGGCGGACCGCGGCCACCCATAGACTCGCCGGCGTTGGCGGCTTTGTTGATCGGAGAAAGCATGCTGTCCGAAGCTGTCCGGCTGGCTGCGGGAATCCTGGTGGTGTTGCTCCCGGGATTTTCGATCCTCCTGGTCACCGGCGTACGCGAACGGTTGTGGCTGGCGGGCCTTTCGGCGCCGTTGACCACCGGGTTCGTCTTGCTCGTGTCGCTCTTCACGGGCGTCACCGGGCTCCGCTTCGGCCTGTGGACCGCGGCCGTCGCGCTCGTGGTCGTCCTGCTCGTGCTCGGCGGGGTGCGGTGGCTGGTCCGCCGTCGTCGCGCGGCCGCCGAGCCGGTCGAGCCGGCCGAAGACCCGCGGCTGCGCACGCTGACCGGCCGGGCCGGGACGGTCGCCCAGGTCCTGGGCGCGCTCATCGCCGTCGCCGGGGTCGGCCTCGGCGTCCGCGTGTGGCACAAGGGCCTCGGGTCGTGGCAGACGCCGACCCAGGAGCACGACACCGTCACGCACGCCGTGCTGACCGCGTTCACGCACTTCACCGGCAAGGCCGCGCCCTGGCAGATCCTGCCGATCGACGTGGTGCACGACACCAACGTCCAGTTCTACCCGCCCGGCTTCACCGACATCAGCGCGCTGCTCACCGACATCTTCGGGGACACGATGCTGTCCCTGAACCTGGCGACCGTCGTGTTCTCGGTGGTCGTGCTGCCGCTGTCGGTGGCCGCCTTCACCGCGGCGGTGCTCCGGCACGGCCGGCTCGGCCGCGGCTGGGTCGAGCTCGCGGCCGGCGTGGCCGCGCTGGTCTCGGTGCAGCTGTACCGCCCCGGCATCGCCTTCGCCCACGACGGCGGCGTCCTGCCGAACGCGGCCGCGATGACGCTCATGCCCGGGCTGGTCGCCGTGATGCTGGTGATCGGCAAGCGCAACTGGGGACGCGCGGTGCTGGTCGGCGTCGCCGCCGCCGGCGCGTTCAACCTCCACCCGAGCGCGCTGACCTCGGTCGCGCTGACCACGGTCGCGGCCATGATCGGCCTGCTGTTCACCAAGGCGGGCCGGCTCGCCTTCGTCCGCGCGCTGCTGCCGCTGGTGCTGGCGGGCGTGGTCGCCGTCGTCCTGATCGTCCCGGACGTGCTGGCGCTGCTGCGGCTCGGCAACGGCTCGGTGGTCGACGCGCCGGCCAACATCCGCGGGGTGCAGTTCGGCGCGTCGTTCGAGCTGGTCGCCCGGCTGCCCTACGGCGGCTACTTCGACCCGAGCGGCACAATGGGCCAGCTGGTGCTCGGCCTGCTGGGCCTGGCCGGCGTCGTCGCCACGCTGCTGTCGCGGCGGGCGTGGCCGCTGCTGACGGCCTGGCTGTTCTGGGCCACGGTCATGGTGAGCTTCCACTACTCGCCCAACTCGGGCTTCGGCGCGATGATCGGCCGGTACTACTACCGCGTCGCCAACCGCCTCGACACCCACGTCTACCTGCTGATTCCCCCGCTGGCGGGGGTCCTGTTCGTGGCTGTCGGGCTGTTCGTCGTCGCGGTTCAGAAGCGCAACCCGGTTCCGGCGCGGTTCCGGCCGGCGGTGGCGTACGGGCTGATCGTGGTGCTGCTGGGTGCGCTGACGCTGACGTCGTTCCGCGGCTACATGAACACGGGAGCGTTGTCGCTGAGCCAGCGCTACGCGGCCCCGCAGTTCGTCCGCTACGACGCGGCGGACGACGCGGCGGCGAAGTGGCTGCACGAGCACGCGGCCCCGGGCGAGACGATCCTCAACAACGCGAACGACGGCTCGACGCTGCTGTACGTGGACTACGACCTGCCGATCCTGAACATCGTCCCGGACGGCCACAGCCCGATCCAGGACAACATCACCCTGCTGGCGATGTTCAACTACTACCCGGAGGACGCCGAGGTCCAGAGCATCCTCCGGGCGAAGAACGTCCGCTGGGTGTACGTGGACACCTCGGCCCCGACGGTCGGCACGGACGGCCACCACTGGACGGGCAAGCTGACGTACAGCCTGGCGCCGGGACTGAGCAGGCTGGCGGGGTTGCCGGGCTTGAAGAAGGAGTTCAGCTCGGGAACGGTGAGCGTGTACCGGCTGGACCTGCCACAGACCCCGCCGCGCGGCTGACCGCGGGCCGCCTTTCTGAGGCTGACCGCGGGTCGCCTTCCCAAGGCTGACCGCGGCCGCCTTTCCGAGGCTGGCCGCGGGCCGCCGCCCCAAGGCTGACCGGGGGCCACCGCCCCAAGGCTCACCGCGGGCCGCCGCCCCGAGGCTGG
>NZ_MUMI01000447.1 GCF_002155975.1 Amycolatopsis kentuckyensis
CGCCGGCGGTACAGGCGGTGAGCAGGGTGAGTGCGGTGAGGCACACGGCGGCGGGGACCACCGGGCGGGGAATGCGGATCACTGCTCCTCCGTGGGGCATGACTACGCGCTGTTGCCGGTAGTGCAACGGAAAAGGGCGCGAAAGATCCACAGTGGACATTCGGTCCGGAGTGGATGCGGAGCGTTGCGGGGGACAACGCCTGGTCGGGGTCTTCGGTAGGGGATACGGACACGGTCCGGAAACGGTTCAAAAAAGTTTTGCTCCCGGTTTGCGGGCCGGAAGTACTGGACGTAGGCCGTCCGGCCCACCAGGATGTCCCGCGTGGGACGGCACACCCGAGCGCTCAGATCCATCGGAGATCAGGAGGCCGTCGTCGAGTCCGGCGACGGCAGCGACGATCTGGCGAAGGCGCTCTACCAGGAGTTCGGCGGGTCCCTGATGGCGTTCGCGCTGCGGCTGACCGGCCACGACCGGCAGTGGGCCGAGGACGTCGTGCAGGAGACCCTGATCAAGGCGTGGCGGAACGCGGACAAGCTCGACCGCCAGCCCGAGATGCTGCGTGCCTGGTTGTTCACGGTGGCCCGGCGGATCGTCATCGACGGCTGGCGCAGCCGCAGCGTCCGGCCCCAGGAGCTCGAGGAGATCGAATCCGACGCGATCGCGGTGTCCGACGAATCGGACCGGACGCTCGCCGCGATGATCGTTTACGAGGCGCTGCAGGGCCTTTCGCCCGAGCAGCGGGAGGCCATCCAGCAGACCTACCTGCGCGATCGGACCGTGAACGAGGTCGCGGCGACCCTCGGCGTGCCGCCGGGCACCGTGAAGTCCCGCATCCACCACGCCGTCCGCGCGCTGCGCCGGGCTCTGCGCGAGCGGGGGTGAACTGAGCGTGGCCGGATCACCGCACACCGACGTCGCCGCCTACGTGCTCGGCGTCCTCAGCGAGGCCGAGAACACCCAGTTCGAAGCCCACCTGATGAACTGCCCGCACTGCCAGCTCGACCTGATCGAGCTCTACCAGCTGCCGGACGTCCTCGACCTGGTGAAGCGCAGCTGGCCGGAGCCCCCGATGCCCGCGCCCAGCCCGCGCACCCTGTCCCCGGGCCCCCGCGTGCTGCGCGGCCTCATGGAAGAGGCCGCCGTCAAGCGCCGCCGCCGTCGCCGGATCGGCATCCTCGCCGGCGCCGCGGCCGCGGCGGCCGTGATCGCCGGCCCGCTGGTGACCCTCGCGGTCCGGCCGGCCGACGCCGTCCCGCCCGCCTCGCTCGCCGCTCCCGGCAACAAGCAGCCCCCGCCGGCGACGAGCGTCCCGGCCACGTCCACCGCACCGCCCGCGGGCGCCCAGGGCCAGCCCGGCGGCGGCCAGACCTACGGCCGCGGCAGCGGCGGGTCCGCCGTCAGTGCCCTGGTCACCGTTTCGCCGGTGGAGTGGGGCAGCCGCGTCGAGCTCGAGCTGCGCGGGATCGTCGGTCCGGTGAAGTGCCAGCTGGTCGCCGTCCCGGCCACCGGGACCGAGCGCGTCGTCTCCAGCTGGTCGGTGCCGCCCAAGGGGTTCGGCATTCCCGGCTCGCCCGAGCCGTTGCGGCTGCAGGGTTCGGTCTCCCTGGCGATGGACCAGATCAGCCGGTTCGAGGTGCGCGGCGAGGACGGCACGGTCCTCGTCGTCGTCCAGCGCTGAATCTCTTTCTTTTCGGTGAAACGTCGTGACCTGGGTAAATGCTGTCCGGTTGCGTTTCCGTAGATAACGAACAGATAACGGACCGGTCGCTTTTGAACCTCGGGGCGCCCATGTCCGTATCCCCCAATGCATCCCCCGATGCATCCCGACAGCCGGAACCGCAAGCATCCCCACTCGGGTTCCGTGCGATCTCGAGCTCCAATCAACGGTAGTTCTTGCCCGGGCTGCCGCGCTCACCGGCGCGCGCCCGGAATAACGAACGAGGTGAACTAGTCTATGGCCCGGAATTCTCGGTCCCCCGTGACGGGCAAGCACCGCGTTGCCCGCCGAACCAAGATCGCGATGGGTGCGATCGGCCTGGCGATCGCCGTCGGCGCACTCGCCGTGGCGGTCAGCGCGGGCCGCACGGGCGAAGCCAGCGCGGACCCCGCGGACCCGTCGTTCTTCATCGACATCAACAAGGTTCCCGCCGGCAGCAACGTGAACGCGGCCTTGAAGCAGAAGGGTGCCAAGGGTTCCTTCACCGTCGACTGTGGAACGAACGCGGACGGGGCGCACCACAACCCGGACAACTTCATCGCGCAGCCCGGGATCAAGAACGGCGCCCAGCACCTGCACGACTACGTCGGCAACGTGACGACGGACGCCGACTCGAGCCTCAAGAGCCTGCTCGCCGGCGACACCACCTGCAAGAACGGTGACCAGTCGGCGTACTTCTGGCCCGTGATCCGCATCGACCGCGAAGACGAAGCGGCCAACCAGAGCAAGAACCAGCAGGCCAAGCAGGAACAGCAGGGCAAGACGGGCGACGTCCAGCAGGACAAGAGCGCGCAGGACGCCAAGGACGCGCAGGACCAGAACCAGCGCGAGCGCCGGGGTCAGGGCGGCGGCCGGACCGGGCTGAGCGCCCAGCAGCAGGGCGACCAGAACGACGGCCAGCAGCAGGACCGGCAGCGTCGTCAGCGCGACCAGCAGCAGAACCAGCAGCAGGACCAGAACAACCAGCAGGACCAGAACAACCAGCAGGACCAGAACAACCAGCAGCAGGACCAGAACCAGCAGGACAAGAACCAGAACCAGCAGGACAAGAACCAGCAGCAGAACCAGGGCCAGAACAAGGACCAGGCGCAGCAGCAGGAAGAGCTCGGCGGTCCGCAGGGCGAGAACGAAGAGGTCGGCGACAACGACGGCGAGATCATCGAGCCGGAGTCCGCGACGCTGAAGTTCATCGGCGGTGGCGCGCAGAACGTCGTCGCGATGCCGCTCGGGCTGAAGATCCTCTACGGTGACGCCAAGCAGAGCACCAACGGCCCGAAGAACGCGCGGCCCAGCTGGACCTGCACCGGGTTCGAGGACCGGCTGACCGACAAGTACCCGATCTGCCCGCAGGGCAGCAAGGTCGAGCGGATCCACGCGTTCCCGAACTGCTGGGACGGCAAGAACACCGACAGTGCGGACCACCGCAGTCACATCGTCTTCGCCGACCAGCAGGGCAAGTGCCCGCAGGGGTTCAAGAACGTGCCGCAGCTGCAGGTCACCCTGGTGTACGACGTCCCGCAGGACGTCCAGCAGAAGAAGCAGTACAAAGTGGACGCGTTCGCCCAGGAAGAGCACAACCCGAAGTCCGACCACGACGACTTCGCGAACGTGATGAGCAAGCAGATCATGGGCCGCCTGGTCAACTGCATCAACTCCGGCAAGGTCTGCGCCGAATAACGCCCTTGTTGCGCCACTTCGCAAGCGGGAAGGAGAACTTCCGATGAACCGTGCTCGCCCGGCTGTTGCCGCACCGATCGCCGTCGCCGGACTCGCGCTGGTCGCGGCCTGCGGGACCAACCCGTACGCCACGTCCGGAGCCGTCCAGCCGGTGGTGCTCGGGGCGCAGCAGCAGCCGGCGAGCGCGGTTCCGGCCGGCGCCGCGGCCCAGCTGATTTCGTCCACTGTGGACGGGCTGGGCACGGTACTGGCCGACGCCGAAGGGCACACGCTCTACCGGTACGCGAAGGACACGGCCGACCCGCCCCGGGCGACCTGCGCCGGCCCGTGCGCGATGACGTGGCCACCGCTGGTCTCCGACGTCCCGGCGGTGGCGGCCGGGGTCGAGAGCGGACTGGTCGGCCAGGTCACCCGGCCGGACGGCCGCAAGCAGGTGACGATCGACGGCTGGCCGGTCTACCGGTACGCGAAGGACACCGGGCCGGGCGTCGCGCTCGGCCGGCAGGTCAGCGCGGACTGGGCGCCGGTGACCCCGGCGGGCCGCAAAGCCGACCCGGCGACCCTCGAGACCGCCGAAGTCGACGGTCTCGGCCAGGTCCTCACGGACGCGGAGGGCCGGACGTTGTACCTGTTCACCAAGGACGGCAAGGATTCCGGAAAGTCCACTTGCGACGCGGCCTGCGTTGCGAAGTGGCCACCGGTACCGGCGGACGGCCGCATCACGGTCGCCGCGGGCATCGACTCCGGACTGGTCGGCCTTGCAGCCGTTGGGTTCCAATGCGTACCACGTGCCGCCCGCGCCGTGGCCGGTTGCTGTTCCCGGCTCGTCGTCCGATGCGTACGTGTACGCCGGCCAGCCGCCGACCGTCAGCTGCGTGGTGCCGTCCTCTCGGCGGATTCGGCCGACCAGTCCGGAGTCG
>NZ_MUMI01000448.1:0-3886 GCF_002155975.1 Amycolatopsis kentuckyensis
CGAGGTAGCCGCGGGCCAGTGACGCGCCGACGAGGTACAGCTCGCCCGGGACCCCCGGTGGGACCGGCTGGAGGTGCTCGTCCAGCACGAAGCAGGTCACGCCGGTCACGGCCGACCCGATGGGGGGCGGCGCGGCGGCGTCGAGCTCCTCGCTGACCGTGGCGCACACGGTCGCTTCGGTCGGTCCGTACGCGTTCAGCAGCCGGCACCGCGGTGCCCACCGTGCCACGACGTCGGGCGGGCAGGCCTCGCCCGCGACGATCACCGTCATGCCCTCCGGCAGGGATCCTTCGTCCAGCGCTGCCAACGCCGACGGCGGCAGCACCATGTGCGTCACCGACTCCTCCGCGACGAGCGCCGCGAGACCGGGACCCGGCAGCAGCCGCTCGGGAGCGGCGGTGACGACCGTGCCGCCGGTCAGCAGGGTCGCGAACACCTCCCAGAACGCCGCGTCGAAGCTCGGCGTGGCGAACTGCAGGACCCGGCTGCCGGGGCCCAGGCCACCGATTTCCCCGCGGGACGCGGCGGCCAGGCCGGCCGCGCCGGCGTGGGTCACCACGACGCCCTTGGGCCGCCCGGTGGACCCGGACGTGTAGATCAGGTACGCCGCGTGCGCGGGGTCGAGCGGCGCGACCCGCTCGGCATCGGTCAGGTGCCGGGCGGGGTGCGCGGCCAGTTCGGCGCGCACCTCGGGCGCGTCGAGCGTGAGCGCGGCGAGGTCACCGGGCGCCTCGACGCGGTCCGCGAGCGTGTCCAGCAGCAGGGCCGGCGCCGCGTCGAGCAGCATCCGGTGGATCCGGTCGGCCGGCAAGGTGGCGGCGACCGGCAGGTACGCCGCTCCGGCCTTGAGCACCCCGAGCATCATCACCACCAGGTCGGGCGACCGGGGCGGCACGATCGCCACGACGGCCTCCGGGCCGATGCCGCGGGCCCGGAGCACGCGGGCCAGCCGGTCGGCCCGCGCGTCGAGTTCCGCGAAGGTCAGCGCCGAGTGCTCACCGGTCACCGCGACGGCCTCGGGCGTGCGAGCGGCCTGCTCCTCGAACAGCGCCGGCAGGGTCCGCGGCGGGACGGCGGGGCGTACGGCGAGCAGCTCGGCGCGCTCGGCGGTGGTGAGGATGTCGAGGTCGCCGACGCGGGTGTCGGGGTCGGCGGTGGCGGCGGTGAGCAGGAGTTCGAACCGGTCGAGGATCCGCTGGACGGTCGGGGCGTCGAACAGGTCGGTGCTGTATTCGAGGTAGCACGCGATGCCGTCCGGCGCGCCGTCGGCGGCCCGCCGCTCGGCGAGGCCGAACGTCAGGTCGAACCGCGCCGCGCCGGTGCCGAGCGGTTCGGGTCGCACCCGCACCCCCGGCAGGTCCCAGTGCACGCCCGCGGCCGCGCCGGTGTTGTTCAGCGCCAGCATGACCTGGAAGAGCGGGTTCCGCGCGGTGCTGCGTTCGGGGTTGAGCTTTTCGACGAGGTGTTCGAAGGGGGTGTCCTGGTTGGTGTAGGCGGTGAGGTCGGTGGTGCGGGTGCGGGTGATGACGTCGCGGAAGGTGGGGTTGCCGTCGAGGTCGATGCGCAGGACGAGGGTGTTGACGAAGAACCCGACGAGGTTGTCGAGGGCGTCGTCGAGGCGTCCGGCGATGGGGGAGCCGAGGGGGATGTCGGTGCCGGCGCCGAGGCGGGACAGCACTGCGGCCAGCCCGGCTTGGAGGATCATGAAGAGGGTGGCGTCGTTGTCCTGGGCCAGTTCCAGCAAGCGTTCGTGCAGTTCGGCGCCGAACCGGAGCTCCGCCAGCGCACCGTGGAAGCTGGGCACGGCCGGGCGGCGCCGGTCGACGGGCAGGGTGAGCTCTTCGGGGGCGCCGGCGAGGGTGTCCCGCCAGAAGCCGATCTGCCGGGCGATGACGGAGTCCGGATCGCTCTCGTGGCCGAGCAGTTCGTGCTGCCAGAGCGTGTAGTCGGCGTACTGGACCTCGAGCGGCGGCCAGTCCGGGGCGTGCCCGGCGAGCCGGGCGGTGTAGGCCGCCGACAGGTCCGCGCTGAGCGGCCCGAGCGACCAGGCGTCACCCGCGATGTGGTGCAGCAGCACCAGCAGGACGTACTCGTCCTGTCCACAGTGGAACAACCAGGCCCGCACCGGCAGTTCGGCCGCCAGGTCGAAGGGGTACCGCACCGCGTCGTCCAGCGCACTGCCCAGCGCGGTCCGGCTGGTCGGCACCACTTCCAGGACCGGCTCGGCCCCCTCGAGCACCTGCTGCCGCGGCCGGCCGCCCGTTTCCGGGAAGACCGTGCGGAGCACCTCGTGCCGGTCCACCACGTCGGCCAGCGCCCGGCGCAGGGCCTGCCGGTCGACCGGCCCGGTCAGCCGGACGGCCAGCGGCGTGTTGTACGTGGCGCTCGGTCCTTCCAGCTGCTGGAGGAACCACAACCGTTGCTGCGCGGGGGAAAGCGGGATCTCCGCCGGCCGGGGGCGGGGCCGCAGGACCGGACGGCCGGCGGCTCGCCCGCCGTCGAGCCGGGCGGCCAGCCCGGCCACGGTCGGCGCGTCGAACAGGTCCTGCACCGCCAGTTCGACCCCGAGGACCGACCGGACCCGGCTGATCACGCGGGTGGCCAGCAGGGAATGCCCGCCGAGGTCGAAGAACCGGTCGTCGATGCCGACACCGGCCAGCCCGAGGACGTCGGCGAACACCGCGCAGAGGATCTCCTCCTTCGGCGTGCGCGGCGGACGTCCCCGGCCCGCCGCCGCGAAGTCGGGCTCGGGCAGGGCCTTGCGGTCCACCTTGCCGTTGGGCGTGACCGGCACCTCGGCGAGCACCACGACGGCGTCCGGCACCAGGTGTTCGGGCAGCCGGTCGCGCAGGAACGCCCGGACCGCACCGGGCAGCGCGGCGGCCCGGCGGCCCGCCGACGGTTCCCGGACGTGGCCGGCCAGGCTGCCGGCCGGTCCGGCGGGCAGGTACCCCCCGCTCAGCGGACCGGTGCCGCGGACGAACACCGCGTCCATGAGGTCGTCGCCCCGGGCCGACCAGGTCACGACGACCGTGTGGCCGGTGCGCCGCCCGAGTTCGTGCACCGCCTCGGGATCGACGGCCGTGCTCCCGCCCGGACCGGTGGTGAGCACCCGGGCGGCCGCCTGCGGTGCGCTGCCGCCGGCCACCAGCCCGGCCGCCGCGACCGGCCCGGTCAGCCGGGCGTTCGGGATCGCGGCGACGCGCAGGGCGTCCGGCCGCCCGGTCAGCCGGGCTTCCAGTGCCGCGAGGTCCTCGACGTCGGTGCCCCAGCGCAGGGTCTCGGCGTCCGAAAGCGACACGGCCGCGCCGGGGCTCTTGTACAGCACGACCTCGTACCGGTAGCGAAGCAGCTCGGTGCCGTGGGAGCCGCGCTTGAGCCGGATGTCCACGCCGGCGAAGCCGGCCTCCCGGTCGGCGAGGGCGGCGAAGTACTCCGGATCGACCAGCAGTTCCCGCTCGCCGAGCACCCCCTGCTCGATGGCGCGGCGCAGGGCGTCGGCGCCGCGGTGGGCCGAGCGGTGCAGTTCGACCTCGGTCCGGAAGCAGCGCAGCAGCCCCCGGTGGCGGACGTCGCCGAGGACGATCGCACCGCCGGGCGCGAGCAGGCCGGCCAGCCCGGTCAGCACGCCGGTGAGGTAACCGGCGTCGGGGAAGTACTGGATGACCGAGTTCAGCACGATCACGTCGAAGAACCCGGACGGCAGGCCGTCGAGGACGTCGGCGGCCTGCACGCGCAGTTCCACCTTGCCCTCGAGTTCCGGCCGGTGCGCGACCTGGGCGCGCAGCCGGTCCACGGTGGCGCCCGAGAAGTCGGTGCCCCAGTACGTTTCGCAGTGCGGGGCCAGCCGGGACAGGATCAGCCCGCTGCCGACGCCGATTTCGAG
>NZ_MUMI01000448.1:3892-4075 GCF_002155975.1 Amycolatopsis kentuckyensis
GGCAACGGTGCGCCGTCGACGCTGTTGTTCCAGCCGTCGAAGTCCTCTCCCCACGGGGCGGTGCCGGCCCGGTCGTACTGCGCCTGGAAGGTGGACAGCCAGTCCTCGACGAGCTCCGGGTCCTCCTCGGTGGCGGGAGCGGGCACGACGTAGCTGACGAGCCGGTCGTCGCGGACGAGGGTG
>NZ_MUMI01000449.1 GCF_002155975.1 Amycolatopsis kentuckyensis
CCGCGGTGAGCAGCGCCGACCGAGGCGTCCGCGCTGCCGTAGTCCGCATAAGGCAGAGCGTAAGCCGCTTCGCGACCACGCGTCGGCAGCGCCCCGTCGCGATGTGGCGGGTTCAACCCGACGGGGTCACGGGTAGCGGAGGGTGTCCGTCTATGTTGTCCCGGTGACGAACCCGAACCTGCCGCCCGCCCTGTACCTCCCGACCGGCCCGGTCAGCACCGAGACCGAAGGCGCGTCGATCGAGCTGCGCCGGACGCCGGACGGCCGGACCGCGCTGGTCGCCTTCACCGCGCTGGACCGGCTGATCGACTGCTGCGGCGAGCACCAGCCGTGGGTCCTGGTGAACACCGAGCACCTGCCGAAGGTGCACTCGGCGAACCCGTACGACGTGATCGTGCTCGATTCGCCGCTGCCCGAGGAGCTGCGCCACCACGTCTGAGCGTGGTTCAGCTCTCACTCAAGAGACTCCCGACGTCATATCCGTAGACTTCCCAGATGCCGCGTGGGCGGTCAGCAATGCAGCTGTCGGACGCAGGAGGTGCGGGGTGGCCGAGCAGGTCGGCGAAACCACGGGTGGTCCGGTGACCAAGATCCTGGTCGCCAACCGTGGCGAAATCGCGGTACGCGTCATCAGAGCCGCGAAGGACGCTGGCCTGGCCAGTGTCGCGGTGTACGCCGATCCGGATCGCGACGCGCCTCACGTGCGCCTGGCCGACGAAGCCTTCGCGCTGGGCGGCACGACGGCCGCCGAGAGCTACCTGAACTTCGACAAGCTGCTGGACGCCGCCAAGCGGTCGGGTGCCGACTCGGTGCACCCGGGCTACGGCTTCCT
Source organism: Amycolatopsis kentuckyensis (assembly GCF_002155975.1). GTDB lineage: Bacteria > Actinomycetota > Actinomycetes > Mycobacteriales > Pseudonocardiaceae > Amycolatopsis > Amycolatopsis kentuckyensis. The sequence continues at coordinate 833 of NZ_MUMI01000449.1, forward strand.
CTCCGAGAACGCGGACTTCGCCCAGGCCGTCCTCGACGCGGGGCTGACCTGGATCGGGCCGAGCCCGCAGGCCATCCGCGACCTCGGCGACAAGGTCACCGCCCGCCACATCGCCATGCGCGCGGGCGCGCCGCTGGTGCCGGGCACGAAGGAGCCGGTGCAGGACGCCGCCGAGATCGTCGCGTTCGCCGACGAGCACGGCCTGCCGGTGGCCATCAAGGCCGCGTTCGGCGGTGGCGGCCGCGGCCTCAAGGTCGCCCGCACCCGCGAAGAGATCCCCGAGCTGTTCGAGTCCGCCACCCGCGAGGCGGTCGCCGCCTTCGGCCGCGGCGAGTGCTTCGTCGAGCGGTACCTGGACAAGCCGCGGCACGTCGAGGCGCAGGTGCTGGCCGACATGCACGGCAACGCGATCGTCGTCGGCACCCGCGACTGCTCGCTGCAGCGCCGGCACCAGAAGCTCGTCGAGGAGGCGCCCGCGCCGTTCCTGAGCGACGACCAGCGCAAGCGCATCCACGAGTCGGCGAAGGCGATCTGCAAGGAAGCCGGCTACTACGGCGCCGGCACGGTCGAGTACCTCGTCGCGGTCGACGGCACGATCTCCTTCCTCGAGGTCAACACGCGGCTGCAGGTCGAGCACCCGGTGTCGGAGGAGACGACCGGGCTCGACCTGGTGCGCGAGATGTTCCGCATCGCGCGCGGCGAAAAGCTGCGGATCACCTCCGACCCCGAACCGCGCGGCCACTCGATCGAGTTCCGCATCAACGGCGAGGACGCCGGCCGCGGCTTCCTGCCCGCGCCGGGCACGGTGACGAAGTTCGTCGCGCCGAGCGGGCCGGGCGTGCGCGTCGACTCGGGCGTCGAATCCGGCAGCGTCATCGGCGGGCAGTTCGACTCGATGCTGGCCAAGCTGATCGTCACCGGCTCGGACCGCACCAACGCCCTCGAGCGCAGCCGCCGCGCCCTCGCCGAGATGGTCGTCGAAGGCATGGCGACGGTCCTGCCGTTCGACCGCGTGATCGTGGACGACCCGGCGTTCATCGGCGACGAGAACGGCTTCAGCGTGCACACGCGCTGGATCGAGACGGAGTTCGACAACAAGATCGAGCCGTTCGTGGCGCCGGACGTCGAGGCCGCCGAAGAGGAACCGCGGCAGAACGTCGTCGTCGAGGTCGGCGGGCGCCGGCTCGAGGTGTCGCTGCCGGGCGGGTTCGCGCTCGAAGGCGGCGGCGGGGGCGGCACCGCCGTCAAGGCGAAGCCGCGCAAGCGCGCCGGCGGCACCAAGGCCGCGGTGAGCGGCGACGCCGTCATGGCGCCGATGCAGGGCACGATCGTGAAGGTGGCCGTCGAAGAGGGCCAGGCGGTCGAAGCCGGTGAGCTGATCGTCGTCCTCGAGGCGATGAAGATGGAGAACCCGGTCACCGCCCACAAAGCGGGCACCGTCACCGGGCTTTCGGTCGAGGTCGGCGCCGCCGTGACGCAAGGCACACAGCTGCTCGAGATCAAGTAGCACGGTTCGTTACAGATGTCGTGGTGGGCCGCCCCCGGAGCGGCCTACCATCGACTACGTGACCGAAGTCCCGTCTCCGCAGCTGCGGATCAGCGACCAGAACCGTGAGTCCGCGCTGTCCGCGCTCGGCGAGCACATGACGGCGGGACGGATCGACATCGACGAGTACGGCGAGCGCTCGGCCCGGATCACCGCGGCCAAGACGCGCGGCGAGCTCGGCGAGATCTTCGCGGACCTGCCGGCTCCCCACCCGGCGTACGAGGACGTCCCCCAGGCCGTCGCGCCGCCGCCCGAGCCGGCGGCCGCGCCCGCGCCACGGCCGCCGGGGACACCCGACAACTGGTCGCCGCCGCAGCGGTTCCTCGCCGCGATCGTGCCGCTGGCCTTCATCGCGGCGATCGCGCTGATCGCCTCGGGCGTCCTGGCCTGGCCGATCATCTTCGTCCCGATCGGGCTGACCGTGTTCGGCAAGTCGATGTGGGGCCACGACTGGAACCACGACCAGCGGCACCACGACCGCCGCGACCGGCACCTGCGCGACCGCGAGCGCCGCCGCGAGCTGCGTGACTCCTACCGGCGCGAGCTGGGCCGCTGATCCCGCCGTGGGCGACATGCGGTTGAGCGACGAGGAACGCCAGGACGCCTTGGACGTCCTGGAGGAACACGTCCGCACCGGCCGGCTGGACATCGACGAGTACGGGACGAGGTCCGCGAAGGTCACGGCGGCGAGGCGGGTCAGCGAGCTCGTCCCGCTCTTCGACGACCTGCCGTCGCCTCGGCCGAGTGCGTTGCTGAACGGGGTTTCCGCGCCCGGGGTCCCGGTGAGGTCCGGCGAGAGCCCGCTGGCCAACTTCCTGACCCGCAGCGCGGTGCCGATCGCGATCGTGCTGGCGATCGCGGTGCTGATCCTGTCCCGGGGCCGGTTGCTGATCATCTCGGTGGCGTTGCCGCTGGTGGTCGCGGCGATGGCGGGGATGCGCCGCCGCCGCTGAACCCTGCTCCGGCGGCTGGCCGCCGGGCCGGGGGCGGCTCGCTTGCGGCCTGGCTAGGCTGGGTGGAGTGGAACCGGTGGAGATCAACGCGGGCACGTACTACCTGCGCCAGCTGCGCGCCGACCGTCACATCGATGACCGCCCGTTGCTGATGGAGGCGTTCGCCGACCCGACGCACCGCAAGTACGTCCTGAACTACCGGCTGCGCACGCTGGACGAGGCCACCGAGTACGTGGCCCTGCGAGCCGCCCAGTGGGCGGGCGACGAGCGTTGTTCGTGGGCGATCGCGGAGCCGACCTCCGGCAGGCTGCTGGGCGAGGTCGGGTTGCGGGAGCTGAACCTGGACGCGTCGTACGCGGAGGCGACGATCTGGGTCCACCCGGCGGAGCGCGGCAAGGGGATCGCGACGACGGCGTTGAACGCGGCGCTGCGGTTCGGCTTCGGCGGCTTGGGGCTGACCGAGGTGAGTTACCGGTACGAGGAGAGCAACGCGGCCTCGGCGATCGTGGCCGAACGCTGCGGGTTCACGCTGGTCGGCCCGGAGGCGGAACGAGCGCCCACGGGTGAGCGGTTGATCCGGTGGCACCGCACTTCCTGACCGCCACCGGATCCCACGCCGGACTTCAGCTCACCGGCTCCACGATGCCCGCGCGGGCCTCCGGTGCCGCCGACCTCAGCGCGTCCGCCGCTTCGTCGCTCGGCTGGGACTGGGACCTGCGCTCCGCATCCACCCGGGCCCGGTAGACCTCGATCTCGTGCTTCACCGTTTCGGGCGACCAGCCCAGGACCTCGCCCACCAGGGTGGCCACCTGCTCGGCGCAGTCCACCCCCCGGTGCGCGTACTCGATCGAGATGCGCGTCCGGCGGGCCAGGACGTCCTCCAGGTGCAGCGCCCCTTCGTGCGAAGCCGCGTACACGACCTCGACGCCCAGGTAGTCCGGGGCGTGTTCGATCGGCTTCAGCAGCTCCGGGCGGCCCTCCGCCGAGGCCAGGACCTCGTGGACCAGTGAGCCGTAGCGGTCCAGGAGGTGCCTCACCCGGTAGGGGTGCAAGCCGTGCTCGGCGGCCAGGTGGTCGGCCTGGTTGACCAGCGCGTGGTAGCCGTCCGCGCCCAAGAGGGGGACCTTGTCCGTGATCGACGGCTGGGAGCGGCCCGGCAGGTCCACCGCGGCCGCGTCGACCGCGTCCGCGGCCATCACGCGGTAGGTGGTGTACTTGCCGCCCGCGATGGCGACCAGCCCGGGGGCCACCCGAGCCACCGCGTGCTCGCGGGACAGCTTCGACGTCTCTTCGCTCTCCCCCGCCAGCAGGGGGCGAAGGCCCGCGTACACGCCTTCGATGTCGTCGTGCGTCAGCGGGGTCGCGAGGACCGTGTTGACGTGCTCGAGGATGTAGTCGATGTCGTGCTTCGTCGCCGCCGGGTGGGCCAGGTCGAGGTTCCAGTCCGTGTCCGTCGTCCCGACGATCCAGTGGTTGCGCCACGGGATCACGAACAGCACCGACTTCTCGGTGCGCAGGATCATCCCCGACTCCGAGACGATCCGGTCGCGCGCGACGACGATGTGCACGCCCTTGCTCGCCCGCACCCGGAACCGGCCGCGGCCGCCCGACAGGCGCTGGAGTTCGTCGGTCCAGACGCCGGTGCAGTTGATCACCGCGGCCGCCGAAATCTCCGTTTCGCGGCCGTCCTCGACGTCGCGCACGCGCACGCCGGACACCCGGTCGGCTTCGCGCAGGAAGCCGACGACCTGGGTCGACGTCCGCACGACCGCGCCGTAGTGCGCCGCCGTCCTGGCCACCGTCATCGTGTGGCGGGCGTCGTCGGACTGGGCGTCGTAGTAGCGGATCCCGCCGATCAGGGCCGACCGTTTGAGCGCCGGCACCATCCGCAGCGCGCCGGCGCGAGTCAGGTGCTTCTGACCCGGGACGCTGCGGGCGCCGCCCATCGTGTCGTACATCAGCAGGCCCGCCGCGGTGTACGGGCGCTCCCACACGCGGTGCGTCAGCGGGTAGAGGAAGCTCACCGGCTTCACCAGGTGCGGCGCGATCGTCGTCAGCATCAGCTCGCGCTCGCGCAGCGCCTCCCGGACCAGGCCGAACTCGAGCTGCTCCAGGTACCGCAGGCCGCCGTGGAAGAGCTTGCTCGACCGGCTCGACGTCCCGGACGCGAGGTCGCGGGCCTCGACGAGCGCAACCCGCAGCCCGCGCGTCGCGGCGTCCAGCGCCGTGCCCGCCCCGACCACGCCGCCGCCGATGACGACCAGGTCGAACGTCTCCTTGCCGAGCCGCTGCCACGTCTCTTCCCGCTTGACCGGGCCCAGTCGAGCCGGGTTGGTCTCCGCTGCGTGCTGCGCCACGTGACATTCCTCCTCGTGCCGGCGAGGCTTCCAGCATCGCACGACCCGGTGATCATCCGCCCGTCCACGGATGACACTTGTGGCGTAACCCTCCGCGATCTTGAAAAGATTCGGCTGCCCGGTGCTTGGAAGTAGCTTCTACGCCCCGGTAACGTCGCGCGGACGTGGGTCGGCAACGGTGCCGTGGCACGCCGTGATCGACCCTGCGCAGAGTGTCCAGTGTGGAGGTGCAGCGGTGAGTGCTGGAGCGATAATCGTCTGGGAACTACTGGGAACGGCGACGCTGATCCTGCTCGGCAACGGCGTGGTGGCCAACCACGTGCTGCGCAAGAACAACGGCTACAACGCGGGATTCCTGTTCATCAACCTCGGCTGGGCCTTCGCGGTCTTCACCGGTGCCAGCATCGCCGCGCCCAGCGGCGCGCACCTCAACCCGGCGGTGACCCTCGGGCTCGCCATCGCCGACAAGACGCCGTGGGCCGACGTCCCGTTCTACTTCATCGGGCAGATGGCGGGCGCGATCATCGGCGCGGTGCTCTGCTGGGCCACCTACAAGCTGCAGTTCGACGACCACCCCGAGCCCGAGAACACCCTCGGCATCTTCTCCACCGGACCGCAGATCCCGAACACGGCGTGGAACCTCGTCACCGAGATCATCGGCACGTTCGTCCTGGTCGCGTGGATCCTGCTCAGCCCGGTGTACGCCGCCGGCGACGGCGGCACGCCGAACTTCGGCAACTCCGCGCTGGGCTACGCGGGCGTCTCGTTCGTGGTGCTGGTGATCGGTGCCTCGCTCGGCGGGCCGACGGGCTACGCCATCAACCCGGCCCGCGACCTCGGCCCGCGCATCGCGTACGCGTTCCTGCTGCCGATCCGCAACAAGGCGAACGCCAACTGGGGCTACTCGTGGATCCCGGTCGTCGGCCCGCTGGCCGGTGGCGCCATCGCCGCCCTGCTCTACCTCGTCGTCCACAACCTGACCTGATCGCCTCCTCCGACGCGAATTTCCGGGAGCACACATGACTTCGTACGTAGCAGCGATCGACCAGGGCACCACGTCCACCCGGTGCATGATCTTCAACCACGAAGGCCGCGTCGTCTCCGTCGACCAGCGCGAGCACGAGCAGATCTTCCCCCGCGCCGGCTGGGTCGAGCACAACGCGGAAGAGATCTGGGAGAACACCCGCCGGGTCGCCGCGGGCGCGCTGGCCAAGGCCGACATCACCGCCAAGGACATCGCCGCCGTCGGCATCACCAACCAGCGTGAGACCGCGCTCGTCTGGGACAAGACGACCGGCAAGCCGGTGTACAACGCGATCGTCTGGCAGGACACCCGCACCGACAAGATCGTCACCGAGCTCGGCAACCTCGGCGGCGGCCAGGAGCGCTACCGCGACAAGGTCGGCCTCCCGCTCGCGACGTACTTCTCCGGGCCCAAGGTCAAGTGGATCCTGGACAACGTCGAGGGCGCGCGCGAGAAGGCCGAGGCCGGTGACCTGATCTTCGGCAACATGGACACCTGGGTGCTGTGGAACATGACCGGCGGGGCCGACGGCGGCGTCCAGGTCACCGACCCGACCAACGCCTCCCGCACCATGCTGATGGACCTCGACACCCTGCAGTGGGACACCGAGATCGCCGGCGAGATGGGCATCCCCCTTTCGATGCTGCCGGAGATCCGCTCCTCGTCCGAGGAGTACGGCAAGGTCCGCGAGAAGGGCGCGCTGGCCGGCGTCCCGATCGCGGGCATCCTGGGCGACCAGCAGGCCGCGACGTTCGGCCAGGCCTGCCTCTCGCCCGGCGAGGCCAAGAACACCTACGGCACCGGCAACTTCATGCTGCTCAACACCGGCACCGAGAAGGTGATGTCGCAGAACGGGCTGCTCACCACGGTCTGCTACAAGATCGGCTCGAACGACACGGTCTACGCGCTGGAAGGCTCCATCGCCGTCACCGGTTCGCTGGTGCAGTGGCTGCGCGACAACCTCGGCATGATCACGACCGCGGCCGAGATCGAGGAGCACGCGCGCAGCGTCGAGGACAACGGCGGCGCGTACTTCGTCCCGGCGTTCTCGGGTCTGTTCGCTCCTTACTGGCGATCCGACGCTCGCGGCGCGATCGTCGGGCTCACCCGGTTCGTCAACAAAGGACACCTCGCCCGCGCGGTGCTGGAGGCGACCGCGTTCCAGACGCGCGAGGTGCTCGACGCGATGAACGCCGACTCCGGAGTGCCGCTGAAGGCGCTCAAGGTCGACGGCGGGATGGTCGTCAACGAGCTGCTCATGCAGTTCCAGGCCGACATCCTCGGCGTGCCGGTGATCCGCCCGGTGGTCAACGAGACCACCGCGCTGGGTGCCGCGTACGCCGCCGGCCTCGCCGTCGGGTTCTGGAAGTCCGAAGACGACATCCGCACCAACTGGGCTCAGGGCAAGCAGTGGGAGCCGTCGATGGACGACGCCCGCCGCGAGCGCGAGTACCGCAACTGGAAGAAGGCCGTCACCAAGACCTTCGACTGGGTCGACGAAGAGGACTGACCGGCCACGGCCGGGGGTGCCGCCTCATGGCGCTCCCGGCCTGCCCGGTCACACCTCCCAGCCCTCCGGCTCGCCGGATTGTGCGTTCGGGGCGATGACCATGAACGGCACGCCCTGGTCGTCGGCGACCCGCACCTGCCGCCCGTACGGCGAGTCGAAGGGTTTGCCCTCGACCCGGCCGCCGAGCTCGGTCACCTTGGCCGCGGCCGCGTCGGCGTCCGCCACCCAGAAGTACGCCGACCAGTACGACGGCACCTCCGGTGGCAGCGATGCGGGCACCCCACCGAGCCCGCCGACCGGGCGCCCGTCGATGAGCACCACCGCGTACGTGAAGTCGTCGCCGGAGATGTCCTGGAAGCCGTAGCCGAAGATCTCTTCGTAGAACGGCTTCGCGGCCGCGTAGTCCCGGCTCAGGCATTCGTTCCAGGCCAGCGCGCCGGGGGCCGCGGTGACCTGCGTGCCGATGTGGTCGCCGGCCTCCCAGAGCCCGAAGACCGCGCCCGCCGGATCGGCCGCGACGGCCATCCGGCCCGCCTTCATCACCTCCATCACCGGCACGACGATCCGCCCGCCCGCCTCGGTGATGGCCGCGGCCGTGCGGTCCACATCGGACACCGCGAGGTAGGTCGTCCAGGCCGCGGGGACGTCCTGGCCCGGTGGGGTCCGGCCGATGCCGGCGACCGGGCGGCCCCGCAGCTCCGCCATGCCGTAGAAACCGGTCTCCGCACCGCCCGGATGCACTGTCCAGCCGAAGAGGCCGCTGTAGAAGGCGATCGCCTTCTCCTGGTCGGGCACCATCAGGTCCACCCAGCTGGGCGTACCGTCGGGCCATCTTTCGTCCCGGAACACCATGCCGACTCCCAACCCTCGTCCGTGCCGCCGCTGGTGACGACCGGCACAGTGTTGCACCGGGCACCGACAAAAACCGAAAATCAGGCCTGGACCAGGCGGGCGTACACGACGATGTTGTCGACGTAGTTGTGCGCGGACCGGTCGAAGACCCCGCCGCAGGTGATCAGCCTCAGCTCGGGATCGGCCGTGTCGTCGTAGACGCCTTCGCGCTCGAAGTCCTTCTTCGGCACCTGGTGCACCTTGGTCACCTCGAACACCACGGTGGTGCCGTCCTTGCGGGCGATCGAGACGCGGTCCCCGGCGGCCAGTTCCTTGAGCCGGAAGAAGATGCCCTTCTGGTGGTTCCCGTCGACGTGCCCGAGGACGACGGCCGGGCCGACCTCGCCCGGCGTCGGCGCGTAGGTGTACCAGCCGGCCTGCAGCGGCGTGGTCACCGGCGGCACCTCGACGGTGTTGTCCGGGTTGAGCCCCAGCGGGACCAGCGACGAGTGCGCGCCGATCTTCGGGATGTCGATCGAAACGGGCTCGGACTTCGGCAGCACCGCGACGGCGTCCTGGCTGTCCGCCGGGGACTCGGGAACGACCGCGACCGGCTGCGCGGGCGGCGGCTGCGCGGTGCCCGGGCCGGGGCCACCGCCGAGCGTCAGCGCCAGCACCACCAGGGTGGCCAGCAACGCCGCGACGACGGCGATCAGGACACCCCGTCTGCTCGTGATCCTCCTGGTCATGCTCTCCCCCTGACTGGCGCCTGCAAGTTCACACGTCCGGGTGGTTCGTTCGGTTGAGCCCCCGACGTTACCTCCGTGCTCGGGTCAGCGACGGCGCGCCCGCCGCGCCAGCACCAGCCCGGTCCCGCCGACGGCCAGCGCGCCCATGGCGGCCGCGGCCGGGAAGCCGGAGTCGTCGACCGGGCCGTCGGTGCCCCCGGTCTGCGGCGCGCCCGACGGCACCTTGGCGACCTGCTTGGCCGCCGGGAGCACCGCGAGCCAGGCCGTGGAGCGCTCCGGGCCGCAGGACAGCGTGACGGCGTACTTGCCGGGCTTGACGTCCTTCACGGTGCCGACGTCCCAGTTGCGACGCGGGTCGAAGGCGAGCGCCTCCGACTGCACGGACACCTTCTCCGCGGGTTCGCGGGTCCGGCAGGACCAGTCGAGGCCGATGCGCGCACCGGGCACTCCCCCGGCCGGGGACAAGGTCATCGGGCGGGTGATCCGGCCCGTCGGGCTCGGCGGGACCGAGGCCGACGGCATGCCGGTCGGGGACGGCGGCGCGGTCCGGATCGTGCTCGTCGACGGGGTCGCGGGCGCGCCCGTCGGCGTGGTGGCGAGCGCGGCGCCGGGCGCGAGGACCAGGAAAGCCGCGGCAACGCCCGCGACGACAACGGTGTTCTTCATTCTTTCTCCCCTGTGAATTCCGGATCGGAAAACAACGGGCGACGGACACCGTTCGCAGTTCCCCCTGCTTCGGCCCCAGCCCCCACCTACGCTTCCAAGGACGTCTCCACCTGCGGTTGGTTGCGCCCGGAGGTCACGAATGCGTCGCGAAAAGATGTTTCCGGCACCCATGGAAAAAGCCGCCCCGAGAGGCGGCTTCCGGTTCGGGAAATCAGTGAGTCAGCGTCGCCGTGATCGACTCGCCAGCACGAGACCGCCACCGCCGGCGGCCAGCACGCCCATCGCGCCCGCGGCGGCGAGCGGTCCGTGCCCGGCCGCACCGCCACCGGTCTGCGGTGCCCCGGACGGCACCTTCGCCACCTGACGACGTTCACCCAGAACGGTGAACTTGGTGGTCAGGTTCGCGCCGCCGCAGGAGAACGACACCTGGTAGACGCCCGGTTTCGCGGGCTGCACGATCGCCGACGCGGCCGCGGCCGGCGC
>NZ_MUMI01000045.1 GCF_002155975.1 Amycolatopsis kentuckyensis
GGGCCGCCGCGGCCAGGTCGAACTCGCCGTGCACCGCGATCTCGCCACAGGGGCGGGAAATCGTCGTCATCTCTGCTCCTCGGATCGGATCGGAACCTTGCCCGCGACGTTAGGGAGGAGGACCGACAATTCCGGGCGTCGAACGCCTGAGCGCGGATTTGTTCACTCGATCGAGTGGCCGCGAAGTTGGCATACTGCCGGTATCCGAAAGCGAGGAGAACCCGTGCCGACCAGCGCATCCGACCGTCTCCGAGCCCTCCTCGGGACGCCGGCCGAGGCGGAAGACGGCTATCTCGACCTGCTGGGCGCCGCGGACCAGGCCGGCCCGCCGACCGGGCTCACGCAGCGCCTCATGCGCACCACCCTGCTCCCGCAGGTCTACGAGCGCTACTGGCGGCCGGCACTCGGCCGCGCGCTCAAAGGCCCGCTCGGGCCGAGCATGACCGGCGAAGTCAGGATCGCCACGGAACTCGTCCGGCCGGCACCAGGCCTGACCGTGCTCGACGTCGCCTGCGGGACCGGCCGGTTCACCCGCGCGTTCGGCGCGGCCGTCGGCCCCGACGGACTCGCGATCGGGCTCGACGGCGCCCGCACCATGCTCGCCAAGGCCGTCGCCGAGGGCGGCCCGGACACCGTCGCCTACCTGCGCGCCGACGCCGTGCACCTCCCGCTGAAACCGTCCACAGTAGACGGGCTCTGCTGTTTCGCCGCGCTGCACATGTTCGCCGAGCCGGAGACCGCGCTGGACTCCTTCGCGCGCGTACTGAAACCGGGCGGCCGGATCGTGCTGCTGACGAGCGCCCGCCGCGGCTGGCAGCCCGCGCGCCTGATCGAGTCGGCCGGCGGGATCGTCAGCGGCCAGAAGATGTTCGACCGCGGCGAAATCGCAGCGAGCCTGCGTGCCCGCGGCTTCACGGAGATCACCGAACGGTACGCGGGCGTCACGCAGATCGTGGCGGGCCGAGCACCGCAAACTGTCGGAGGTCCCGGTTAGCATCGCCCCATGACCCACACCGACCCCGTCCCGCCCGACGACAGCTACCTGCGTTCCCTGGTCGAGGCCACCGCCGACGCCGTCGCGGCCGCCGAACCGCTGTCCTCGCCGCACACCGGCGCGGACGAGGCGACGCGGACCGAAGTGACCGCCGCGGTCGAGCGCAGTTCACCCGATCTGGTGGCGTTGAGCCAAGATCTGCACGCCCACCCCGAAGAGGGGTTCGCCGAGCACCGGTCGGTCCGCGCCCTGGCCGACCTCCTGCACCGCCACGGCCACGAGGCCACGATCGGCGTCGGCGGGCTCGACACCGCGCTGCGCGTCAGCACCCGGCAACAGGAGGGCCCGCACATCGCCGTCCTCGCCGAGTACGACGCGCTGCCCGGGCTGGGCCACGCCTGCGGCCACAACGTCATCTGCACCACCGCCGCGGGCGGCTTCCTCGGCGCCGCCACCGTCGCCGAGCGGCTCGGCGGTCGCGTCAGCCTGATCGGCACGCCCGCCGAGGAAGGCGGGGGCGGCAAGGAGATCCTCGCCCGCGCCGGTGTGTTCGACGACGTCGACGCGGTGATCATGCTGCACCCGTTCAGCCACGACATCGCGCTGCACCCGTTCCTCGGGCGGCGTCAGCTGGAGATGGTCTTCCACGGCGTCGGCGCGCACGCCAGCGCCCAGCCGTTCATGGGGCGCAACGCGCTCGACGCCGCCGTCG
>NZ_MUMI01000450.1 GCF_002155975.1 Amycolatopsis kentuckyensis
CCCGCGGGCGGGGACGAGCTCGCTCTTCAGTCCAGCACCTCCCGGACGGTGCCGGCGGCGACCGTCAGCCGGCCTTCGCGCATCGCGAACCCGAGGCCCGGGCCCATCGCGACCGGCTGCCCCAGCTCCACGGTGAGCTCCGCCGCGTCGCCCGGCCGGACGACCGTGACGCCCTCGGCGAGGGTGACCACCCCGACGACGTCGCTGGTGCGGAAGTGGAACTGCGGCCGGTAGTTCGCCGCGAACGGCGTCCGCCTGCCACCCTCGGCGGCCGACAGCACGTGGACGTCCGCGCGGAACCGCGTGTGCGGCCGGACGCTGCCCGGCAGGCAGACGACCTGGCCGCGCCGGACCTCGCCGCGCTTCACCCCGCGCAGCAGCACCGCGGCGTTGTCCCCCGCCTCGGCGCGGTCCATCGGCTTGCCGAACGTCTCGAGCCCGGTGGCCACGCTGGTCACCGCCGGACCGAGGCCGATCACCTCGACCGCGTCGCCGACGGCGAGGACGCCCTGCTCCACTGCGCCGGTCACGACGGTGCCGCGGCCGGTGATGGTGAGGACGTTCTCGATCGGCATCAGGAACGGCAGGTCGAGCCGCCGCGGCGGGATCGGCACGTGCCGGTCGACGGCCTCCAGGAGGTCGAGGATCCGCTGCGTCCACCGCGGGTCGCCCGCGAGCGCGCGCAGCCCGGACACCCGGACCACGGGCACGGCGTCGCCGTCGAACCCGTAGCGGGTGAGCAGTTCGCGCACCTCGAGCTCGACCAGGTCGAGCAGTTCCTCGTCGTCGGCGACGTCGGCCTTGTTGAGCGCGACGACGAGGTGCTCGACGCCGATCCGCCGCGCCAGGACGACGTGCTCGCGCGTCTGCGGCATCGCGCCGTCCTGCGCCGAAACCACGAGCACGGCGCCGTCCAGCTGGGCCGCGCCGGTGATCATGTTCTTGACGTAGTCGGCGTGCCCCGGCATGTCGACGTGCGCGTAGTGCCGGGTCGGCGTCTCGTACTCGACGTGCGCGATGTTGATGGTGATGCCGCGCTCGATCTCCTCCGGCGCGCGGTCGATGCGGTCGAAGGCGACGAAGTCGGCCCCACCCCGCTCGGCGAGGACCTTCGTGATGGCCGCGGTGAGGGTGGTCTTCCCGTGGTCGACGTGCCCCATCGTGCCGATGTTCAGGTGCGGCTTGGTCCGCACGTACGGTTGCTTGGTCATGGGTTTTTCCCTGCGCTGGAACGGAGTTGCGCGAAACCGGGCGGAGCGCGTCGACCCTCCCCCGGCGGTTTCGCGCCCAGGGCGGGGAAATCGGGGAAGGGTCAGCTTCGAGCGCCGGTCAGCCGTGCCGGCAGGGCGCTCGGCAGGGACAGGCCTGCGAGCGTCGCGCTGTCGGACACGGGGAACATGATCGGAAGGGTGTCACGCCCTCCGAGGCGGTGTCATCCGGTTTTCCGCGGCCGCATGATCAACGCGGCAACGGAGTACACACACGGCTTTCCGGTGCGGTTCGCGTAGGAATGCGCCACGTCGGCGGGAAAGTACACCGAATCACCCGCCGCCAGGACGTACTCGGCGTCGCCGACCCCCAGGCGCAGCTCGCCCGACTCGACGGCGACGAACTCGTGGGAACCCGGTGCGTACGCCGGGAAAGCACCCGCGTCGCAGCCGGGCGGCAGGGTCGTGCGGATCCATTCGAAGTTGACGCCGGGAACGACCGGGGTCAGCACCGTGCGGTGCCAGCCGCCGGGTTCGGCGAGGTGGTCCTGCTCCGCCGCGCGGCGGACGATCACCCGGTCGCTCTCCAGGTCGGCGAGCAGCCGGGAGAGGGACAGCCCCAGGCCGTCGGCGATGCGGGACAGCACCACGACCGTCGGCGTCTTCTCGCCGCGCTCGATGGCCGACAGCATGCTGGTGCTGACGCCCGCCGCCGCGGCCAGGGCGCTCAACGCCAGTCCGCGGCCGGCCCGCAGTTCGTGCACGTGGCGGCCGAGCGACACCGGATCAATCATTCCTCTATAATACCAACTATGTCCACTATAGCGGAAGCGACGGAGGCCGACGCCGAAGGTATTGCCGCCGTCTTCGCCCCGTACGCCGCCGACTCCGTCGTCACGTTCGAAACCACCCCGCCGACCGCGGGCCAGTGGCGCGCGAAGATCCGCGAAAGCACCTGGCCCTTCCTCGTCCTCGCCGACGAGGGCGAGGTCCTCGGCTACGCGCTGGCCGCGCCGTGGCGGCCGAAGCCGGCGTACCGGTACTCGGTGGAGACGACGATCTACCTCGCACCCCGGGCAGCCGGCCGGGGCCACGGGCGACGGCTGCTCGACGAACTGCTGAAGCGGTGCGCGGCAGCCGGGGCGCGGCAGGCGATCGCGGTCATCGTCGACTCCGGCCACCCCGCCTCGCGAAACCTGCACCGCGCGGCCGGCTTCACCGACGCCGGCGTGCTGCGGCGCGTCGGCTTCAAGCACGACCGCTGGCTCGACACCCTGCTGATGCAGCGCGAACTGGGCTAACGCGACTTCGCCCGCAGGTGCAGCCGCTCCCCCTGCTTGCCGAACAGGCTGAGGATCTCCGCGGGCCGGCCGTCGACCGCGCCGAACCAGTGCGGGAGGCGGGTGTCGAACTCCGCCGCCTCGCCCGGGCCCAGCGTCATGTCCCGGTCGGCCAGGATCAGGCGCAGCCGGCCGGACAGGACGTAGAGCCACTCGTACCCCTCGTGGACCTGGGGATCGGGTTCGCCCGTCTCCGGTTCCAGGATCATCTTGAACGCCTGTGGCGCGCCCGGCTGGCGGGTCAGCGGCAGCACCGTCATGGTCGCGCCGTTGTGGCGCGGGATGCGGCGCGCGGTCATGCGGACCCGTGGGTCGCCGACCTCGGGCGCTCCCACCAGCTCGTCCAGGGGCACCTGGTGGGCCTGGGCGATCGGCAGGAGCAGCTCCAGGCTCGGCTTGCGCTGGCCGGACTCGAGCCGGGAGAGCGTGCTCTTCGAGATGCCCGTCGCCGCCGACAGGTCGGCGAGCGTGACCCGCCGCTGGGTGCGGACCCGCTTGAGCCGGGGGCCGACCTCGGCGAGGGCCTGGGTGATCGCGTCCGTCATGCTCCCCAGGAAACCCGCTCGTCCCGGAAACGGCAACATTAGTTGTCGAATCCGCCAAGCCGGGTTCAAGGTGGCGGCATGAGCGAAAACAACAGCTTCGACGTACTGGTGGTGGGTGGCGGCGCCGCGGGACTCAGCGCCGCCCTGATGCTCGGCCGGGCGCGGCGCCGCGTCGCGGTCGTGGACGGCGGGGAACCGCGCAACGCGCCGGCGTCGCACATGCACGGCTTCCTGTCCCGCGACGGCCTGCCGCCGTCCGAACTCCTGGCCATCGGCCGCGGGGAGCTCCGCGGCTACGGCGTGGAACTCCTCGAAGACCGCGTGACCGGCCTCGATCACGGCTTCACCGCCCGCTTGGCGAGCGGCCGTGAACTGACCGCCCGGCGCGTCCTGGTCGCCACCGGCGTCCACGACGACCTGCCGGACCTCCCCGGCCTGCGGGAGAGCTGGGGCACCGACGCGATGACCTGCCCCTACTGCCACGGCTACGAGCTGCGCGACCAGCCACTCGGCGTGCTGGGCACCGAGCCCGCGAGCGTCGAGCACGCGCTGCTGGTCCGCCAGTGGTCGCCGGACGTCGTGTACTTCGCGCACACCGAGCCACCGTCCGATGAGGACCGTGACCGGCTCGGCGCGCGCGGGATCCGCGTGGTCGACGGCGTCGTCACCGCCGTCCGGCGCGAAGGCGGCCGCCTCACCGGCCTCGAACTCGGCGCCCGGTTCGTGCCGCGGACCGCGCTGTTCCTCCGCACCCGGACGGTCCCGCACGACCAGCTGCTGCGCGACCTCGGCTTCGTCGAAGGCGACGTGGACCCGTCCGGGAAGACCGGCGTGCCCGGCGTGTGGGCCGCGGGGAACGTCGTCGACGCGCGGGCGACCGTCATCATCGCCGCCGCCCAGGGCGCGGCCGCCGCGGGGGCGCTCAACCACGACCTCGTCGCCGAAGACGTCCGGCAGGCGGTCGACGCGTTCGGCGGCTTCTCCCCCGCGGTGGAACGCGCGGCCGCCGGGGCGCGCTAGCTTCCGGCGCCTTCGCGTGCCAGGCTCGGCGGGTGCGTCCGACGCTGTACGACTTCGCCGGCGGCGACCCCGCGTTCCATGCGCTGGCCGCCGCCCACCACGAGCGCTGCCTGGCCGACCCGGAGCTGAACCACCCGTTCTCGAAGCGCGATCAGCACCCGCGGCACGTCGAGCGGCTCGCCTGGTACTGGGCCGAGGTCATGGGCGGGCCGCCGCGGTTCTCCCGTGAGTGCAGCGACCACTCGGCGATGCTCCGGATGCACGCGGGCAACGGCGACATGAGCGACCTCGGCCGCCGGTTCGTGGCGTGCTTCGTCCAGGCGGCGGACGACGCCGGCCTGCCCGCCGATCCGGAGTTCCGCGCCGCGCTGCGGGCGTACATGGAGTGGGCGGTGGCCGAGGTGCTCACCTATCCCGGCCCGCCCGCCGGCGTGCCCGCCGGGCTGCCGGTGCCCCGCTGGTCGTGGAACGGGTTGCAGCCGCTGTAACGACCGGGGCGCCCGCCGCGTCTTGCAGGCGACGACCGGCTGTGGAGGTCCGTCGCCAGAGCCGGTCCGGGCCGGGTTCCCCCCACCTGCCCCGGACCGGCTCGTCCACTACGGCCGGGCGCCGCTCCCGCGGTCCTCGCCGAGCCGGCCGACCAGTTCGGTCAACGCGGGCCCGAGCGGCCGGTCGACGCGCACCGAGGCGTACCGGTCGCCGCGGGTCTCCCCGCGGTTGACGATCACCACCGGCTTGCCCGTCTTCGCCGCGTGGCGGACGAACCGCAGCCCCGACATCACGGTCAGGGACGAGCCGAGCACCAGCAGCGCCTCGGCGGTGTCGACCAGCCGGAAGCACTGCTCGACCCGCGGCCGCGGCACGTTCTCGCCGAAGAACACGACGTCCGGCTTGAGGACGCCGCCGCAGGCCTCGCACGGGACCGGCCGGAAGCCGCGCACGACGTCGGCGGGCAGCTCGACGTCGCCGTCCGGGTTGATGCGGGTGGCCGCACCGGTGAAGCCGGGGTTGGCCGCGCGCAGCCGGCGGTCGAGCTCGGCGCGCGGGCTGGTGCGGCGGCAGTCCAGGCAGATGACGCGGTCCAGGCTGCCGTGCAGCTCGACGGCGTCCGCGGTGCCGGCCGCCTGGTGCAGGCCGTCGACGTTCTGCGTGATGACGCCGGAGACGTAACCGCGGTCGCGCAGGGCCGTCACGGCCCGGTGGCCGTCGTTGGGGTCGGCGCGGGCGATCGTGCGCCAGCCGAGGTGGCTGCGCGCCCAGTACCGCTGCCGCCCTTCGGCGCTGGTGACGAACTCGTCGTAGGTCATCGGGGTGTGCCGGCGCAGGCTGCCGCTCTCGCCGCGGTAGTCGGGGATCCCGGATTCGGTGGACAACCCGGCGCCGCTGAGCACGGCGACCCGCCCGCGCGCGACGACGCTCGTCAGCTCGTCGAGGCTGGACGTCCGCGGCAGCGGCGCGTCCGCCGACGTCCAGGAGAGGGTGGGCCGGGTTCGCACCAGGCCAGGGTACGGGGACCGGCCGGGTTCCGGCTCGCGGACGGGTGACGCTGAGCGTTGACCAGGTCACATTCCGCTCACCGGCCCGGGGTTGTGCGGTACACCGGAAGTTCGACTGGTCTGCGGGGGTGCGGCGATGGTCGGCAATCCGGAGCACGAGCACGGCCCGGGTTCGGTGACGAACCAGCTGCCGGGCACCGTCACCGGTTCCGTGGTGCAGGCGGGCTCGATCGGGCAGGTCGTCCTGTCCCCGGCGGCACGGCAGGAGCTGCCGGTACCCCGTCAGCTGCCTCCGGCGGTGCGTGACTTCGCCGGGCGTGACGATCAGCTCGCCCGGCTGGACGAGCTCCTGCTCTCCCCCGACGAGAACCGCCCGGCCGCCATGGTGATTTCGGCGCTCGACGGCACCGCCGGGGTCGGGAAGACGGCACTGGCCGTGCAGTGGGCGCACCGGGTGGAACACCGCTTCGCCGACGGCACGCTGTTCGCCGATCTGCGCGGCTACGGTCCCAGCGCGCCGGTGCGCCCGGACCTCGTGCTCGCGTCGTTCCTGCACGTCCTGGGCGTCGACGAGGACCGGATCCCCGCCGAGCTGGACGCCCAGGTCAGTGTGTACCGCTCGGTGCTCGCCGGCCGCCGGGTGCTGATCCTGCTGGACAACGCCGGCACCGCCGAACAGGTCCGGCCGCTGCTGCCCGGGTCCCCCGGCTGTGTCGTGCTGGTCACCAGCCGGGCCAGCCTGACCGGGCTGCTCGTCGCCGAAGCCGCCAGCCAGGTCACCCTCGACCTGTTCACCCCGGACGAAGCCCGGGTGCTGCTCCGCAGGATTCTCGGGGCCGCGCG
>NZ_MUMI01000451.1 GCF_002155975.1 Amycolatopsis kentuckyensis
CGCGATCGCCACCACGCCCGCCGCCACCAGGACCAGCGCCAGCACGTCCCGCACCGTGCGGGAGCCCAGGGCCGCCACCACCACCGGGCCCGCGAACTCCATCGCCACCGCCGTGCCCAGGGGGAGCCGCGCGATCGCCTCGTAGAACAGCACGTTCATGCCCGCCGTCACCACGCCGAACACGATCGCCAGCAGCAGCCGGCGGCCGCGCCAGGCGGCGCGGCCCGGGCGGCGCCAGGCCAGGAGGACCACCGCCGCCCCCAGGCAGCGGAGCCAGGCCACCCCCGAGGGGGTCGCGTGGCCGAAAAGGTCGACCGCCACCGCCGCTCCGGCGTACATCGAAATTCCGCTGAGAACGAACAAGAGCGGGGCGGGGACCGCGGAAAGCCGTCGGGGGGAAGTCGCGGTACTCACGACCCCATGGTGCCTGACCACGGAAAACGTCACTCTCCGGGTAATCGTCTCCTGAAATGCGGGACAGCGTTACGGCATCCGGGGTAAATCGACGTGACTCAGGTCCCACCGGCGCGGGAACACTTGCGAGCCGCGAAACGTCTGGAACAGTGGAAGCACGAACACGCGGAGCCGGAGGCGATCGCCGCCACCGGCAGCAGTCCCGAAGTGGGCGTAGCTGGATCGATGGCACCGGGCGACCGGTGCCGGGACGGAGGGAGACCCCCATGACATCGCCGACGCTCACCCGCCCCGAACTGACCGCCGCCGACCGCTGTGACCGGTGCGGAGCAGCAGCTCAGGTACGAGCCATCCTCAGTACGGGTGGCGAACTGCTCTTCTGCGGGCACCACGCCCGCGAGCACGAGGCCAAGCTCAAGGAACTGTCCGCCGACATCCAGCGGTAACCCTGCAGACCCGAAAGGCGGTCGGTGCGCACAGGCACCGGCCGCCTTTCTGCATCTTGCAGATTGCGTGTCGGATATCACGGTATGGCTACCGACAACAGTGATTCCGGACACGAAAGCAGACAGAAAATCAGACAGAATCCAAGACCACTTCGAACGCCACCTCGGCGGCGCCGAGCAGCTTCCCGTCGCCGCCCAGTGCCGAGCTGACGATCCGCGTGCCCCCGACCGCCCGGCTCACCAGGCTGCGGCGGCGCACCTCGGCGCCGACCCGCTGCAGCACCGCCTCCGGCAGCACCGTCAGCAGGTCGCCGAGGATCACCAGCTGCGGCCCCAGCAGGTTGACGACGTTGATCAGCCCCAGCGTCAGCCACTCGGCGAACTCCGCGAGCCGCGTCAGCGCCGCCTCCGGGTCGCGGCCCAGCTCGCGCAGCTCGAACAGGATCGCCCCGCGCGGGGTGTCCTCCGCCAGCCCGAGTGCCCGGCACAGCGCCGCCTCGCCGACCTCGGTCTCCCAGCAGCCGCTGCTGCCGCAGTAGCAGGGCCGCCCGTCCGGCCGGATGACCATGTGCCCGATCTCGCCGACGTACCCCGAGCCGCCGCGCAGGGCCGAGCCCTCCGCGATGACGCCGCCGCCGACGCCGACGTCCGCCGAGATGTACACCACGTCGGACGCGCCGCGGGCCGCCCCGCGCAGGTGCTCGGCGACCGCGCCGAACTCGGCGTCGTTGCCGACCAGGATCGGGATCTGCAGCACCCCGCCGAGCCGGTCGCCGAGCGCGACGTCGGTCCAGCGCAGGTTCGGGGCCTCGTGCACGTGCCCGTCGGCCCGCCGGACCACACCGGGCACCGACACCCCGGCCGCCACCGGGGTCACGCCGAGGTCGCCGGCCAGGATGGCCGTCGACTCGATGACGTGGGTGATGACCTCGTCGGGCTGGCCCATCCGGCCGCGCAGGTTCCAGCTGTTGCGGCCCAGGATCTGGCCGCCCAGCCCGACCAGGGCGATCGCGACGTGCTCGACCTGCAGGTCGACCGCGAGCACGACCGCCGCGTGCGGCTGGGGCAGGACCAGGAGCGAGGGGCGGCCCGCCCCTCGTCCCGGCCTCGGCACCTTCTCCTCGACGACACCGGCTTCGGCGAGCCCGTCGACGAGGGTCTTGATCGTGCTCCGGTTGAGCCCCAGCTGCGTGGCCAGGGTCGCCCGGGTGCTCGGCCCGCCGACGTGCAGCAGGCGGAGCAGGGTCGTGCGGTTGTGCCGGCGCACCTCGTCCGGTCGTGCAACGGGCGTGCTGGTCACGGGCTTGATCATCCCATGCTGGTTCAGCGCGCCGACGCAGCCGCTCGGCGCCGGGACAGCGCGTCGACCGTGGCGGCGAGCAGCAGGACCAGACCGGTGATGATGTTGACCACCGCGGCCGGCTGCTTGAGCAGGCCGAGACCGTTGATCACGACGGCGATCACGAGACCACCGACCACGGCGTCGGACACCCGGCCCTTGCCGCCGAACAGCGACGTGCCGCCGATGACGGCCGAACCGACCGCGAACAGCAGCGTGTTGAGGCCACCGGACTGCGGGCTGACCGAGCCGACCTTCGACGCGGCGACGATGCCGCCGATGGCCGCGATCGCCGAGCCGATGACGAACACGCTCGCCCGGATCTTCGGCACGTCGATACCGGCGCGGCGAGCGGCTTCCTTGTTGCCGCCGACCGCGTAGACGTACCGGCCGTACCGGGTCCGGTTGAGCACGTAGGTCCCGGCCACCAGCAGCACCAGCATGATCGGGATGACGTACGGGACGCCCTCGATCGTGACGACCGCCTTGTTCGGCGAGCGGTTGATCGTCAGCAGCCAGGTGCCGATCGCCGACAGCACGACGAGCACGCCGACCTTGACCAGCACCAGCGCCGTCGGCTGGACGACCAGGCCGCGCTGGAGCCGCTTGAAGTGGCTGATCAGCGTGATCACCGCGAACCCGCCGGCCGCGACGAGGAAGAAGATCCAGCTGCCCAGGATGTTCAGGTTGCCGTTGGCGATCTTGTACAGGACGTCCGAGTTGCTGATGCCGATCGTGCCGCCCTCACCGATGAACTGCAGCAGGACGCCCTGCCACACGATGAACAGCGCCAGCGTCACGACGAAGGACGGCATGCCGATCTTCGACACGAGGAAGCCGGTGATGCAGCCGATCGCGGTACCGACGCAGATGGCCAGCAGGATCTCCAGCCAGGCGTTGGCGGGAACGCCGATCGCCACGAGCAGCAGGCCGACCAGCGACAGCGCGGCGCCGGCCCAGATCCGCTGGTAGGCCGACAGCAGCATGGCCAGCGCCAGGACACCGATGAACGTGATGAACACGCCGGTGCCCATGTTGCCCAGCAGGTTCCCGTTCTGGACGTAGTGCAGGGCCATCACCGACGCGGCGACACCGGAGGCCACACCGGCGGCGAGGTCGATCTCGCCGAGCAGCAGCACGAACACGATGCCCATCGCGATGATGATGACGCCCGCGCCCTGCGGGAACACGTTGGCGATGTTGGCCAGCGTGAAGAAGTTGTCCGACAGCGCGCTGAACAGGACGACCAGCACGAGCAGGCCGAACAGTGAAGGCAGCGCGCCGAGTTCACCGGCCCGCAGGCGGGCGAAGTAGTCGCGGACGGCTTCACCGGTTGACATCGATGTCGTGTCGATGCCGAAGTCGGAGATGGCCCCGGTGGGGGCCTGGGTCTGCGCGAGCGCGTCGGCGGGGGTGCCGAGCTCGTGCTTGGCAGGGGTTTCAGTCATTTCCGGTTCTTTCTTCCCGCTCACAGGACCACGGCTTCGGGCCGGGCCAGGCCGAGGTCACCGGAGCGACCGGCGGTGATCAGTTCCACGACCTGGCCGTGGGAGACGTCCTTCGTGTGCACCTCGGCGACGAGCCGGCCGAGGTAGAGCACGGCGATGCGGTCGGCGACCTCGAACACGTCGGCCATGTTGTGGCTGATCAGCACGACCCCGAGGCCCTGCTCGGCCAGCCGGCGGACCAGGTCGAGCACCTGCCGGGTCTGCGCGACGCCGAGGGCGGCGGTCGGCTCGTCGAGCACGACGACCTTGCTGTTCCACAGCACCGACTTCGCGATCGCGACGGTCTGCCGCTGGCCACCGGACAGCGAGGAGACCGGGGTGCGGACCGACTTCACGGTCCGGACCGAGAGGGAGGCCAGCGTCTCGCGGGCGGCCTTCTCCATGCTGGCTTCGTCGAGCTTCCAGGAACTGCCGCGCTCGCGGCCGAGGAACATGTTCTGGACGATGTCGAGGTTGTCGGCGAGCGCGAGGTCCTGGTAGACGACCTCGATGCCGAGTTCGGCCGCGTCCTTCGGGCCGCGGATGTGGGCGTCATCGCCGTTGAACCGCACGGCCCCCGAGTCGTACGGGTGGATGCCGGCGATGCACTTGACGAGCGTCGACTTGCCGGCACCGTTGTCGCCGACCAGCGCGGTCACTTCGCCCGCACGCACGTCGAAGTCCACGTCGTGGAGGACGTGGACCGGCCCGAAACTCTTGTTCAGGCCCTTGATCTCGAGAATGGGCTCACTCATGGATGGGCTTTCTCCTGGGTGGGGACCGGGCCGGGACGCGCCGTCGGGGTGCGCGTCCCGGCCCGGCTGTTCATGGGGTACTACCGGGGCTCAGGAGATGCCGAGCGAGGTGCACTTGGCGGCGAGGTCGCCACCGCAGATCTCGGTCGCCTTCACGTAGCCCTGGGTCACGACGGTCTTGATGTCCTTGGCCAGGATCGTCGTCGGGGTCAGCAGCACGGACTTGATGTCCCGGTTGTTCTTCGGGTCGTGCAGCTTGCCGGTCGCGATGGCGTCGGCCGCGGCCTTGTCACCCTTGGCCAGCGCGGCCGCCAGCTTGGCGCTCGCCTCGGCCTCTTCCTTGATCGGCTTGAAGACGGTCATGTACTGCTCGCCGCGCATGACCGCCATCAGGCCGTCGGCGGTGGCGTCCTGGCCGGTGACCGGGATCTTGCCGTTCAGGCCGTTCTTCTTGAGGATGGTGATGACCGCGCCGGCCAGGCCGTCGTTCGCCGCGACGACGCCGTCGACCCTGCCGCCGTTGGCCTGGAAGATCTGCTCGAAGGTCGTGCCGCCGAGCTGGTTGTCCCAGTCGTTGATCGGCTGCTTCTGGATCCGCTTCAGCTTGCCCGCCGCGATCAGCGGTTCGAGCACGGAGTCCTGGCCATTGGTGAACAGGGTCGCGTTGTTGTCGGTCGGGGCGCCCTCGATCTGGACGAAGCCGGCACCCGCCTTGTCCTTGAGCGCGTCCGCCATGGCCTGGCCCTGCAGCTGGCCGACCTTCTCGTTGTCGAACGAGACGTAGTACTCGGCGCTGCCGCCCAGGCTCGGGCGGTCGTAGTTGATGACCGGGATGCCCGCGGTCTTCGCCTTGGCCTCGACCGCGGCACCGACGGCCGGGTCGGACGGGGCGATGATCAGGACCTTGACGCCGGAGCTGATGAAGCCGTCAGCCAGCGTGGAGAACTTCTGGGCGTCGCCCTGGGCGTTCTGGACGTCGGCGTCGAAGCCCTGCGCCGCGAGCGCGGCCTGCAGCATCGGCTTGTCGAAGGCCTCCCAGCGAGCCGAGCTGGCGGTCTCCGGCAGGATGACGCCGACCTTGCCGCTGGCACCGGCGCCGGCCGGGGCGGACGAGGAAGCGGAGTTGCTCCCCGTGCCCCCGCTGTTCGAACTGTTGGTACCGCAGGCGGTCAGCGCCAGGCCGGCGCTCACCGTCGCGGCGAGGAGGGTAAGGGTTCTGCTGCGCATCCTCGTTCCTTCCGGATCCAAGCATTGGTGACGAGTGGCCGTCGGCGTGTGCTTCGGGCCAGCGAGGCGGTGATCCGGGGAGGCCCGGCGCACCGTCGCGCATATGTTGTGGGCGACAACATATGCCGCTGAGCGGCTGCGGGGAAGATAGCTGGATCGATTAAATGACACCAATTGGACACGGTTCGGCAACACGGGCTGAACCTCGCCCGGAAAGAGTAGATCCGCTGACGATGTGATCGCCAGCACTCACAGCTAGTTACATCGAGGTTTCTTGAGGGCGCGCGGTTGCTCCGGTCGTGTGCACCGAGCGCAACCCGTGGCGAATCCACGGCTTCGCGGCGGGATCGGTCGCCGACTTGCGAACTTCGGGCGATGAGGTGCCCCGAAGGCCATCCGGCGGGGGACGAAGGGGCGGCCCGCCGGTGACAGAGCGATACGCAGCGTCACAAGCCTGGCGGTGCGGTGACGCCGCCGTCCCGGGGACGGACGGTGATCACCGGAACTTCAGCCTCCCGGGCGACAGATCACCGAGGCCGGCCTCACCAGGACCGCAGCGTCACGATCCGCTCTTCGAGCTGCTCCACGGTCGCCATGGCGGTCACCGGGCCGCCGCACACCCGCCGCAGCTCGTTGTGGATGGCGCCGTGCGGCTTCTTCGTGCGGTGGTGGTACATGCCCACCAGCGCGTTCAGCTCCTTGCGCAACGCACCGAGCCGCTCGCTGACCGACTGGGGCCGGGCCGTCGGTGGCGGGGCCTCGTCCTTGGCCGGCTTGCGGCGCTTCTCGTCCGCGATCTGCTCTTCCTGCCGCTTCCGCAGCAGCGCCCGCACCTGGTCCGGCTCCAGCAGCCCCGGCAGGCCCAGGTACTCCTGCTCCTCGTCCGAGCCCGAGAACACCGCCGTGCCGAACGAGTTGCCGTCGTAGATCACCTGGTCGAGCTCGGCCGAGGCGCCCAGCGACGTGAACGCCTTCTCCTCCTCGCCCGGCTCGTCCTCGGTGCGGTTGGCCTGGGCCAGGAGCTCGTCCTCCCAGCCCTCCTTCTCGCGGTGCGGCTTGCCGAGGACGTGGTCGCGCTGGGCCTCCAGCTCACTGGCCAGCTCGAGCAGCACCGGCACCGACGGCAGGAACACGCTCGCCGTCTCGCCCTTCTTGCGCGCTCGCACGTACCGGCCGATCGCCTGGGCGAAGAACAGCGGCGTCGACGCGCTCGTCGCGTACACGCCCACCGCCAGCCGCGGGACGTCGACACCTTCCGACACCATCCGGACCGCCACGATCCAGCGCTCGTTCGTCTCGGAGAACTCCTTGATCCGGCCCGAGGCCTTCGGGTCGTCCGAGAGCACCAGGGTCGGCATCTCGCCGGAGATGCGCTCCAGGATCTTCGCGTACGCCCGCGCCGACTCCTGGTCCGTCGCGATCACCAGGCCGCCCGCGTCCGGGACGCTCTGGCGGACCTGCGACAGCCGCGTGTCCGCCGCCTGCAGCACCGCCGGGATCCACTCGCCCGACGGGTCGAGCGCCGTGCGCCACGCCCGGGCGTTCTGCTCCGCCGTCAGCGGCTCGCCGAGCCGGGCGGTGAACTCCTCGCCCGCGCTGGTGCGCCAGGACGCCTCGCCCGAATACGCCAGGAAGACGACCGGCCGGACCACGCCGTCGGCCAGCGCGTCCGCGTAGCCGTACGCGTGGTCGGCCTTGCTGCGCTGGAAGCCACCCGCATCCGGCTCGTAGGTGACGAACGGGATGGCCGAGTCGTCGGACCGGAACGGCGTGCCGGTCAGCGACAGGCGCCGCACGGCCGGGGTGAAGGCCTCGCGGATCGCGTCACCCCAGCTCTTCGCGTCGCCGCCGTGGTGGATCTCGTCGAGGATCACCAGTGTCTTGCGGTTCTCCGTGCGCACCCGGTGCAGCGTCGGGTGCGCCGCGACCTGCGCGTACGTCAGCGCGACACCGTTGTAGTCGGACGAGGTGACACCGGTGGTGTTGCGGAAGTTCGAGTCGATGGCGATGCCGGCCGCCGCGGCCGAGGCCGCCCACTGGTGCTTGAGGTGCTCGGTCGGGGTGACGATGGTGACCGCCTCGATCGTGCGGTCGCTCAGCAGTTCAGCGGCGATCCGGAGGCCGAACACCGTCTTGCCGGCGCCGGGCGTCGCCACCGCGAGGAAGTCCTTCGGCTTCTGCGTCAGGTACTTCGTGAGCGCCCGACGCTGCCACGCCCGCAGCGGGCGCGCGGTCGAGTCCTTCTCCGCGGGAGGCGCCCCGAGCTGCGTCTCCGTCATGCCGGTCCCCCCTCGCTCAAGTGCTTTGACGTGCGAAAACCCTCACTGTGGTACCGACTGCTGCTGCATTGGGCGGCCGGCGACTTGCGGTGAGGGCACTGGAGCGAGTCTAGCGGCCGGGTCCGACAGTTCCGGGCACCGGCACGGGTGATGTCCCCCGACACGCCCGGCCGCAGGGGGTGTGACGAGCCAAATCAGCACGGATGGACCATGCTGGACACGTCATGGGTGAGGTGCAGCCGTCCGGAGCGACGAAGGTGGCCCGCAAGGGGCCGTGGCGCCTTCTCACGCGCACGTTCGCCAAGGCCTGGGAAGGCAACATCTTCTCCGAGGCCGCCGAAGCGGCCTTCTGGCAGACGCTGTCCCTGCCGCCGCTGCTGCTCGGCCTCCTGGGCGCGCTGGGCTTCGTCGGCGAGTGGTTCGGCACCGGCGTCGTCACCGCCGTGCACGACCGCATCATCGGCTTCTGCCGGACGGTCTTCAGCACGAACGCCGTCCAGGACATCATCGAACCGACGGTGAACAGCATCCTCACCGTCGGCAAGGGCGAGATCGTCTCGGTCGGCTTCCTGATCTCGCTGTGGGCGGGTTCGTCGGCGATGTCGTCGTTCGTCGACGCGATCACCGTCGCACACGACCAGTACGGCGTCCGCAACGACGTCTGGCAGCGGATCTTCGCGCTCCTGCTGTACCTGTGCGGCCTGGTCATCCTGGTGGTCGGGCTGCCGCTGCTGGCGATCGGCCCCGACCTGCTGCCGGAGTTCTTCCCGGCCGCCTGGCGCCCGACCGTGACGTCGTGGGTGAGCGCGCTGTACTTCCCGGCGCTCGGCGCGATGATCACCCTCGCGCTGACCACGCTGTACAAGCTGGCACTGCCGCGGAAGCTGCCGTGGCACCGCGGCCTGCCCGGCGCGGTGCTCGCCATGGTCGTCTTCCTGCTGTCCTCGGTCGGCCTGCGCGTCTACCTGAACTGGATCACCAAGACCGGCTACACCTACGGCGCGCTGGCCGCGCCGATCGCGTTCCTGCTGCTGATGTTCTTCATCGGGCTGGCCGTGGTCGGCGGCGCGTACTTCAACAGCGCGATCCAGGAGCTGTGGCCGGCGAAGGCGACGCGGCGGCAGCGGCGCAAGTGGCGGCGGCTGGAGATGGAACGCGCCTCGGAGCGGCTGCGCTCGGAGGAGGGCCGCAAGCTGTGGGACCGCTCGACCACGCCGCTGCGGCGCCCGCGCGCCGAGGACGGCGCCGCCAACGGCAGCGAGCCCGAGCCGTCCGAAGAGGACACCTCGTCACCCAGCGCGCCGGAGCCGGCACCCAGCGCTGCTCAGGGGCCCGTCTCCTCCCGAGGGACGACCCGGAATCCACCCACAGACTGAGTCGCTCCTCAGCAACGGCGTGAAAGGCTCTGCGGGCCATTGACGCCGGCGGGGGTCGCCGCGTCGTTCCCGAGGGGGTTTTCACGTCATGTCCGTGCTGGCCAGACTGAGCCTGCGCAACCGGAGCCTGATCGGCCTGCTCGCGCTGGTCGTCGTCGGCTTCGGTGCCTTCGCGCTGCCGCAGCTCAAGCAGCAGCTCTTCCCGTCCCTGCAGTTCCCGCAGGCGCAGATCGTCACCGCGTACCCGGGAGCCTCGCCGGACGCCGTCGACCGGCAGGTCTCCGAGCCCCTCGAAGGCGGCCTCCAGGGGCTGAAGGGCCTCGAGCAGGTCACTTCGACGTCGTCGGACGGCGTTTCGCGGGTCGTCGCCCGGTTCGAGTTCGGGACGGACATCGACGCCGCCGTCTCGCAGATCCAGCAGGTGGTGAACCAGGTCCGGCCGCGGCTGCCGCAGAACTCCGAGCCCGCCGTGTCCGCGGGCAGCACCGACGACCTGCCGGTCGTGCTGGTCGCCGCGGGTACCACCGGGGACCCGCAGGCCCTCGCGCCCGCGCTGACCGACCAGGTCGCGCCGGAGCTGCGGAAGATCGACGGCGTCCGCACGGTGACCGTCACCGGCGTGCAGCAGCCGCGCGTGACGATCACGCTCGACTACGCGAAGCTCGCGGCGGCCGGTGTCGACCCGGCGTCGATCGCGACCACGCTGCAGACGGCGGGCGCCGCGGTGCCGGCCGGGACGCTGACCGAGAACGGCCGGACGCTGTCGGTGCAGGTCGGCGGCGGACAGACCACTGTGGACAGTCTCCGCAGCCTGTACCTGACCCCGGCCGCGCGGGCGGGCGCTCCGGCGCGCGGGCCGGTGAAGCTGGGCGACGTCGCCGACGTCCAGGCCGGGTTCGCGCCGCCGACGTCGATCACGCGCACCAACGGCAAGCCCAGCCTCGGCCTCTCGGTCACCATGGTGGACAACGGGAACGCCGTCGCGATCTCCGACGCGGTCCGCGACAAGCTGCCGGACCTGGCGAAGAAGACCGGCGCCGAGATGAGCGTCGTGTTCGACCAGGGCACCCCGGTGAAGGACGCGATCAGCGGCCTGACCACCGAAGGCCTGCTGGGCCTGGCCTTCGCGGTCATCGTCATCCTGCTGTTCCTGCTGTCGGTGCGCTCGACGCTGGTGACCGCGGTGTCGATCCCGCTGTCGGTGGTCGTCGCGCTGCTGGCGCTGTGGACCGGCGACCTGTCGCTCAACCTGCTCACCCTCGGCGCGCTGACCATCGCGATCGGCCGGGTGGTCGACGACTCGATCGTCGTGCTGGAGAACATCAAACGGCATCTGGCGTACGGCGAAGAAAAGGACCGGGCGGTGCTCGACGGCGTCCGCGAGGTGGCCGGCGCGGTCACCTCGTCCACGCTGACGACCGTCGCGGTGTTCCTGCCGATCGCGTTCGTCGGCGGGTTCGTCGGCGAGCTGTTCTCGCCCTTCGCGATCACCGTGACGGTGGCGCTGCTGGCGTCGCTGCTCGTGTCGCTGACCGTGGTTCCCGTGCTGGCGTACTGGTTCCTGAAGCGGCCGGAGGTGCCGGCGGACGCCATCGAGGCCGAGCGGGCGCGCGAGGCGGCCGTCGAGAAGGAGCGCCGCAGCATCCTGCAGCGCGCCTACCTGCCGGTGATCCGGTTCGCGACCCGGCGGCGGCTGACCGTCGTCCTGCTGGCCCTGCTGATCTTCGCGGGCACGGTGGGGCTCGCGACGCGGCTCAACACGAACTTCCTCGACCAGTCCGGCGGGACCACGCTGAACATGACGCAGAAGCTGCCCGCCGGCACCAGCGTCGAGGCGAAGGAGAAGGCGGCCACGGCCGTCGAGCAGGCCCTCGCGGCCGAGCCCGCGGTGCAGACCTACCAGGTCAGCATCGGCGGCGGCGGGGCCTTCGGCTTCGGCGGCGGGACCAACACGAGCATCTCCGTCACCGTCGCCAAGGACACCGATCTCGACGCGCTGTCGGACCGCCTGCGCGGGAAGCTGACGTCACGGCCCGAGCTGGGCGAGATCAAGATCGGCGCGGACGCGTCCGGGTTCAACTCCGACCAGGTCTCGGTGACGGTGACCGCGCCGTCGGAGGCCGCGCTGAAGCCGGCGTCCGACCAGGTGGTGCAGGCGCTGCGCGGGGTGTCCGGGCTGAGCGAGGTGTCGAGCGACCTGAGCGTCGGCTCGCCGCGGGTGCAGGTCGAGGTGGACGACGCCGCGGCCGCCGCGCGCGGGCTGTCGGCGAGCACCATCGGGCAGGTCGCCAACCAGGCGATCGCCGGGCGCACGGTGACCCAGCTGCCGGTCGGCGGGCAGCGCACGGACATCGTCCTGCGCGCCGGCACGGCTCCGGTCACCGTCGACCAGGTGCGCGGGCTGCCGATCCCGGGCCCGGCCGGCGTCGTCCGGCTCGACGAGGTGGCCAAGGTGTCCACTGTGGATGGCCCGGCGTCGGTGCGCCGCACCGGCGGCGACCTGAGCACCACGGTGACCGCGAAGAACACCGGTGCCGACCTGAGCAAGACCACCGCGGACATCAAGTCCAAACTGGACGGTCTGACGTTCACCGGCGGGGCGGCGTACTCGCTCGGCGGCGTCAGCCAGGACCAGCAGGAGGCGTTCTCGAACCTGTTCCTGGCGCTGCTGGCGGCGATCGCGATCGTGTTCCTGATCATGGTGGCGACGTTCCGCAGCCTGATCCAGCCGCTGATCCTGCTCGTGTCGATCCCGTTCGCGGCGACCGGCGCGATCGGGCTGCTGCTGGCCACCGGCACCGCGCTGGGCCTGCCGGCGCTGATCGGGATGCTGATGCTGGTCGGCATCGTCGTCACCAACGCGATCGTGCTGATCGACCTGATCAACCAGTACCGGGCCGAGGGGATGAGCGTCGCCGACGCCGTCACCGAAGGCGGCCGGCGCCGGCTGCGCCCGATCCTGATGACGGCGGCGGCGACGATCTTCGCGCTGGTCCCGATGGCACTGGGCATCACCGGCCAGGGCGGGTTCATCGGCCAGCCCCTGGCGATCGTGGTGATCGGCGGCCTGGTCAGCTCCACCCTGCTGACCCTGGTCCTGGTCCCGACCCTCTACACGATGGTCGAGACCCGCAAGGAACGCCGCCGTTCCCGCCGCGAAGCCCGCCGAACCCCGGCCCAGGCCCCCGAATCGGAGTCCCTGAACCCCGAACTCGCGTGATCAGAACGCCGACACGCGTGATTTGAGGGTCGACACGCGTGATCAGGAGGACGACACGCCGGAGCCAGGGCGGGCCCGGCGTGTCGTCGCTCCAATCACGCGAGTCGACCCCTCAATCACGCGTGTCGACCCTCCGATCACAGCGTCAGCGTTGCTGGAAGCGGTAGGTCTTGCTGTCGAAGAGGATGCAGATGCTCGGGGACATGACCACCACGCGGAGGGTGTTGTCGCGTTCGTCGAAGTCGATGCCTTCGACCTCGAACGAGCCCGAGCAGCCGCTGCGGAGCGGGAGCTGGCCGAGCGAGGTGACGTGGCCGGTGACGTCCGCGCCGGACAGCGGGCCGGCGAGGTCGACCTGGAGCAGGGGCTTGGTCGTGCCGAAGAGGCTGCCGTCCGGGTCGTCGGACGCGCAGAGCAGGCGGGTCGCGGTCTGGAAGTCGCAGCCCTGGACGTCGCGGACCGGGTGGTCGAGCCGGATCGCCGAGGCGTACGGCAGGTTCTGGGCCGGGTTCGTGGCCACCACGCCGGGCATCGGGTGCACCAGGAGCCGGGTCATCGTGCCCCACTCCCCCGCCACCAGCCAGCGCGCGTCGGGCGAGATCGCGGCGAAGGAGTTGTTGTTCGCTTCCCACGACTCGAGATCGTGCTGGTAGTTCGCCCACGAGCCGTCCGGGGCCTGGACGCGGAACAGCTTCGCGCCGCGGTCGTCACGCTGGTAGGGCTCGACGTACCAGCCCTGGGCCGAGCCCGGGTCGCCGACGTGGTTCCAGCCCTGGGAGTTCAGGTCGGCCGGGATGGTGCCGATCCCGGTGTAGCGGATCGTGGTGCCCGACGGGCGCACGATGGTCGCGAGGCCCTGGCTCTCGTCGAGGGCCCGGGCGTTGTCGGAGCCGACCTCCGTCCAGCCCGTGACGGCCTGGGCCAGTGCGGGCGAGACCACGGCGAGCAGGGCGACGAGGGTGAGGACGATCCCGGTTCTGCGCATGTGCGACTCCGGTGGGTGAGGGAACCTGGCACGCAGGATTTACCAGGACTCCCCCACTCGGCACACCCGCCGAATGAAGGTTTTTCACGTTTGTTCGGCGATCTGTCCGATTCCGGACAGCACGAAACCCCGGCGGGGGCACCCGCCGGGGCTCAGGCCCGGTTACTTGCCCGGACGGAGACTGTCGTAGATCTCCTTGCAGGCCGGGCAGACCGGCGACCCGGGCTTCGGCGACTTCGTCACCGGGAAGACCTCGCCGCACAGCGCCACCACGTGAGTGCCCATGACCGCGCTCTCGGCGATCTTGTTCTTCTTCACGTAGTGGAACATCTTCGGCGAGTCGTCGTCGGTGGTGTCCGTGCCCTCGGGCGTGGTTTCCGGCTTCGTCAGCGTCTCGGTGCTCACCCGGCCATTGTGCCCGAGTCCGGCCGAACCTCCCGCGATCGGCCCCCCGGCCTGGCAGGATTCCGGGCATGTTCCAGAAGGTGCTCGCGACGTTCGGCTCGGGCGGGGCGCGGATCGACGCCCGCCTGCTCGACCGCACCGCCGCCCCCGGTCGCCCGCTCCACGGCGAGGTCCTGCTGCTCGGCGGTGAGGTCGACCAGGAGATCAAGGGGCTCGCGGTGACGCTGCTGGCCCGCGTCCGGACGCCCGGCGGCAAAACCGAAGACCTGCCCTTCGGCACCCAGCAGCTGGTGGGCAGCGAGGTCATCCGGGCCGGGCAGCAGGTCCGGGTGCCGTTCGAGGTCCCGCTGCCCTGGGAGACCCCCGTGACCAGCGTCTACGCCAAGCCGCTGACCGGCATGGCGGTCGGCGTCCGGGCCGAGCTCGACCTGGCCGCCGCGGTCAGCGACCCCTTCGACGCCGACGCCGTCGCGATCGAGCCGCTCCCGGCGCAGAAACGGATCCTCGACGCGCTGAGCCGGGTCGGCTTCACCTTCCGCGAGGCCGTCCTCGAGCAGGGCCGGGTCGACGGCGCCCGCCAGCAGCTGCCGTTCTTCCAGGAGATCCGCTTCACGCCTTCGCCGCGCTTCGCGACCATCTTCTCCCAGGTCGCGGTCACCTTCCTGACCTCGGCCGAGCGCACCGACGTCGTCCTGGAGGTCACCAAGCGGGTCCGGGTGAGCAAGACCGGCGGGTTCGGCGGCCGCGGCCAGGACTTCCTCGGCATGTTCACCATGAAGCCGGACGTGCAGTGGGAGCAGCAGCTCGAGGACTGGCTCGACCTCCTCGCCCGGCCGCGCGGCATCTTCGACTGATGCGCTGGCCCGACGCGGTCGCCGCGCTCGGCGGCACGTCCGACGCCTGGCCGCGGCTCGAAGCCCGGTACGCCGAGCCCCACCGCCGCTACCACACCCTCGCGCACGCGGCCGCCGTCGCGCGCGACTCCGCCTGGCTGGCCGAAGGCCTCGGCGAGACCGAACGCGCGATCGTCGCCGTAGCGGCCTGGACACACGACGTCGTGTACGACGCGAAGCCCGGCGAAGACGAACGCGCCAGCGCCGCCTGGGCGCGCGAAGCCCTGGACGGAGTGGCCGAAGCGCACGTCGAGCGCGTCGAAGGCCTGATCCTCGCCACGATCGGGCACGACGCGCCGCCGGACGACCTCCTGGCCACCGCCCTCCTCGACGCCGACCTCGCCGTCCTCGGAGCGCCCGAAGAGCAGTACGCGGCGTACGCCCGCGGAGTGCGCGAGGAGTACGCGAAGTACCCCGACGACGTCTGGCGCGAAGGCCGCATCGCCGTCCTGGAGCGCATGCTCGGGCGCGAGCTCTACCGCAGCGAAACCGCGCGGACACGCTGGGCGAGCGCCGCCGAAAAGAACCTCACCGCCGAGCTGACCCACTGGCGCCGCGCCCGGGGCGATCACCGATGATGGTTCCTCGTGACTACCGCACTCTCGCTGCACGAAGAGGTCGCCTCGGCGCTGCGTGACGGGCACCCCGTCGTCGCGCTGGAGAGCACCATCCTGTCCCACGGCCTGCCGCCGGGCCGCAACCTCGACGTCGCCCGCCGTCTCGAAGGCGTGGTCCGCGACGGCGGCGCCGTCCCGGCCACGATCGCGGTGCTCGACGGGCGGGTCGTCGTCGGCCTCTCCCCCGCCGAGCTCGAACGCGTCTGCGCGCCGGACGCCGGCCTGGACAAGCTCTCCCTGCGTGACCTCGGCCCGGCCGTCGGCCTCGGCCGCTCGGGCGCGACGACCGTGGCGAGCACCTCGGCGCTGGCCGCCGCGGCCGGGATCGGCATGTTCGCCACCGGCGGGCTCGGCGGCGTGCACGTCGGCGCCGCGCAGTCCTGGGACGTCTCGGCGGACCTGGGCGTGCTGGCGAAGGTGCGCACCGTGGTCGTCTGCTCCGGCGTGAAGTCCGTCCTCGACATCCCGGCCACCCTCGAGGTGCTGGAGACGAACTCGGTGCCGGTGCTCGGCTACCGCACCGACGACTTCCCGGCGTTCTACCTGCGCTCGTCGGGCCACCAGGTCGGCTGGCGGGTCGACGACCCGAAGCAGGCCGCCGCCGTGATCGACGCGCACCGCGCGTACGCGGATTCCGGTGTCCTGCTGGCCAACCCGATCCCGGAAGCGTCCGAAATGGACAAGGAGCTGCACGACCGGCTGCTCGCCGAGGGCCTCGCGCTCGTCGAGGAGCAGGGCGTGCACGGCGCCGAAGTCACGCCGGTGCTGCTGGAGCACTTCCACACCGCGAGCGGCGGCGTGAGCATCGACGCGAACGAAGCGCTGGTGCTGAACAACGCCAAGCTGGCCACCGAGGTCGCGGTGGCGCTGGCATGAGCGAGCTGGCGAGTGGATCCTCCGGGATCGTGGTGGTCGGCGACGCCGCCCTGGACGTGATCGCCCGGCACGACAAGCCGTTGCCGCACGGTGGCGACGCCCGCGCGAAGATCCGGTTCACCGGCGGCGGCTCGGGCGCCAACACGGCGCTGTGGCTGCGGCACCTCGGCGCGGAGACGACGCTGCTCGCGCGGATCGGCGACGACCCGGGCGGCCGGCTCATCCGGGCCGAGCTGGAGGCGGCGGGCGTGCGGTGCGCGTTCGCCGTCGACCCCGAGGCGCCGACCTGCTGCGTCGTGGTCATGGTCGACGGCTCCGGCCAGCGCAGCATGCTGGCCGACCGCGGCGCGAACCAGCGCTTCGCGCCCGGCGACGTCACCCCCGGAGCCCTGTCCGGGGCGAGCCACCTGCACCTGTCCGGGTACGTGCTGCTCGACCCGCCGTCGCGCGCGGCCGGTCTCGCGGCGCTGGCCGCGGCGAAGGAGGCCGGGCTGACCACGTCGGTCGACCCGCAGGCCGCCGCGCACATCACCGACCCGGCCGCGTTCCTGGCCGACGTCCGCGGCGTCGACCTGCTGCTGCCGAACACCGAAGAACTGGTCGCGCTGACCGGGTCGCCGGACCCGGCGTCGGCGAAGGAGCTGCTCGGCACGGTCGGCGCGGTGGTCGTCACCGCCGGGCTCGACGGCGCCAGCTGGGTCGACGCGGACGGCGTCACGAGCGTGCCCGCGGTGGAAGCCGAGTGCATCGACTCCACCGGCGCGGGCGACGCCTTCGACGCGGGCGTGCTCACCGGCTGGCTGGCCGGGGAGTCCACTGTGGACGTCCTGCGGCACGGGACGCGGCTGGGCGCGCTGGCCGTCGGCAAGGTGGGCCCGCAGCCGGGCTGATCCTCAGCCGTCGATGACGCGGTGGCTGGTGCTTTCGATCGCCTTCGCCTCGCGCTGGTAGGTCGAGACCTGCTCGGACTTGCGGGGCGGGCGGTCGTTGGCGATCAGCACCGCGATCCACGGCAGCGGCACCGAGATCGCGAGGAACCCCAGCGCCAGCCACCAGGTGTGGTAGGTCAGCCCGGCGAGGATCAGGCACGGGATCCGGCAGGCCATCATGATCACGTACTTGCGCTTGCGGGCGGCGAACTGCTCTTCGTACGACGGGGCCGCCCCGGTGATCAGCACCGGGTCCGAGTCCTTGGCGGGCGTGGTCACTGCACCACCTCCGCTGTCCATCGTCCCACTTGCGCGGTTCATCCGACACCGGGGTGACGCAACTGGCTCAACGCGGCGACGACGAGGGTTTCGATGCCGGTGCGCAGGGTCGGGTGCAGCACCGGGGCGAACCGCGGCGAGTGGTTCGACGGGATGTCGCGCTCGAACCGGCCCTCGGTCATCGCGGTGATCACCGTCTGCGGGTCGAAGCCACCGACCAGCCAGAACACCGACGGCACGCCGGCCGCCCGGCCGAACTCGCTGAAGTCCTCACTGCCGGTGATCAGCGGGGCCGGCAGCACGACGTCGGTGCCGAAGTGGCCGCGGAAGACCTCGGTGAGGGCCTCGTTGGCGGCCTCGTCGTTCTCCGTGACCGGGTAGGCGCCGGACCGCTGGATCTCCGGCGGCTTCGGCGCACCGGCGGTGGCCGCCTCGCCGTTGACGATCCGCTCGACCGCGGCCAGCACCCGCTCGCGC
This sequence comes from Amycolatopsis kentuckyensis, assembly GCF_002155975.1. Lineage (GTDB taxonomy): Bacteria > Actinomycetota > Actinomycetes > Mycobacteriales > Pseudonocardiaceae > Amycolatopsis > Amycolatopsis kentuckyensis. Next base: position 18,005 of record NZ_MUMI01000451.1, read on the forward strand.
ACGGCCTGGTCGAAGGACCGGACGTTGACCTCCAGGACGGCGTCGTCGGCGATCACGTTGCTCGCGGTGCCCACGTGCAGCGAGCCGACGGTGACCACGGCCGAGTCCGTGGCGGCGATCTCGCGGGAGACGATCGTCTGCAGCTTGAGCACCACGGACGCGGCGAGCACGGCCGGGTCGACGGTGGTCTCCGGGCGCGAGCCGTGGCCGCCGCGGCCGAAGAGGGTGACGCGGAGCGTGTCGGTGGCGGCCATGATCACGCCGGGCCGGGTGAGCACCCAGCCGGCCGGACCGGGCACCAGGTGCTGCCCGAACACGACGTCGGGCTGGCCGGCGACGTCGAACAAGCCGTCCCGGACCATCGCCGCGGCGCCACCCGCACCCTCCTCCCCCGGCTGGAACACCACCAGCAGCGTGCCCGCCCAGGTGTCGCGGCCCTTCGCGAGCAGCGCGGCGGCGCCGGAGAGCCAGGTGGCGTGCATGTCGTGCCCGCAGGCGTGCATCACCGGGACGTCGGTGCCGTGCTCGTCCGTGCCGCGCGCGGTGCTGGCGTACGACAGCCCGGTCTTCTCCTCGACCGGCAGCGCGTCGATGTCGGCCCGCAGCAGCACCGTGGGCCCTTCGCCGTTGCGCAGCACGCCCAGCACGCCGGTGCCGGCGATGCCGGTGTGCACCTCGTAGCCGTCGCCCTCCAGCCGCCGGGCCAGCTCGGCCGCCGTCCGGGTCTCGGCGAAGGACAGCTCCGGGTGCCGGTGGAAGTCGATGTACAGCGCTTCGAGTTCGGGCAGCGCCGCGTCGAGCGGGGCGAGGACGCGTTCAAGGGTCACGGGGGCCATCGTGGCAGCATTACCCACCGTGAGCACGCGAAGTGGATTGCCCGACCTGAACGACGACGTCTGCGCCCGGCTGCGCGAGGCGTTCCGGCGCACCTCCTACGACGCCGACGGGGTGGTCGACGCCCTCGGCGGGGCCGCCCACGCGGCGCTGGGCCGCGGCGAGCCGGTGCCGGCCGAACGCGCGACCCGCGACGCGGGCGACCTCGGCACGCTGATCCGGCTGTTCCTGCTGGGCGGCACCGAACCGGAAACCGCGGTCAAAGCCGCCTTCGCGCCGCTCGCGCCGGAAGACGCCGTGGCCGCGGGAGTGCTGTGGGCCGTCGAGGGCGGCTACCGGGCCGCGCTGGACATCCGGCCGCACGGTGACGAAGAGGGTTCCTGGTGGGTGGTCGCCGACCTCGACGCCGACCTGCTGGGCCACACCGTGCCCGAGGACCACGTGCTCGGCGTCGGCCACGCGTCGCTGTCGCTGATCCGCGCGACCGGCCGCCGCCCGGTGGGCACCCTGCTCGACCTGGGCACCGGCAACGGCGTCCAGGCGCTGCACGCGACCCGGCACGCCGAGCGCGTCACCGCGACCGACGTCTCCGCCCGGGCCCTCGCCCTGGCCGCGGCGACCTTCCGGCTGAACGAGCTCGACGTCGAGCTCGTCCGCGGCGAGTGGTTCGCGCCGGTCGCGCGGCGGAAGTTCGACCAGGTCGTGTGCAACCCGCCGTTCGTGGTCGGCCCGGCGCGCGTCGACTACACCTACCGCGACTCCGGGCTGGCCGGCGACGACGCGAGCGCGCTGGTCGTGCGGCAGCTGCCGGGCTTCCTGAACGACGGCGGCACCGGGCACCTGCTCGCCTCCTGGCTGCACACCGGCAACGAGGACTGGGCCGATCGGGTGGGCCGCTGGCTGCCCGCCGAGACCGACGCCTGGTTCGTGCAGCGCGACGTCGCCGATCCCGCGCTGTACGTCGGCACCTGGCTGCGGGACGCCGGTCTCGACCCGCGGTCGCCCGAAGGCCGGGCGAAGGCGGCCGCGTGGCTCGACTGGTTCGCCGCGCACGACGTCCGGGGCATCGGCTTCGGGTTCGTCACGCTGCGGCGGGCGGCCGGGCGGACACCGACGGTCGTCTGCGAGGACCTGCGGCAGGCTTACGACGATCCGCTGGGCCCGGAAGCGGCCGGCTGGCTGGACCGCGTGGAATGGCTACGCGAATCGGGTGATTCATTACTGGATGTCCGTTTTGTGGTGCCCGACACGGTTCTGCTCGAAAGCGTCGACGAACCCGGTGACGAGGGCTGGGAGACGACCATCCGGCGGCTGCACCGCACCGACGGGCCCGGCTGGCAGCACGAAGTCGACGACCTGGCCGTGCGACTGCTCGCGGGCTGCCGCGGCGCGCTGCCCCTGGAGGACCTGATCGAGCTCCTCGCGGCCGCGCAGGGCCTGTCGTCCGAGGAGCTGGCGGCCGCCGCGCTGCCCGTGGTCCGGGAGCTCGTCCGGCACGGCATGCTCGTCCCGGCGGGCCGGTGAGGGCGGTCGCGGCCCGCGTCACGCGGGCGGACGTGACGGTGGACGGCGCGGTCGTCGGCGCGATCGGCGAACCTGGTTTGCTTGTCCTGCTGGGAATCCACGTCGACGACGATGCCGCGAAGGCCGTCACGATGGCGCGCAAACTGCACGAACTGCGGCTGTTGCGCGACGAGGAATCATGCGCCACGGCGAATGCACCGCTGCTCGTGGTGAGCCAGTTCACGCTCTACGGCGACACGAAGAAAGGGCGCCGGCCGTCGTGGACGCAGGCGGCCCGGCCGGAGGTCGCCGAGCCGTTGGTGGACGCCGTCGTGGCCGAGCTGCGCGGTCGCGGCGCCACCGTGGCGACCGGCCGTTTCGGGGCCATGATGGCGGTCTCGAGCGTCAACGACGGTCCGTTCACGGTTCTCGTAGAGGTCTAGACCACTACGAGACGGTTCACTTCCTGACGCGATTCACATCAGATTCTCAGGTTTCCCGGTCACGGAACGTTCTCAGCAAAAGCTCAGCAATGGTTCAGCAACCGGATCGCTCCCGCATCCGTCTTCTTCTATGACGAGCCGGGAACGTTTTGGGAACCCGGAGCGTTGTGCCAGATGTCCAGCCAAGCCGGCCGGACCGGCGTACCGGGATCCACAGGCCCCGGTTCGCGGGTACGCACCCGGTGGACGACCGCAGCAGCACGTTCAGCCCGTGACCGGGGAGGCAGAATGTCAGTCCAGACTCTCGAACGCGAGTCGCGCGGGATTCGCGAGCGCATCCCGGCTCAGACGACCGAGGAGCCGGTGCTGGGCGTGGGGGCGCTCACCGACGCCGACCTCGACGCCCAGAGCCCCGCCGCCGACCTCGTCCGCGTCTACCTCAACGGCATCGGCAAGACGGCCCTGCTGTCCGCGGCCGACGAGGTCGAGCTGGCCAAGCGCATCGAGGCCGGCGTGTTCGCCCAGCACATGCTGGACACGGCCGAGTCGCTCACGGCCAAGCGCCGCACCGAGCTGGCCGCGCTGGTCCGTGACGGCCACGTGGCGAAGAACCACCTGCTGGAGGCGAACCTCCGCCTGGTGGTCTCGCTCGCCAAGCGCTACACCGGCCGGGGGATGCCGCTGCTCGACCTGATCCAGGAGGGGAACCTGGGTCTCATCCGCGCGGTGGAGAAGTTCGACTACTCCAAGGGGTTCAAGTTCTCGACCTACGCCACCTGGTGGATCCGGCAGGCCATCACGCGGGGCATGGCCGACCAGGGCCGCACCATCCGGCTGCCGGTCCACCTGGTGGAACAGGTCAACAAGCTGGCCCGCATCAAGCGCGACCTGCACCAGCAGCTCGGCCGCGACGCGACGCACGAGGAGCTCTCGGCCGAGTCGGGCATCCCGGCGCACAAGATCTCGGACCTGCTCGACCACTCGCGTGACCCGGTAAGCCTGGACATGCCGGTCGGCACCGAGGAGGACGCCCCGCTGGGCGACTTCATCGAGGACTCCGAGGCGACGGACGCCGAGAGCGCCGTGATCTCGGGCCTGCTGCAGGACGACCTGCGCCGGGTCCTGGCCACGCTGGACGACCGCGAGCAGCACGTGATCCGCCTGCGCTACGGCCTCGACGACGGCCAGCCGCGCACGCT
>NZ_MUMI01000452.1 GCF_002155975.1 Amycolatopsis kentuckyensis
CGGCGGCAGCGTGGCGCCGGTGCCCAGCCCGATCACGAGCTCCCAGCCCGCGGTGGCACCGTAGCCACCCGACGGCGTCGTCGTCGAACCCCAGGCCAGCCCGGCCGCGAGCAGCACGAACCCGCCCGCGACGACCGTGCGCACCCCCAGGACGGCGACCAGCCGCTCGGCGATCTTCGCCGCCACCAGCATCCCGCCGATCAGCGGCAGCAGCCGCACGCCGGTCTGCAGCGCGTCGGCCCCCTGCACCGCCTGGAACAGCTGCGGCAGCACGAACAGCAGGCCCATCAGCGCGAAGGACGCCACCGTGGCCAGCACCGCGCCCCAGACGAACCGCGGCTCACGGAACAACGCGAGGTCGGTGAGGGGCGCGGCCACCCGCGTCTGCACCCGGCAGAACACCGCCACCAGCGCGGCGCCCAGCGCGATCAGGCCGTACGTCACCGGGTCCGCCCAGCCGTGCTCGCCGGCGTGGACGAAGCCGTAGGTGAGCGCGACCAGCCCGGCCGTCGAGAGCGCGATGCCCGCGAAGTCGATCCGGCCCCCGCCGGAGCCCGGCGTGAGCGGCACGAGGAACAGCACCGCGACGACGCCGACCGCGGTCAGCGGGACGTTGATGAGGAACACCGAGCCCCACGCGAAGTGGTCGAGCAGCCAGCCGCCGAGCAGCGGCCCGAGCGGGATGCCGGCGAACATCGCCATCACCCACGTCGTCAGCGCCTTCGCCCGCTCCTCCGGAGGGAACAGGATGTTCAGCAGGGAGAGCGAGAGCGGGATGAGGAACGCGGCGCCGACGCCGAGCCCGACGCGGGCGGCGATCAGCTCGCCCGGCGAACCCGCGTAGGCGCACCACAGCGAAGCCAGCCCGAACACGGTGAGCGCGCCGAGCAGCAGTTTCTTCGGCCCGAACCGGTCGCCGAGCAGGCCGGCGGGCAGCAGCAGCGCGGCCAGCGCCAGCGTGTAGGCGTTGCCGAACCACTGCAGCTGCGTGGTCGTGGCGCCGAGGTCGACGGCCAGCGTCGGCACGGCGACGTTGAGCACGGTCAGGTCGAGGCCGATGGTCAGCAGGCTCACCGCGAGCGCACCGAGCGCCCACCACCTGCGTGGATGCACTTGAGTCATAGCGACCCCCAATTGATAGTGACTACCAAGTGAGAGTAGCTCTCATAATTTTCCGGCGCCAGGGGGCACGGTGCCGGAAATATGTTGCACGCGCGTACCACCTTGGGTTCTCATCGAGGACGTGCCTCTGCAGCCCTACCGCCGGGTGCTCTCCGTCCCCCGCGTCCCCTCGACGATGGCTTTGATGTTCCTGGCGCGCCTCCCGATGACCATGAACGGCGTGCTGATGACGCTGTACATCGTCACCGGGCTCGGCCGCGGCTACGGCGCCGCCGGGCTGGTCGGCGGCTGCGTCACCCTGGGGATGGCCCTCGGCGCGCCGCTGCTCGGCCGCTGCTTCGACCGGTACGGGCTGCGCCCGGTCGTCGCGGTGTGCGGGATCGGCACGACGGTGTTCTGGATCGCCGCGCCGCACCTGCCGTTCGAGGCGCTCGCCGTGGTCGCGGTCATGGCCGGGATGCTCTCGGTGCCGGCCGGCTCACTGGCCCGGCAGGTCCTGGCCACGCTCGTGCCGCTCGAGGAGCGCCGCGCGGCCTACTCGCTCGACACAATCTCGATCGAAGCGACGTTCATGATCGGCCCGGCGGCCGGTATCGCGGCCATCACGACGTTTTCCCCGACGTGGACGCTCACCGCGCTCGGCGTGCTGTTCGGCGGCACGGCGTTCCTGATCTGGCTGGTCAACCCGCCGATCCGCGAGGGCGCCGGCCAGGCGGAGGAGCTCGGCCCGCGGCCGCCGCTGCGGAGCTGGCTCACCGGCCGGCTGGTGGGGACGCTGCTGATCGCGGCCGGTGCGCTGTTCGTGCTCGTCGGCACCGAACTGGCGACGCTCGCGGCCCTGCGCGCGAACGGCGAGCTCGGCACGACCGGGCTGGTCATCGCGGTGATGTGCACGGCGTCGATCACCGGCGGCATCGTGCACGGCGTGGTGAAGCGGTCGCTTTCGCAGGGCGTGCTGATGCTGCTGCTCGCACTGCTGGTGGTGCCGGTCGGCCTGGCGGACCACCCGTGGTGGCTGCTGATGCTGGCGCTGATCCCGACCAACCTGCTGTGCGCGCCGACGCTGGCGGCCACGACCGAGACGGTCTCCCGCGTCGCCCCGGCGCAGGTGCGCGGCGAGGCGATGGGCCTGCAGGACGCGTTCACCCGGCTCGGCCTCGCGGTGGGCGGCCCGGTGGTCGGCTTCGCGATCGACCACTCGAGCCCGGAGTGGGGTTTCGTGGCGGCCGGGCTCGGCGGCCTGGTGATCGCTTCGGGCGGCCTGCTGCGCCGCCGCACCCCGGCCCCCGCCCCGGAACCGGCACTGGCAGCGGCCACGGCGAGCCCCGAGTGAGCCTGAGCGCCCGGCGCCGGAGCTCCCGGCCCTACGAGCCGGGGTGCCGCTAGCCGCAGGCGGCGCGGAGCGCGTCGAGCTTCTTGACGTTGCGCTGCACCCACTTGGCGACCACGCCGGCGTCCTCGATGCGCTCCTTCTGCACCTCGACGTACGAGTCGGCCATGCCGAGCAGCGCGTTCTTGACGTCCTGGTCCTGGACGTCGCCCGCGAGCTCGCGCAGCCGCTTCTCCTTGTCCTCGGCGCGCGCCTTGAGCTTGGCCGGGTCGACCAGGGGGTTCAGGTCGGCGAGCCCGAGCGCCTCGGTGCACGCCGCGACCTTGTCCGCCGTCCGGCTCCCCTGGTCGACCGCGTTGCCGACCTCGGCGCACCCGCCCAGCAGCAGTGCGCTCGCGGCCAGCAACGCGGCCGTCGTTCCACCCCTCGTCATGGCGCCAAAGGTACCGTCAGCCCTTGACGCAGACCACCTGCTTGAGGTGCGCCACGACCTCGACCAGGTCCGTCTGCGCGCGAATCACCGTTTCGATGTCCTTGTACGCCGCCGGGATCTCGTCGACCACGCCGGAGTCCTTGCGGCACTCGACGCCGGCCGTCTGGGCCGCGAGGTCGTCGGCGGTGAACAGCTTCTTCGCCTTGTTCCGCGACATCCGGCGGCCCGCGCCGTGCGAAGCCGACTGGAACGACGAGTCGTTGCCCAGCCCGCGGACGATGTACGAACCGGTCCCCATGCTGCCCGGGATGATCCCGAGGTCACCCGATCCGGCGCGGATCGCGCCCTTCCGGGTGACGAGCAGCTCGACACCGTCGTAGGTCTCCTCGGCGACGTAGTTGTGGTGGCACGAAATCGCGTCGTCGAAGGTCGTGCCCGGCACGACGTCCGCGAGCGCCAGCTTCACCAGCGCGACCATCGTGGCGCGGTTGCGCGCCGCGTAGTCCTGCGCCCAGAACAGGTCGCGCCGGTAGGCCTGCATCTCCGGCGTGCCGGCGACGAACACCGCGAGGTCGGGGTCGGGCAGGTCGGCGTTGTGCGGCAGCTTCCGCGCGACGGCCATGTGCCGCTCCGCCAGCTCCTTGCCGATGTTGCGCGAACCCGAGTGCAGCATCAGCCAGACCCGGCCCTCGTCGGCACCGCCCTGCTCGAGGCAGACCTCGATGAAGTGGTTCCCGCCGCCGAGGCTCCCGATCTGCCGCGCGGCCCGGTCGTGCAGTTCCTGGACGCCGGTGTGCAGCTCGCCGAACCGCTTCCAGAACGCGTCCCAGCCACCGACACCGTGCACCTTCGCCGGGTTCACGGGCGTCTTGTGCAGCCCGAAGCCGACGGGCACGGCACTTTCGATCCGGCGGCGCAGCTTCCCGAGGTCATCGGGCAGGTCGCTCGCCGTGAGCGACGTCCGGACGGCACTCATCCCGCACCCGATGTCGACGCCGACGGCGGCCGGCGAGACGGCGTCGCGCATGGCGATGACGCTGCCGACGGTGGCGCCCTTGCCGTAGTGGACGTCGGGCATCACGGCGACCCCGTGCACCCACGGCAGGTTCGCGACGTTGTGCAGCTGCCGCATGGCCTGGTCTTCGACCGACGCGGGATCCGCCCACATCCGGATCGGGACGCGGGACCCTTCGACAGCGGTGTACATGTTTCCTCCCCTTGAAGTGCTTACGGGCCCCAGGATGTCCCGGCCACCGCGAAAACACCAACGCGATTTCTTCGTGAGCAAAAAGAAATCCGCCGGTGGAGTCCTTCGTGCACAATGAGCCGACCGTCCGGGGAGGGGCGGCCTGGGGAGGATCGATCCATCGTGAAGACGTCGTGGCGCGCGCTCGTCGCCGTCGCCCTGCTGGCCGGGTTCCCGGCTCTCGTGTTCCTGGTCGTCGGCGGCTTCGCCGTGGCCGAGTACTACTTCTTCCGGCACTCGGGCATCCTGGCGATCAAGCTCGGCATCGTCGCGGTGCCGGTGTCGTACGCCCTGCTCAAGGCCCTGTTCGCGATCGAGCGGACCCGCGGCGGCACCGGGGGCGGCGTGCCGGTGACGCGGGCGGACGAGCCGGCGCTGTGGGCGCTCGTCGAAGAGCTGGCCGCCGCGGTCGGCACCCGGCCGCCGGACACGATCACGCTGGTCGGCGAGGTCAACGCCGGGGTCCGGGAGCGGACCGGGTGGCTCGGCCTGCGCGTGCGGCGGCGCGAGATGTTCATCGGCGCGCAGCTGTTCGCCGGGCTGCGGCACGACCAGCTGTGCGCGCTGCTCGGGCACGAACTCGGGCACTACAGCAACCACGACACCCGGCTGGCCGGGCTGACCTACCGCGGCCGCCGGTCGATCGAGCGCGCGCTGACCGGGCTCGGCGGCGACGGCTGGTTCGAAGGCCTGATCCGCAAGCTGTTCGTGCTCTACGCGAAGCTCTACTTCGCGGTCTCGGCCGCGGTCTGCCGCCGTCAGGAGCTCGCCGCCGACGCCGCCGCGGCCCGCGTCGCCGGCACCGCGGCGATGACCGGCGCGCTGCGCGAGGTCGAAGTCCTCGACGCCGCCTGGGACTTCTACTTCGACCGCTACGTCCCGATCGGCTGGGACGCCGGTTACCTGCCCGACCGGCTGGCCGGTGGCTTCCGGTCGCTGCTCGCCGACGAAGCACGCGCCGAAGAGTTCGACCGCGTCCGGCGGAACCCGTCGGCGGAGAAGAGTTCCCGCTACGACACGCATCCGCCGACGGCCGAGCGGATCGCGGCGATCGAGGCGCTTCCGGAGGTCCCGGGGCGGCCGGACGGCGGGCACCCGGCGAGCGAACTCCTCCGTGACGCGGCCACGACGCTGGAGACCGCGCTGGTCGCCGACTTTTCGGACCAGGCGAAAGCCAAGCGCCGCATCGGCTGGGACCGGCTGGTGGACCTCGGCGTCCGGCACTCCGTCACCCGCGCGGCCGGCGAGATCCTGGGTCCCGGCCGGACCCTGGCGCAGGGCCTCGACCTCATCGACGCCGGCCGCGCCGCCGAGCTGGCCGACCCGGAGCTCGTGCTGCCGGTGTCGGCCGGTCCCCGGGCCCGGCGCGAGCTCACCGCCCCCTCGGTGCGCGCGCGGCTGTCCATTGTGGTCGAGGCGTACCTCGCGGAAGCCGAGGTGGCCCACTGGAAGGTGTCCTGGTCGGGCCCGCCCGAACTGGTCGTCGCCGAGCCGCACGGCAGCGAGCTGGCCGCGGCCCTCGATGCCGCGGCGGCCGACCACGACACGGCGCCGCTGCGCCGCCTGCTGGCGGCCGCCGGCGCGCTGTCCGTCCCTTCTTGAGGAGAAAACGTGCTGTGGTTGTTCAACTCGAAGCGGCGCAAGGCCGCCTTCGCGCTGACCAGGGCCGCGAAGGCCCGCGGGATGAGCGTCGAGGACTACGCGAAGACGCTCTCCCCGGAGGAGCTCGCGCAGTACGTCCCCGAGGACGACCTGCCGAAGGTCGAGATGCCCGACGTCGCGCTGTGGGGTCTCCCGCCGGACAAGGAGGTGACGGCGGCCGAGTTCGTCGCCGACGCCCGCGTCGCCGAGGCCGTCACGGCCTACCGCGCCGGTGACTGGCAGCCGGGTGCCGCGCTGCTGGCGGACCTCGGCACCGACTGGGACCGCCGGGCGTTCGCGGTCCAGCAGCTCGGCAGCGCCGCCGCGGACGACGACGGGCCACTGAAGGCGTGGCGGGCTTCCGGCAGCGCGGACGCCGCCGCCGTCGACGCCGAGGGCCTGGTCGCGCTGGCCTGGCAGATCCGTACCGGAGCCACGGCCGGCAACGTCTCCCGCGACCAGTGGGCGGCGTTCTTCCGGGTGCTCGAAGACGCCGAAGCAGCGACCCGCGCGGCGGCCGGAGCGGCGCCGGACGACCCGACGCCGTGGTCCACGATGCTCACCGTCGCGATGGGACGCCAGTACGACAACGACGCCTTCCGCGAGGTGTGGGCGGAGCTGACGGCCCGCGACCCGCTCCACCGGCCGGGACACCAGCAAGCGGTGCAGTACTGGTGCGCCAAGTGGTCCGGTTCGCACGAGCGGATGTTCGCGTTCGCCGACGAAGCCGTCGAGAAGTCCCCGAAGCTCGCGGGCCTGGCCCTCGTCGCCGCGCACGAAGCGGAGGACAAGGGCGTCCAGGCCTGGAAGAGCGATCGGACGAAGCTCGCGCTGGACGTCCTCCTGCCGTGGCTGGACGGCGAAGGCCGGGACCACCCGGCGAACCTCCGCGACCGCGCGTACGCGGCCAAGGCGCTGGTGGTGAACGGCCGCTGTGACGAGGCCGTCGAGCAGTTCAAGGTGCTCGGCGTGCACGCGGACGCCCGGGTCTGGGCCTACACCGGCCGCCCGGAACGCGAGTTCCTGACGACGCGGTACCTGGCCTGCTACGGCGCGACCCGGCCGTGAACACACGCGAAGGCCCCTCACCGGTTTCGGTGAGGGGCCTTCGAAGCGTCTCGCCTAGAGCTGCTGCGCCACCAGCTCCGCGATCTGCACGGCGTTGAGCGCCGCACCCTTCCGCAGGTTGTCGTTCGAGATGAACAGCGCGAGCCCACGCCCACCTTCGACGCCCTGGTCCACGCGGATCCGGCCGACGTAGCTCGGGTCGTTGCCCGCGGCCTGCAGCGGGGTCGGGACCTCCGAGAGCTCGACACCCGGCGCGTGGGTCAGCAGCTCCGTCGCGCGCTCGACCGTCAGCGGCCGCTCGAACTCCGCGTTCACCGAGATCGAGTGGCCCGAGAACACCGGCACGCGGACGCAGGTGCACGAGACGCCCAGGCCCGGGATGCTCAGGATCTTGCGGCTCTCGTTGCGGAACTTCTTCTCCTCGTCCGTCTCCAGCTCGCCGTCGTCCACAATGGACCCGGCCATCGGGAGGACGTTGAAGGCGATCGGGCGGACGTACTTCTCCGGCTTGGGGAACTCGATCGCCGCGCCGTCGTGGGTCAGCAGCGAAGCGTGCTCCGCGGCCGCCTTGACCTGGTTCGCCAGCTCGTCGACACCGGCCAGCCCGCTGCCGGACACCGCCTGGTAGGTCGACGCGACCAGCCGGACCAGCCCGGCTTCGTCGTGCAGCGGCTTGAGCACCGGCATCGCGGCCATCGTGGTGCAGTTGGGGTTCGCGATGATCCCCTTGCGCGCCTCCTTGACGGCTTCCGGGTTGACCTCGCTGACGACCAGCGGCACGTCCGGGTCCATCCGGAACGCCGAAGAGTTGTCGATCACCGTGACACCCGCCGCCGCGAACCGCGGGGCCTGCGCCTTCGACGTCGCGCCGCCCGCCGAGAACAGCGCGATGTCCAACCCGGACGGATCGGCCGTCGAAGCGTCCTCGATCGTGATTTCGGTGTCGCGCCAGGGCAGCTTCGACCCCGCCGAGCGCGCCGAAGCGAAGTAGCGCAGCTCGGCGATCGGGAACTCCCGCTCCGCCAGCAGCTTGCGCATCACCGCACCGACCTGGCCGGTCGCGCCGACCACCCCGACCCGCAGCCCGTCCGCCATCAGCGACCACTCCCCGCGTAGACGACGGCTTCTTCGTCGCCGCCGAGTTCGAACGCCTCGTGGATCGCGCGCACGGCGTCGTCGAGCTGCGCGTCCCGGATCAGCACCGAGATGCGGATCTCCGAGGTGTTGATGATTTCGATGTTGACGCCGGCCTCGGCCAGCGCTTCGCAGAACGTCGCCGTGACACCCGGGTGCGAGCGCATCCCGGCGCCGACGAGCGACACCTTGCCGACGTGGTCGTCGTAGAGGACCGATTCGAAGCCGATCTCCGCCTTGACCTTCTCCAGTTCCTTGACGGCCTTGGCGCCGTTGGCCTTCGACAGCGTGAACGTGATGTCGGTGCGGCCGGAGACGGTGCTGGACACGTTCTGCAGCACCATGTCGATGTCGATCTCGGCGTCGGCGATCACGCGGAAGATCCGGGCCGCGGCACCGGTGTGGTCCGGCACCCCGGTGACCGTGATCTTGGCTTCGGAGCGGTCGTGCGCCACACCGGTGATCAGGGCTTGTTCCACGGGGATCTCCTCGATAGAACCGGTCACCGTCGTGCCCGGCTTGTCGCTGTAGGAAGAACGGACTCGGATCGGAACGCCGTAGCGGCGCGCGTACTCGACCGAACGCAGGTGCAGGATCTTCGAACCGCTGGCGGCGAGCTCGAGCATCTCTTCGTACGTGACGGTGTCGAGCTTGCGCGCGTCCGGCACCACCCGCGGGTCGGCCGTGTACACACCGTCCACATCGGAGTAGATCTCGCAGACGTCGGCGTTCAGGGCGGCGGCCAGCGCGACGGCGGTGGTGTCCGAGCCGCCGCGGCCCAGCGTGGTGATGTCCTTGGTGTCCTGCGCGACGCCCTGGAAGCCCGCCACCAGCGCGATGTAGCCCTGGTCGAGCGCCTCGGTGACCCGGCTCGGCGTGACGTCGATGATGCGCGCGTTGCCGTGCACCGACGTCGTCACGACGCCGGCCTGCGAACCGGTGAACGACCAGGCCTCGGCGCCCTGGGCCGCGATCGCCATCGCGACCAGCGAGTTCGAAATGCGCTCACCGGCGGTGAGCAGCATGTCCATTTCCCGCTCCGGCGGCGCCGGGTTGACCTGCTGCGCCAGGTCGAGCAGCTCGTCGGTGGTGTCACCCATCGCCGAGCAGACGACGACGACGTCGTTGCCCGCCTTCTTCGTCGCGACGATCCGTTCCGCCACGCGCTTGATCCGGTCGGCACTTTCCAGCGACGATCCGCCGTACTTCTGGACCACGAGGGCCACGCCCGAACCTCCTCGCGGGCCGGGCGGCTCCCTGGTGGGCACCGGAGAGCCCCCGCGTCCCATGATTTGAACTGGAGCCTACCGGGGCTTCGGCCGGTCGCCACCCTCTTGACGTGGGGCGGACCCCTCCGGTGGGTGTCGGGAAAGTAAATCTTCCGCAACACCAACGAAATGCGCGGAGCCCTTCCTCCCGAGTGATGCAGCGCACTCCTGGGTATCGTCGGGATCGTGCGGAAACCAGCTGTGACGAGCGTCCCGATCGCGACCCTGATGGCGGAACGGTGGAGCCCGCGGGCCTACGACGAGTCCGCCGCGGTCACCCCGGAGCAGGTGCGCGCCCTGCTCGAAGCGGCCCGCTGGGCGCCGTCGTTCGGCAACACCCAGCCGGCCCGCTACCTGGTGGGCGTCCGCGGCACGCCGGCGTTCGACGACATCCTCGCCACGCTCAATTCGGGCAACCGGGCCTGGGCGCACCGCGCGAGCCTGCTGCTGATCGGCGTGATGGTGACGACGAACGAGAAGGGCGAAGTCCCCTACGCGGAGTACGGGCTCGGGCTGGCGTCGGAGAACCTCGTGCTGCAGGCGGTCGAGCTGGGGTTGATCGCGCACCAGATGGCGGGGTTCTCGCCGGACGCGGCCCGGGCGGCGTTCTCGCTCCCGGAGGACGCCGTCCCGAAGGTCGCGATCGCCGTCGGGAAACCGGCCGCCCCGGAAGTCCTGGAGGAGGACTGGCGGATCGAGCGCGAGAAGGCGGACCGCGCCCGGCTGCCGCTGGAGGAGTTCGCGTTCACCGGCCAGTGGGGCAAGCCGGCCCTCTAACCCGCAACCCGCGTGATCGAACCCGCAACCCGCGTGATTGAACCCGAAACTCGCGTGATTGAACCCGCAACTCGCGTGATTGAAGCCGGAACTCGCGAGT
>NZ_MUMI01000453.1:0-247 GCF_002155975.1 Amycolatopsis kentuckyensis
GGCGATCGCCGACGGGCGCGCCGAGCTCCGCTGCAGCTGTGAACCCGACCTCCGCGTGGACGGGCTGCCGTGCTGCGACCAGAGCACCGCCCACGACCTCGCCCGCGCCGGGCTGGTCAGAGCCACCCGGCTGGTCGCCCCCGGCCAGTGGGCGCCCGCCGAACTGACCGACGCGGGGTACCGCGCCCTGGGGACGTTTCCCGCTGCCGCTTGAGCCTCCCGCTCGGAAGCCGTGAAGGCCACCTCG
>NZ_MUMI01000453.1:306-8224 GCF_002155975.1 Amycolatopsis kentuckyensis
GCGGCCCGGCGGCCGTGCTTGGGGTGAGGGCGTCTCGCACACGCCCTCCGGGGTCACCACGACGCAACGATCCGGGCCAGCCTCCGCCCGATCGGGACCGGGTACCCCGGCGAGCGGCCGTCGCGGCAACGGCCACCTCGCGCGGGCCCGTCCGGCATCCCCAGAATCCCGGACGGGCCCGCCTCCAGCTGTCGCGGATCTTGTCCGGTGCCTCACCTGATCAGCGGTCGCCGCCACGCGGACTCGCGCGCGACGGTGGGACCATGCGACGTTTCGTGGCCGTGAGCGCGGTCGTCCTGGCGGGCCTCGGTCTCCTCACGACGTCCGGGAGCGCAAACCCGGAAAGCGCTGTCCCGGCCCTCCCCCAGCACGCGGTCGGCGGCTGGGTCGGCACCTGGGCCGCGGCGCCCGCGGCCGCCGTCGCGAACACGCCGGACGGCTACCCGGGCTACTCGATCCGCAACGTCGTGCACACCAGCGCCGGCGGCGGCCGCGCCCGCGTCCACCTGTCGAACGCCTTCGGCACCGCTCCCCTGACCTTCGGGCACGTCACCGTCGCGGTCCAGGGCACCGGGCCGGACGCCGTGCCGGGCACCCTGCGGACCCTGACCTTCGGCGGCGCCCCGGGTGTCGTCGTCCCCGCCGGCGCCGAAGCGCTGAGCGATCCGGTGCACCTCCGCATCCCCGCCGACGCGAACCTGCTCGTGACGACGTACGTGCCGGCGAAGTCCGGGCCGGTGACCTACCACCCGGCCGCGGCGCAGACGTCGTACTTCACCCGCAACGGCGACTTCGCGGCCAGCGAGTCCGGTGCCCCCTACACCGAGCAGACGTCGGTGTGGCACTACGTCACCGGCGTCGACGTCCAAGGGGGCGCCGAAGCGGCCATCGTGACGCTCGGCGACTCGATCACCGACGGCGTCGGATCCGCTTCCGGAGCCAACCACCGCTGGCCGGACTACCTCGCCGACCGCCTGCACGGCCGCTTCGGCGTGCTCAACGCCGGCATCAGCGCCAACCGGCTGCTGCTCGACGTGCCCGGCTCCGGCGCCGGCCAGAACGCGCTCTCCCGCTTCGACCGCGACGTCCTCAGCGTCGGCGGCGTGCGGACGCTGATCGTGCTCGAAGGCATCAACGACATCCAGCAGACCCCGCACCAGACCGACCCGGACGCGATCACGTCGGCGTACCGGCAGCTGGTGGCCCAGGCGCACGCGCGCGGCATCCGCGTCCTCGGCGGCACGCTCACGCCGTTCAAGGGCTGGCGCGTCTACGACGACACCCTCGAAGCGACCCGCCAGGCGGTGAACACGTTCATCCGCACCGGCGGGGTCTTCGACGGCG
The DNA here is from genome assembly GCF_002155975.1 of Amycolatopsis kentuckyensis. Taxonomy (GTDB): domain Bacteria; phylum Actinomycetota; class Actinomycetes; order Mycobacteriales; family Pseudonocardiaceae; genus Amycolatopsis; species Amycolatopsis kentuckyensis. Next base: position 1,651 of record NZ_MUMI01000453.1, read on the forward strand.
TCGTCGACTTCGACGCGGCGGTCCGCGACCCGGCCGACCCACTCCGGATGCTGCCGGCCTACGACTCCGGCGACCACCTCCACCCCGGCGACGCGGGTTACGAGCGGATGGCCGCCGCCGTCCGCCTCGACCGGCTCTGATCCCGCGGGATGAACAGGACCGCGACCAGGCTCAGCACCGCCACCGCCACCAGGTAGAGCGACACCGAAAGCGAAGTGCCCGTGGCGGTCTGCAACGCCGTCGCGATCAACGGCGCGAACCCACCGCCCAGCACCGCGCCCACGGCGTAGGAGAACGAAGCCCCGCTGTAGCGGTAGCGCGGCTCGAACAGCTCCGCGAACAACGCCGACTGCGGCCCGTAGGTGGCGCCGAGACCGATGTTGAGCACGATCACCGCCACGATCAGCCACGCCGTCGCCTTGGTGTCCACGAGCAGGAAGAACGGGATCGGCCAGACCACCAGGAGCACCGATCCGGCCAGGTACACCGGTTTTCGGCCCACGCGATCCGACCACGCGGCCGAGGCGAGGATGCTCACCAGCCACGTCACGCTGCCGACGATCACCACGACCAGCAGCGTGGTGCGGTTGATCTTCAGCACCGAGGTGCCGTAGGACAGCAGGTAGGCCAGGAAGATGTACCCGATCGCGGTGTTGGCGATGAAGCTGCCGGACGCCACCAGCAGCGCCCGCGGCCGCTCGCGCAGCACCTCGACCATCGGCCGGCTGCTGCGTTCCTCCGTCTCCCGCAACCGCGTGAACACCGGGCTTTCCTCGATCCGCAGCCGGATCACCAGGCCGACGCCGACGAGCACGATGCTCGCCAGGAACGGCACCCGCCAGCCCCAGGACGCGAACTGCGCGTCGGTCAGCGAGCGGCCGAGGACGAAGAACATCAGCTGCGCCAGGATCAGCCCGGCGGGCACACCGATCTGCGAGAACGCCCCGTACCGGCCGCGCCGGTCCTCGGGCGCGTGCTCGACCGCCATCAGCGCGGCCCCACCCCATTCGCCGCCCGCACTCAGCCCCTGCAGCAACCGCAGGATCAGCAGCAGAACGGGCGCCCAGACACCGATTGCGGAGTACGTCGGCAGCAGCCCGACGCCGACGGTGGCGAAGCCCATCAGCAGCAGCGACAGCACCAGCATCGCCTTGCGGCCGACGCGGTCGCCGAAGTGGCCCCAGAGGATCCCGCCGACCGGGCGGGCCAGGAATCCGACGCCGAGCGTCGCGAAAGCCGCGAGAGTCCCGGAAGCAGGCGACAGCGACGTGAAGAACACCTTGTTGAACACGAGCGCCGTCGCCGTGCTGTAGATGAAGTAGTCGTACCACTCGATGGTGGTCCCCACCGCGCTCGCCACGGCGACCCGCCGCAAGGGCCGGGCCGCGACCGCGCGGCCGCTCACGAGCCGGCTAGTGCTGGGTCGGGGGCAACGACCAGGTCGTCCACAAGCAGGTCCATCAGCAGCCCGTCGTGCCAGCTGCCGTCGGGACCGCGCTCGTAGGACCGCATCGTGCCGACCGGGCGGAAGCCCAGCGAGGAGTAGAGCCGGATCGCCGCCTCGTTGCCGGCCGCGGGGTCGATCACCAGCCGGTGGTGCCCGCGTTCGGTGAACAGGTGTTCGGCCAGCGTGCGGATGGCGTCCGTGCCCAGGCCGCGGCCCTGGAAGTCCGGGTGCACGGCGATGTCGATCCCGGCGTGGCGGTACTGCGGGTCGGCCTCCTCGAAGGCGAGTTCGATGCCGACGATGACGTCGTCGTATTCGATGGCGTAGGTCGTGGTGCCTTCGTCGGGGTCCAGCAGATAGGACACCTGGGCGGCCACCGGCTCCTCGGCGTCGGCCCACCAGCGGGCGACTTCGGGGTGCGACAGGATCTCCTCGAACCGGGCGGCGTCCGGGGCGGCAGCTGGCCGCAGCCGGACACGGCTTCCGGTGATCAGGCCGGTCATCGGCCCAGTGTCGCCCGCCCGGGCGCCCGCTGTCGAGACCCCGAAAGGACTGCTCAGGGTCGTGACGCGGGCGCCAGGGGGGTCAGTCGAGGTTCATCGGGCTGCCCGGCTTGATCGGCGGCAGCTGCGGCGGATCGAAATCGCCGCGTTCCAGCCGCGCCCAGTCTTCCGGGGTGGGGTCCGGGTAGTACCGCTGCCAGGCGTCGTCGCCGGGCCAGTTGCCGGTGCGCGCCGCGTTGCGGGCTTCGTGCAGTTCGAAGGCGTCGGCGTCGCTCAGCGGGCGGGTCGTCACGTGCCCGGTTCCCGGTACCGCCGCACCCCCGTCCGGCACGGCCGAGCCCGGCGGCGGGTTGTACCGCATCCCTTCGCCGCCGGCGTGGACGTCGTTCACCATCCGGTGGTACGAGTCGTCGGCCATGTCCATCCGGTTCCGGATCACCGGATCGGCGTGGTTGCTCTGGAAGCCCGGCTGGTGCGCGTACCCGAGCTGGTTGAGCTGGACCGCGGTGTTGGGGTCGTTGTTCTCGATCGCGGCCCGCTGGTCACGCCGGTAGGTCGGCGCGTTCCAGCCCGAATCGTGCGTGGCGTGGCTGGTGCCGGTGCCCGGGTGGTTGCGATGGGCACCGTGTTCCTCGTAGTACGCCCACGCGTTGTTCTCGAGGTCCCGGCCCTCCTTGCGGGGCACCTTGCCGGGGGCGCCGTTGTCGTTCAGCACGTCGAAGCCCGCGGTGTGCTCGGACTGGTGGGTCTTGTTGCCGTCGATCTTGGAGCCGAACTTGTCCTCGAGCCGCTTGCGCTCGAAGTCCTTGTCGCCGTAGGTGCCTTCCGGGTACTTGTGCGCCCGGCGCTTGCCCTTGTTCGGCGCCGAGTTCGGCTTGCTGTACGGGTGGAAGCGGTCCGGCTTCTTGCCGCCGCCACCGCCACCCGAGCCCGACGCGGCGCACGGGGTCACCTTCCCCAGGCCGAGCGGGTCGATCGACGCCGTCGGGTTGCCGACGTAGGCCAGCGAGTCCGGGTCCGGGGCCAGCCCGAGCGGGTCGTGCGAGACGAACCGCCCGGTCTCCGGGTCGTAGTAGCGGTGCAGGTTGTAGTGCAGCCCGGTCTCCGCGTCGTGGTACTGGCCGGGGAACCGCAGCGGCGTGCCCGCGTGGCCGCCCGCGGAGACCAGCGCGCCCCACAGGGCCGTGTGCTGGTGCCCGGCCAGCGCGCCGGTCTCGTCCAGCAGTTCCGCCGGCGAGCCGACGAGGTCGGTCAGCACGGCGTGGAACCGGTCGGCGCCGTCGCCGAGCACGCGTTCGGTCTGCGCGAGCGGGCGCTCGGCGTCCGGCGCCCAGTCCCAGACGGTGGCCACGAGCGGCCCGCCGGGAACGCCGTGGACCTGTTCGGCGAGCAGGGTGCCGTCCCAGGAGAACTCGACCTGCTCGGCGACCGCGCCGGCCGCGTCCAGCCGCTGTTTGGCGATCCGGCGGCCCACGGCGTCGTACCGGTACTGCCAGGTCACCCCCTCGGGCGTGCGGACGGCGGTGAGCCGGTTTTCCGCGCTCCAGCGGTACTCCCAGCGCCGGCCGCCCCGCTCCCGCGACACGACGCGGCCTTCGGCGTCGTGGGTGTAGCGGGTCGCGCCGGCCGCCGTGAGCAGCGTGCCCCGGTAACTGCGCGGGCCGCTCGCTTCCGGCGCGCCCGGCCAGTCGGCCACGGTGATCGCGCCCGCCGGGTCGTAGCCGTAGCTCTCCTGCCAGCGGGCGCCGCGCACGGCCAGCACCCGGCCGGCGGGACCGACCTCGAGGCTGCGCGGCCCGGAGATCAGGTCCGTGACCGTGGCCAGGTACCCGTCGGGCAGGTAGCCGTACTCCCGGCGCTGCACTGTGGCCTCGCCGCGCCGCACGGTCTGGACCGCGAGCTGGCCGGCCGGAGTCCACGCCTGGTGGAGCTCGGCGGCCACGCCGTACCGGGTGACCAGCCGGCGCGCGGTCTCGTGGCCGGCGGCGTCGTAGCCGAACTGCAGCGTGCGCCCGCCGGTGGCCAGGGACGTGGCGCGGCCGCGGGCGTCGTAGGCGAACACCGCTTCCGCGCCGGTCGGGGTGCGCCGGTGGGTCCGGCGGCCGAGCGCGTCGTAGGCCGACAGCACGGCCCGGCCGTTCACCGACTCGCTGACCACCCGGCCCAGCGCGTCGTAGGCGAACCGGAGCTCGCAGTGCGCGTTGCGGGCCAGGACGACGCGGTCGGCCGCGTCGTAGGCGAATTCGGCGACCTCGTCCCCGCTGCGGCGCCGGACCACCCGCCCGAGGGCGTCCCGCTCGAGCGCGATCGTCTGCCCCGCGCCGTTGCCGCGCAGGATCAGCCGTCCCGCGGCGTCGTAGGCGTAGTCCAGGGACCGGCCGTTGTAGTCGACCTCGCGGACGAGCCGGCCCGCCGGGTCGTACTCGTAGCGCCAGACCAGCCCGGCCTCGTTGGTGACCGACGTCAGCCGCAGCTCGGTGTCGTAGCCGTAGCGCAGGACGCCGCCGTCCGGGCGCTGCTCGCTGACCGGCAGGTCGAACTGGGCGTAGGAGATCCGGCTGACGCCGCCGCGCGGGTCGGTCCGCTCGTCGGTGTGGCCCACCGCCGTCGAACCGAAGCGGTGCACGGCACCGTCCGCGTCCACCTGCTCGACCAGGTCGCCGGCCGCGTTGTGCACGGTGCGGGTCGTCGCGCCGGTGGGATCGGTGACGCTCGTGAGCCGGCCGAGTGAGTCGTAGGAGTAGCGGGTCACCGCACCGTCCGGCGCGGTGATCGCGACCGGCAGCCCGGCCGCGTTCGCCTCGAACCGGGTGACGCCGCCGAGGGCGTCCGTCACCGTGGCCATCGTGCCGGTGGCCTCGTCGTAGGTGTAGCTCGTCGCGGCCCCGGTCGGGTCGATGTCGCGGACCAGGCGGCCGCGCTCGTCGTGCTCGTAGCGCCAGACGGCGCCGTCGGGCCCGGTGACCGAGGCGGGGCGGCCACCCTCGTCGTACTGGGTGACCATCCGGGTGCCGTCGGCGCGGACCACGGTGGTCACGTTGCCCGCCCCGTCGCGCTCCCAGCGGGTGACGTGCCCGAGTTCGTCGGTGCGCGCGATCTCCCGGCCGAAGCGGTCCAGTTCGGTGCTGGTGGTGCCGCCGAGCGCGTCGGTCCGGCCGATCACCCGCAGCCGCTCGTCGAGGCGGTAGCGGGTGACGGCGCCGAGCGAGTCGGTGACCGTGGTCAGCCCCGGCTCGTAGGCCAGGCTGGCGTCGAGGTAGCCCTCGGCGCCACGCGCCTGCACGCACCGGCCTTCGGAGTCGTACTGGTAGCCGTACCAGCGGCCGTTGACGTCCTCCCAGCGGACGATCCGGCCGTCGGCGTCGTAGGTGAACCGTTGCGGGGTCCCGGCCGCGTCGGTGACCTCGACCAGCCGCCGGCGCGCGTCGTAGCGGTATTCGGCCAACGGCACGGGCTCCCCCGCCACGCGCACGGCGGTGATCAGCCCGTCGGCCGAGTCGAGCTCGAGGCGGTACCCGCCGGAGTGCTCGATCGCCACGGGCACGCCGTCGCGGTGCCGGACGACGACCCGGTTGCCCGCGCCGTCGACGAGCGCGCGCAGCGGCAGGGTGGTCTCCCCCGGCTCGGCGGCGAAGTAGCGCATCCGGTCGTGCTGCGGGGCACCGACGACGAAGCCGTGGCGCACCCGGCGCAGCGCCAGGTACGGGCCGTGCTCGGGCAGCACCGGCTCGATGCCGCGGGGCACCGGGTAGCGCAGGATCGTCCCGTCGGCCAGGGCGAGGTGCAGGCCGTCCGGCTCCACCTCGATCCGCTCGTCCACTGTGGACGTCCAAGTGGGACCGAAGCTGCGGCCCGCGCGGTAGCTCGACAGGTGCGTCCGGCCGAACTCCAGCGGCAGCGCACCGGGCAGCTCGACGTCCGTCTGCTCGAGCAGCACCGCGCCGGTGGCGACGTCGATCGGGTCGCCGCACAGTGACCGGTTCGCGGCGGGGGTCGTGTGCTCGTCCGGTTTCGGGTTGCTGTCCTTGAGCTTCGGCGGGGTGTCCGGCCCCTTGCCGGCCCCGGACGGCGTGGTGCCACCGTCCGGGCCCTTCGACGCCGGGGGCGGCGTCGGGTCCGGGGACTTCGGGGTGTCGTCCGGCCCCTTCGAGGCGGGCGGCGGGTCCGTCTTCGGCGGCGTGTCCCCGCCCCCCTTGGCGCCGGAAGGCGTGGTGTTGCCGTCGCCGTGCGCGCCCGACGGGGTCGGGTTGCCGTCGCCGCCGCCCTTCGGCGGCGGGTCGGTCTTCGGCGGGGGTGCGTCCGGACCGCCCTTGCCCTTCGGGCCGCCGATGTCCTTCGGGCCGCTCTTGATGTCGGCGTGCTTCGGCGGCGGCGCAGCCTTGCCCGGCTTGATGTTCTTCAGCGCCTTCGCCGCGTCCGCGAACAGATCGCCCGCCCGCTTGAGCAGCGGCACCAGCGCCTTCAACGCCGTCACCAGCCGCTTCACCAGATCGGCGATCTTCGACGCGGTCTTCGCCACCGCGTTGATCACCTGCGGCACCACCCAGGTCAGGCCGATGCCCAAGGTGAACAGCACCTGCAGTGCCCAGCTGATCAGGTGCCCGACCAGTTCGGCGATGATGTC
>NZ_MUMI01000454.1:0-572 GCF_002155975.1 Amycolatopsis kentuckyensis
GGCAGGTGGCGGCCGGCGGGCGCGCAGCGGTGGCCGGCCGAACCAGCCTCGGCTTTCCCCGCACGACCCGCGGATCGCCCGGTGCAGTCCGCCCCGGCACAGTCTTCAGCCCGGGCCGCCCCTCACTCGCCGCGGATCGTCCTCCGCAGCTTGGGTACCCGCTCGGCCAGCGTGCGCTCCGCCCCCCGCTGCGTGGGCTCGTAGTAGTCCCGTCCCACCAGCTCGTCCGGCGGATACTGCTGTGCCAGCACGCCCTCCGGCACGCTGTGCGGATACCGGTACCCCTGCGCATTGCCCAGCTTCTTCGCGCCCGCGTAGTGCCCGTCGCGCAGGTGCGGTGGCACCGTGCCCGCCAGCCCCGCGCGGACGTCCGACAGTGCCGCGTCGATGCCCTTGATCACCGCGTTGGACTTCGGTGCCGTCGCCAGGTGCACCGTTGCCTGGGCGAGCGCCAGCCTGCCCTCCGGCATGCCGATGAACTGGACCGCGTGCGCCGCCGCGATCGCCGACTGCAGGGCCGTCGGGTCGGCCATTCCGATGTCCTCACTCGCGTGCACCACCAGCCGCCGCGC
>NZ_MUMI01000454.1:589-8873 GCF_002155975.1 Amycolatopsis kentuckyensis
GCCGCGTCCGCCGCCGCCTCCAGGGCCGTCAGCGCGCGGCGGGCGTCACCGCCCGCGAGGCGGACGAGGTGGGCGCGGGCGTCCTCGGTCAGCGTCAGTTCTCCGCCCAGGCCGCGCTCGTCGGCCAGGGCACGCTCGAGCAGCGCCGTGATGTCCTCGTCGGTCAGCGGACGCAGCTGCAGCACCAGCGACCGCGACAGCAGCGGCGACACGACCGAAAACGACGGGTTCTCCGTCGTCGCCGCGACCAGCAGCACCGTGCGGTCCTCCACCGCGCCGAGCAGCGCGTCCTGCTGGGTCTTGGAGAACCGGTGCACCTCGTCGATGAACAGCACCGTGTTCTCGGCGTTGTACTGACGCCGCCGCCGCGCCTCCTCGATGACGCCGCGCACCTCCTTGACCCCCGCCGAAAGCGCGGACATCGCGACGAACCGGCGCCCGGTCGCGATCGAGACGAGGTTGGCCAGCGTCGTCTTGCCCGTGCCGGGCGGGCCGTAGAGCAGCACCGACGCCGGCGCGGCGCCCTCCACCAGCCGCCGCAGCGGGGCGCCTTCGCGCAGCAGGTGCTGCTGGCCGACGACCTCGTCGAGCGAGCGCGGCCGCATCCGCACGGCCAGCGGCGAACTCGCCGGGTCCGCCTGCGGTTCCGCGCCCGCGTTCGACGCCGTGCGCTCCGGCGGGGGCGCGATGTCGGCGTTCACGGTGAAGAGCTCGTCCTGTGCCACGGAGATGACGTTAACCGACCCCACCGACAGAACCACTTGCCCCGGCCTCCCCGAGAGCGCTACCGTCGGGATGACTGGTTGACCGAAAGTGCGATTCCAGTCAACCAGTCAAACGCTCAACGGAAACCCCAGGTGGAGACGCATGAGCCATCCCAACCGCGAGCGTGCCGACCGGATCCTGGACGCGGCGGGCGAGCTGCTGCTGCGCATGGGCTACCGCAAGGTGGCGATCGACGACGTCGCGCGCGCGGTCGGCATCGGCAAGGGCACCGTCTACCTGCACTGGCGGACCAAGGAACTGCTGTTCCAGGCACTGATGCTGCGGGAGTCGGCCGATCTGACCGACGAGCTGCTGGCCATGATCAAGGCCGACCCGGCGATGATCCTGCCCCACCGGATGATCCCGGGGTCGTTCCTCATCACCCACCGCCGCCCGCTGGTGATGGCGATGCTGCGGGGCAACGCCGAGATGTTCGGCTCGCTCGGCGACCTCGCCCTCAAGAAGCAGCAGGCCGAGGTGAGCGTGCACTTCGAGGAAGTGATGCTGCGGCGGGGGCTCATCCGCGCGGACGTCCCGCACGTGAGCTACGCGCTGCAGGCCGCGACCCTCGGCTTCTACGTCGGCGACACGGTTTCGCGCGAGTTCGAGGGCATTCCCCTGGAAGAGCGGGCGGATGTCCTCGCGCACCTGATCCGCACCGCGTTCGAGCCGCCCGGGGAACCCGACCCCGCCGCGGTCGCGGAGGTGGCGGCGGAGCTGAGTTCGACGCTCGAGGAGCTCGTCTCGGGCTTCCGGAACGGGATCTACGCACACGATCCCGCCAAGGCACCCGGCTGATCCCGGGGCCACACGGGGAAAGGGGCGGAAATGACCACCACACCGGCCGACACCTGGGGCCTCCACGAGGCCCAGTTCTGGCTGCGGGGGAAGCAGCCGGAGAAGCAGGTCGAGTTCGCCGCGGAACTGGGGATGTGGAACGTCTACGGGCACCCGGAGATCGAAGCGATCGTCCGCGACCCGGCGACGTTCTCGTCCGACACCACGCGGCTGGTCCCGAAGGAGCTGATGCCCGACCCCGACCGCGACCTGTCGACGGGCAGCATCCTGCAGATGGACCCGCCGCTGCACAACAAGATGCGCAAGCTCGTGAGCCGCGCGTTCACCCCGAAGGTGGTGGCGGACCTCGAGCCGAGGATCGCGGCGATCACCCACGAGCTGCTCGACGCGATCCCGGCCGGGAACCGGCTGGAGCTGGTCGAGGACCTGGCCTACCCGCTGCCGGTGATCGTGATCGCCGAGCTGCTGGGCGTCCCGCCCGGCGACCGGAACTTGTTCAAGGGCTGGGTGGACAAGATGTTCGACTCCGCCAACCAGGTCTCGCTGGTGAAGAAGGACGCGGAGCAGGACGCGGCGATCCAGGCGTCCATGGACGGCCAGAAAGCGCTCGCCGACTACCTCGGCGTGCACGTCGACGAGCGGCGCAAGCAGCCGCGGGAAGACCTGCTGACGAAGCTGGTCGAGGCCGAGCTGGACGGCGAACGGCTGTCCCGCTCCGACGTCGTCGACTTCGCGAACATCCTGCTGCTGGCCGGCCACATCACCACCACGATGCTGCTCGGCAACGCGGTGCTGTGCCTGGACACGCACCGGGACTGGGACGAGCGGGTGCGCGCGGACCGCTCACTGGTGCCGCCGGCGATCGAAGAGTCGCTGCGGTACCTCACGCCGTTCGCGGTGGTGGCCCGCACGACCATGCGGGAGGCGGAAGTCGGCGGCGTCACCGTGCCGGCGGACCAGCTGCTGCTCTGCTGGGTGGCGGCCGCCAACCGGGACGAGCGGGTGTTCCGCGACCCGGGCACGTTCGACCCGCTGCGCGCGGAGAACCCGCACCTGGCCTTCGGCCGCGGGATCCACTTCTGCATCGGCGCGCCGCTCGCGCGGCTGGAAGGCCGGGTGGCGCTGAACATCCTGTTCGACCGCTACCCGGTGCTGCGCACGATCCCGGGTGAGCCGCCGAAGTTCCAGGTCAACCCCAACATGACCGGGGTGCGGGAACTGCCGCTCTCGACGGTGTAGGCCGGTTGCGCCCTGGGCGAAATCGCTCGCCCGGGGCGCTCGGCTTGCCCGATGGTGGACTGATGAACGTGGCGGTGCTGGCGGACATCCACGGGGTCCTCCCGGCGCTGGAGGCGGTCCTGGCGGAGCCGGACGTCCAGGCGGCGGCGAAGATCGTGCTGCTCGGCGACCTGCTCGCCGGGCCGATGCCGGTCGAAACCCTCGAGCGGCTCCAGGCCCTCGGCGACCGGGCGGTGTGGGTGCGCGGCAACGCCGACCGCGAACTGGCCGAATCGGCGCGCACCGGCGGCTCGTTCGTCCCGGACCCGATCTTCCCGTGGGCGGCGAAGCAGCTGCGTCCGGCCGACCTCCCGCTGCTCGACGCGCTGCCGCTGACGGTGACCGTGGACGGCGTGCTGTTCTGCCACGCGACCCCGCGCAACGACACCGAGATCGTGCTCGTCGACTCGCCCCCGGAGCGCTGGGCGGAGGTGCTGGACGGCGTTTCCGCGTCGACGATCGTCTGCGGGCACACGCACATGCCGTTCGTCCGGCTCGCGGACCGGAGACTGGTGGTGAACCCCGGCAGCGTGGGGATGCCGTACGGGGCAAGGGGCGCGCACTGGGCGTTGCTCGGCGAGGGCGTCCAGCTGCGGCGAACGGAGTACGACGCCGAGGAGGCGTGCCGGTATCTGGCCGCGCATAGCGCGTACCCGGACATCGAGGAGTGGGCGGACTTCTTCGTCCGCAATCCGGCTTCGGACGTCGAAGCGCTGCGGGTGTTCAGCGGGCGCGGAACGAGTTCCACATGATGACGGCGGCGTAGGGCAGGAATTCGCGGCCGCGGCGCCAGAGCCACGGGATGCCCTTCAGGACAAGCCAGCCCACGTGCCCGGTGGTGCTCGGCTCGACACCGCCGCTGCAGGTGAGGCTCACCGGTTCCGGCACGGCGAACCCGGCGTCGGCGAGCAGCCCGGTGAAGCCGCTCGCGAGCATGCGGTGGCCCAGTTCGGAGGGGTGCAGCCGGTCGACGCTCCAGGAGGCGAGGTCGTAGGCGCCGGGCAGCCGAGCAAGATCGAGACAGGCCACCCCTTCCCGGGCGACAACTTCGTCGATGGCGGCGTTGAGTTCGGCAACGCGGGCACTGAGCGCGCGCTTGAGCGACTGCGGGAGCCGGAAGACCTTGCTGTGGTCGTGGAAGCGGACGGGGAGAACGGTGGTCCCGGTCGCGCGAAGCCGCCGGATGACTTCGGTGAGATCGGCGCCGACGCGCGCGGCATCGAAGTCGGGCCGAAGGGTGTCGTTCATGCCGGCGACGAGAAGGGCGACATCAGGCCGCTGGGCAACGGCGACGGGGACCTGCTCGGTGAGAACGCAGCGCATCCGAGCCCCGGCAAAGGAGGGGTTGAGGTAGCCACCTCGGTCAACCCCCAGCGCGGCGGCGACCAACGGACCGACCCCCCGCCAGCCGGCCCGCCGAGGAAGCGGATCACCAAGCCCGACGGCGGTGGAGTCGCCGAGAACGGCCAGCCGCCGGGCCCGCTTGAGCGACGGGACGGCTGCCAGAGGTCGCCGGGGCGGTTCGGGCAGAGGGGTGACATCGACGCTCATCACGGTCACGTTCAAGACCATCGGCCACGCAGGCTCACACCCGGTGAGGCGGAGGTAACGCGGTCGCGACACCGGGCCTAATTCTTGACGCGCACCTCACAGAAGCCGGATATGTCCTGTTCGCGGTGACGAGGGCGCACTGGGGTTGCGAGGTGAGCGAGGGGCACACCGGACACGACGCGGCTTACGCAAAGAACCAGGGCCACGAAGGTCGCGAGCGAAGGCGCACTGGACCTGGCGCGGCAACGAGCGCCAAGCGACGGGCGCACAGCCACCAGCCCACCTCCGACCACACCCCCCTGCCGACCCGATACGCAGCCGCCTCAGCGGCCGACAGGCCGTGTCAAGGCACGCTTTCCCGCCTTGACACGGTCTGTCGGCCGTTGAACAATCCGGCGTTCGGGCCGGCGGGGGACCCCGGCAGACTCACCGAAACGCGGGATAAAAAGCAAGATCAGCATGCGGCCCCAACCGCGCAGCCAACCCGGCAGCCACCCGGGCCGCAAACTCCGAAACCCCCGTCATCCGGACATACCCCGCATGCTTCGCCAGATCCCGCCACCACGTGACGAACGCCGCCTCCCGGCTGACCGGCGCAGCGTGCCGGGACAAGTTCAACGCCCCCAGCTCCTCCCCCGTGATCAGCCACACCCGCAGGAGCTCGCTCGACGTCAGGTGCCCGGCAAGGGCCTCGTCGTCGGCGAAAGCCGGCCACACCCCGACCACCTCGGCCCGCCACGCGGCGATCATCGCCTCGCTCATCCCCGCGGGCAGGGCGAGCGCATCCGGCCAGCTCGCGAACGGCAACCGCAGATGAGCCGCGTCGACCAGGGCCGACCGGACCCGGCCGTTCTCGAAGTCGAGGAACCGGACGCCCTGCCCCGTCACCAGGTTGTTGTCCGGGCTGAGCTCGACCGGGCTGAACGCCCGGAACCCCGCGGCACGCGACTGCTCGACCGCCGCCGCCACCTGGGCGAGCACGTCGTCCGGCACCGGGATCCCCAGCCGCTTCTGGATCAGCGGCGGAACTCGCGCGCACAACGCGTCGACCCCGTCGGAGTCACCCTTCGCCGGGCCGCCGAGCCGTCGCAGCAGCGCGTTGAAGTCCGCTTCCCGGCCCGCCGTGCTCGCGTGCAGACGGCCCAGCGACCGGGCCCAGGACAGCAGCGCACGCTCGGCCGCGCGGGAGTCCCGGGCGTAGAGCTTGTCCTCCAGCGTCGGCGTCCGCCCCAGGTCCTCCAGCACCAGCACCCGGTCGCGGCCGTCGTGGGCGACCAGTTCCGGGCACATCCGCTCGTCCGGGGCCAGCGCCGTGAACAGCTGGTAGCTGACCGCCTCCTGGGCGAACGGGTCGGCGCCGGACTCCGGCCGGTCCGGGTAGTGCTTGATGACGAGCGTCCGCGGCAGCGCGAACGACGACACCACCCGCGCGCGGACCACCGTGGCCGGTCCGCTCCCCGCGAGGTCCTCGGGCCCGACCAGCGTGATCGCGCTGCCGAACCGGCGTGAGAGAACGGACTCGCCCGCCGCGACCGCCGCGGCGATGGCGAGCTGCTCGGCTCCTGCCCCGACTCCAGCGTCGCCGGCGGAGGAGGTGTCGACTGTCATTGTCACCGACCCTACTCGTGACTGAGCAACCATGACTACTGACATCCGGACAAGAAGACGCATCCCGCCCGGACACGGGTCACCCGCGTGAAAGCGGACGCATTCCCGCGGGTGAACGTTGCCCATTCCGGCGCACGATCAACACAATGGCCGCAGCTGCAACGATTCCGAGAAGGTTGACGAGCAGCTGCCCGACGGACTGGAGGCACCGGCTCCACTCCCCCGCCACCGCCGCGACGACCGCGTACCCCGCGGCCGGCACCGTGGTCACGGAGATGAACACGCCGACCAGCGCGGCCGACTTCGACGACGTCATGGCCAGCATCCCGGCGGCGCCGGCGAGCATCGCGACGACCAGGGACGGTACGCCGACGGAGAAGACGAAGTCGACCTCGTGGTTGCGGTCCAGCCGGAACGCGTCCTCGCCGAAGACGTCGGTCGCGCGCACGAGCAGCGCGCCGCCCAGCGTCACGACCATCGCCAGCGGGAAACCGAGGCCCAGCGCGCCGCCCGCCCGGCGGACGAGGTCCCAGCGCCGCAGCACGAGCCCGACCGCGAGCGCGGCGAGCGGCCCGAACTCCGGGCCGACCACCATCGCGCCGACGATCGTCACCGCGGAGTTCGTGAGCACACCGACGGCGGCGAGCAGGCAGGCGATGGTGAGGAACGCCAGGAACGTCACGTTCATCCGGGATTCCTCGCCGGTGCGCGCGACCAGCTCCTCCCACACGACGGCGTCCGCGGCCTCGCCCGGCGCCGCCTCCTCCGCCCGGTCGGCGGCGTCGGACAGCGCGGTGTCGAGCGCTTCGAGCGTGATGCCGCCGGTGTGGTCGAGACCGAGGACGCACAGCGCGTCGATGATCTCGTCCGCCGCCTCGCGGGCGATGTCGGCCTCGACCAGGTCACCCACGGGTTCCACGGCGGCACCGCGGTGCACGATGAGGTGCGCGGTGCCGGCGTGGGCCCGCAGGATGTCGAGCGCCTCGCCGGTCTTGTCCGGCGGGCACACGGCCCTGAGGTGCAGCACTAGTTCTGCGGGGCGGCGGCCGGTTTCGCGTCGATCCCGGCCTCTTTGCGCTGCTGCGCGGTGATCGGCGCGGGCGCAGCGGTCAGCGGGTCGTACCCGCCCCCGGTCTTCGGGAACGCGATCACGTCACGCAGCGAGTCGGCCTTGGCCAGCAGCATGACGATGCGGTCCCAGCCGAACGCGATGCCGCCGTGCGGCGGGGGGCCGAAGGCGAAGGCGTCGAGCAGGAAGCCGAACTTCTCCTGCGCCTCCTCGTCGCCGAGGCCCATCAGGTTGAAGACGCGCTTCTGGACGTCGCCGCGGTGGATACGGATCGAGCCGCCGCCGATCTCGTTGCCGTTGCAGACGATGTCGTAGGCGTAGGCCAGGGCGTTGCCCGGGTCCTGCTCGAACTTGTCGATCCACTCCGGGGTCGGCGAGGTGAACGCGTGGTGCACCGCCGTCCACTTGCCGGAGCCGACGGCGACGTCGTCGCCGATGTCCTCGACCGGCGCGAACAGCGGCGCGTCGACGACCCACACGAACGACCAGGCGTTCTCGTCGATCAGGCCGAGGCGCTTGCCGATCTCGTCGCGCGCGGCGCCGAGCAGCGGCTGCGTCGAAGCGGCCTTGCCCGCGGAGAAGAAGATGCAGTCGCCGACCTTGGCGCCCGCGGCCGCGGCGACGTTCTCGCGCTCGGTCTCCGACAGGTTCTTGGCGACCGGGCCGCCGAGCGTGCCGTCCTCGTTCACGAGGATGTACGCGAGGCCGCGCGCGCCGCGCTGCTTCGCCCACTCCTGCCACGCGTCGAGCTGCCGGCGCGGCTGGCTCGCCCCGCCCGCCATCACGACCGCGCCGACGTACGGGGCCTGGAACACGCGGAACGGCGTGTCGGCGAAGAACTCCGTCATGTCGGTGATCTCGAGGTCGAAGCGCAGGTCCGGCTTGTCCGAGCCGTACTTGGCCATCGCCTCGTGGTAGGTGATGCGCGGGATCGGCCGCGGGATCTCGTGCCCGATCAGCTTCCACAGCGCGGAGACGATGTCTTCGCCGAGCTTGATGACGTCGTCCTGCTCGACGAAGCTCATCTCGATGTCGAGCTGGGTGAACTCCGGCTGCCGGTCGGCGCGGAAGTCTTCGTCGCGGTAGCAGCGGGCGATCTGGTAGTACCGCTCCATGCCGCCGACCATGAGCAGCTGCTTGAACAGCTGCGGCGACTGCGGCAGCGCGTACCAGGAGCCGGGCTTGAGCCGGGCCGGGACCAGGAAGTCGCGCGCG
>NZ_MUMI01000455.1 GCF_002155975.1 Amycolatopsis kentuckyensis
GGCGGCGAGCAGAAACCCCGCCTTGGGGCGGCGAGCAGAAACCCCGCCGTGGGGCGGCGTGCGGGATCCCCTCCATGGGGTGGCGAGCGAAAGCCTCGCCGTGGGGGCGTGCGGGAACCCCGCTGTGGGGGTGGCGGGCAGAAGCCCTGCCGCGGGTGGCGAGCACAAACCTCGCCGCGGGGTGGTGTGCGGAAGCCCCGCCGCGGGGTGGTGAGCAGAACCCCGCCGCGGGGGCGCCCCCCCGTTTCCCACGCTACCGGTGGCCACCGACAGTTCCGGGCCGCTCCGACCCCCGCCCAGCCACCTGTCCACAAGGCCGCCCCGCTATGGGCACACCGCCGCGTCCATGGCGGCGTACAAATGCTGGTTCGTCCCCGCCGGTGAGGGGTTCTGGTTCAGCACCACCGCCGCACGGCGATCGTGGGGGCCTACTCCCGTCAGGTTCGTGAAGCCGATGATTCCGCCCTGGTGGCCCCAGAACACTCCGCACGACACCGGGATGCTGCCCAGCCCGAGCCCGTAGCCGGCGCCCGGTACGCCCAGGTCGGCCGGGATCGTTCGCTGCATCTCCGCCAGCTCGGCCGGGCGCAGGAGGCGGCCGCCCAGGAGGGCTCCGTAGAAGCGGTTCAGGTCCGCCGGGGTGGAGATCAGGCCTCCCGCGGCCCAGCCGATCGTGGCGTCGAAGTCGCTGAAATCGACCAGCTTGCCGGCCATCGGGAGGTAGCCGACCGCGTGCGGTGCCGGCAGGCGCTCGTCGCCTCGGCGGGGCAAGTACGTGTCCTTCAGGCCCAGTGGCCTGGTGATCCGGTGGGCGATCGAGTCGGTCAGCGCCTTGCCGGTGACCTTCTCGGCGATCATCCCCGCCACGATGTAGTTCGTGTTGGAGTACGACCACTTCGTGCCCGGTGGGAACAGCGCCGGGTGCTTCAACGCCATCGCCACGAGCTCGGCCGGCTCCGCCCCTCGGTGCCGCAGGGCTTCCGGGTCCGCCCGGTCGAAGTCGTCCGTGTAGTTGTAGAGGCCGCTCGTGTGCTGGAGCAGCTGCCGGACCGTGATCCGCCCGTCGGGCAGGAGCCCCGGCAGGTACCGCGCGACCGGGGCGTCCAGCCGCACCCGGCCCTCCGCGACCAGCTGCAGGACCACCGTGGCGACGAACGTCTTCGTGACGCTGCCCGCGCGGTAGGAACCGTTGCGCGGGAACGGTTTCCCGGTCGCGATGTCGCCCGCGCCGCTGCGGACGACCCGGGTCCGGTGGCCGTCCTGGATCACTGCTTCGGCGCCCGGGTTGCCGTCCTGCGCCGTCAGGACGTCGAGGCGTTGCTGCACCGGGTCCGCCGTGGCGGCCAGCGCCGGTGCGGCCGTGGTGGCGGCGAGCAGGGCGACCAGCGTGCCGATGGCGACGACCCGTCTGCCCCGCAATGACTTCCGCATGAGAAAACCCCCTGGTGTCTCGGTCGTCCCAGGTTACGGAGCCGGGACGCCGGAGGGGATGGGGTAAACCTCAGGATCTTCCTGCGGTTTACCCCACCATCCTCACGGACCGGCGAGGTGGCCCGGCCGCACCACCCCGGCTTCGTACGCGATCACCACGGCCTGGCTGCGGTTCCCGGCGCCGAGCTTGGCGAAGATGTTGCCCACGTGGGTCTTCACCGTTTCCAGGCTGATCACCAGCGCCGCGGCTATGTCCTGATTGGACAGGCCGGTGGCGATGAGCCGCAGCACCTCGGCTTCGCGGCGGGTCAGCGTCTTCGCCGCCCGCGCGTGCGCACCGCCCGGGAGCCGGCCGCTCACCAGCCGCCGGATCGCCTCCGGGAACAGCAGGGACTCGCCGGCGGCGACCGTCCGGACGGCGTGCGCGATCTCCTCCTTGCGCGCCCGCTTCAGCAGGAACCCGCTGGCCCCGGCCAGCAGCGCCTCGTGCACGTAGTCGTCGTTGTCGAACGTCGTGACGACCAGGATCTTCGGGGGTTCCGCCAGCGCCGCGAGCACCTGCCGGGTGGCCTCGATGCCGTCCGTGCCGGGCATCCGGACGTCCATCAGGACGACGTCCGGCCCGGTCCGCCGCACCGCCGCCAGGACCTCGCCGCCGTCGGCCGCCTCGCCGACCACCGGCAGGCCCTGCTGCTCCAGCAGCGCCCGCAGCCCGGTGCGGACCAGCGGCTCGTCGTCGGCGAGCAGCACTGTCGGCGTCACGCGCCCGCCCGCAGCGGGATGGACGCGCGCAGCCGCCACTGCTGCCCGTCCGGACCGGCGTCGAGCTCGCCGCGCAGGGCTTCGACGCGCTCGGCGAGCCCGGCCAGCCCGCGCCGCCCGGTCCGCGGCTCGTCGCCGGGCAGCGCGTTGACCACCGCGATGCCGAGGCGCTCCGGCCCGGCCTCGACTCGGACGTCGACCGCGCCGGGGCCGGCGTGGCGCAACGCGTTGGTCAGGCCCTCCTGGACGATCCGGTAGCCCTCGCGCGACACCGTCGCGGGCAGCGCGGCGACCGGCCCGGTGACGGCCAGGCGGACGTCGAGCCCGGCTTCGCGGGCGCGCACGGCGAGGACGTCGACTTCGGCCAGTGTGCGCGTCGGCGCCTTCGCTGCCGGCTCGTCGCGAAGCAGGCCCAGAACGTGGTCGAGGTCCTCGAGGGCGCTTCGGGACGCTTCTTCGATCGTGCCGAGTGCGCGCCGCACCTGGGCGGGGTCCGCCTCGACCAGGTCGGCCGCGGCGGCCGCCTGGATCGTCGACGTCGTCAGCGTGTGCCCGATCGAGTCGTGCAGCTCGCGGGCCAGCCGGTTGCGCTGCGCCAGTACCGCGGCACGGCGTTCGGCCAGCGCGGTGCGTTCCGTTTCGGACGGGCCCAGCAGCGCTTCCGCGCCGGTCCGGAAGCCGCGGGTGGCGCCCGCGGACAGCGCCAGTGCCGCGAACAGCAGCAGGATCCCGAAGGGCACCGTCCACCCGCCGATCGGGACCTCGTCCCAGAACAGGCTGATCCGGTCCTGGCCGCCGCTCAGCCAGACAGCGGGCACGAGCAGGCCGAGGCTCAGGAAGGCGAGCACGGTGAGCAGGACGCCGCTCAGCGCCGTGTGCAGGGCGAGCCACAGCCCCGAACGCAGCCGCGAACCGGCGTCGGGGTGCCCGTCCGGGGCCGGGATGGCCGTGCCGAGCAGGGTGTTCGCCAGGCCGATGCCGACCCGCCGGACCGGTCCCAGCAGGCCCAGCAGCCCCATCAGCACCGCCATGGCGAGCAAGGCGAGCAGGGCACGCACGCGGGAGTCGGCTTCGACGGACACCGCCGCGGCGAAGGCGAAGGGGGAGATCGGCAGCGTGAGGACGGCACACGCGACGGCGTACGGCAGGCTGCGGTAGCTGCCGATCCGCGCCAGGGACGCCAGGAATCCGGACATGCGGTCGAGGTTAGGGCGACCCGGGGCCCCGTGACCTCCCTCTCCGGAGCCAGATCCTGGTCACAACCGGTTAGCGAGCGTTAGCGCCGTCCTCCTACACTCGGGACGTGGCAGACCGACCTTTGATCGCACCCAGCATCCTCGCGGCGGACTTCGCCCGGCTCGGCGAGGAGATCGCCGCCGTCGCCGCCGGCGGGGAGACCCGCGCCGACTGGGTCCACGTCGACGTCATGGACGCGCACTTCGTGCCCAACCTGACCCTCGGCCTGCCCGTGGCCAAGGCCCTGATCGACAGCACCGACCTGCCGATCGACTGCCACCTCATGATCGACGACCCGGACCGCTGGGCGATCGGGTACGCCGAGGCCGGCGCCTACAACGTCACCGTGCACGCCGAGGCCGCCAAGGACCCGGTCGCGCTGGCGAAGAACCTGCGTGCCGCGGGCGCGAAGGCCGGCCTGTCGCTCAAGCCGGGCACCGCGCTCGAACCGTGGCTCGACGCGCTCAAGCACTACGACACGCTGCTGGTCATGTCGGTCGAGCCGGGCTTCGGCGGGCAGTCGTTCATCGCCGACGTCCTGGACAAGGTCCGCACCGCGCGGCGGCTGGTCGACACCGGGCACCTGAAGCTGATCGTCGAGATCGACGGCGGCATCAACACCGACACCATCGAGCAGGCCGCCGAGGCGGGCGTCGACTGCTTCGTCGCCGGATCCGCCGTCTACGGCGCCGCCGACCCGGGCAAGGCGGTCGCCGCGCTGCGCGAACAGGCGGCCCGCGGCCGGGCCGGCTGACGCTCGCGGCGGCACCGGAGAAGCCACCGGGCCGCGGCGGGTGTTGGATGGAAGGACCGGCTCACAAGGAGGCAGCGCACGTGTTCACCGGCATAGTCGAGGAGATCGGCGAAGTCACCGCGGTCGAGCAGCTGACGAACGCCGCCCGGCTGCGGGTCCGCGGCCCGCTGGTCACCAGCGACGCCGGGCACGGCGACTCGATCGCGGTCAGCGGCGTCTGCCTGACCGTCGTCGAGGTGACGGGCGGCGAGTTCACCGTGGACGTCGTCCACGAGACGCTGCAGCGGTCGAGCCTGGCCAAGGTCGCGGTCGGCGACCGGGTCAACCTCGAACGCGCCACCCCGGCCGGCGGCCGGCTCGGCGGGCACATCATGCAGGGCCACGTCGACGGGACCGGCGTGTTCCTCGGCCGCGACGAGAACGGCGTCACGACGTTCGCGCTGCCCGCCCACCTGGCGCGGTACGTGGTCGAGAAGGGCTCGATCGCGGTCGACGGGATCTCCCTGACGGTGGCCGCGGTGACGGCCGACCAGTTCAAGGTGGCGCTGATCCCGACCACCCTCGAGGTGACCACGCTCGGCCGCCGGGAAGCCGGCGACCTGGTCAACCTCGAGGTCGACGTGGTGGCGAAGTACGTGGAGAAGCTGGCCGAGGCCCACATCCGCGACCAGGTGCACAATCGGGACGGCGGCACGGAGGAGCGGTCATGAGTGAGACGAGTGCGGCAGAGCCCGAAGCGGGCTGGACCCCGTGCGGCAGCGGAGCGGTGTTCGACGCCGACGCCATCGAGCGGGCGATCGCGGACATCGCGGCCGGCCGCCCGGTCGTCGTGGTCGACGACGAGGACCGCGAGAACGAGGGCGACCTCATCTTCGCCGCCGAGAAGGCGACGCCGGAGCTGCTGGCCTTCATGGTCCGCTACACCTCGGGGTACGTCTGCGTGGCGCTGACCGAGTCCGAAGCGGACCGGCTGGACCTCCCGCCGATGTACCACACGAACCAGGACGCGCGCGGGACCGCGTACAGCGTCACGGTCGACGCCGCCGAGGGCATCAGCACCGGCATCTCCGCCGCCGACCGCGCGCACACGATCCGGCTGCTGGCCGACCCGTCGTCCACGGCGAAGGACTTCCGCCGTCCCGGGCACGTCGTCCCGCTGCGCGCGAAGGAAGGCGGCGTGCTGCGCCGCCCCGGGCACACCGAGGCGTCGGTCGACCTGGCCCGGATGGCCGGGCTCGCCCCCGCCGGCGTGCTCTGCGAGATCGTGTCGCAGAAGGACGAAGGCGACATGGCGCGCCGCGACGAGCTCGAGGTGTTCGCCGCCGACCACAGCCTGGCGATCATCACCATCGCCGACCTGATCGCCTACCGCCGCCGCACCGAGAAGCAGGTCGAGCGGGTCGCCGAGGCCCGCATCCCGCTGGCCGCCGGCACGTTCCGCGCGGTGGGGTACGACTCGCTGCTGGACGGCATCGAGCACGTCGCGTTCGTCTACGGCGAGATCGGCGACGGCCAGGACATCCTGGTGCGCGTCCACTCCGAGTGCCTGACCGGCGACGTCTTCGGCTCGCTGCGCTGCGACTGCGGCCCGCAGCTGGAGGCGGCCCTGGAAGCGGTGGCCACCGAAGGCCGCGGCGTCGTGCTCTACATCCGCGGCCACGAGGGCCGCGGCATCGGCCTGCTGCACAAGCTGCAGGCCTACCAGCTGCAGGACGACGGCGCGGACACCGTCGACGCGAACCTCGCGCTCGGCGTCCCGGCCGACGCCCGCGACTACGGCACCGGCGCGCAGATCCTGTGCGACCTCGGCGTCCGCACCATGCGGCTGCTGTCGAACAACCCGGCCAAGCGGATCGGCCTGGAGGGCTACGGCCTGCGCGTCACCGGGCGCGTGCCGCTGCCGATCTCGCCGAACCCGGAGAACCTGCGCTACCTGCGGACCAAGCGCGACCGGATGGGCCACGACCTGGCCCAGCTGGAGCACTACGACCAGGTCGGCGCGGGCCCCGAGCACCCCGACGGAGGAGCACTGTGAGCGGCGAAGGCCGTCCCGACGTCAAGCTGGACCTCTCCGACTGCAAGTCGCTGAAGCTCGGCATCGTCGCCACCCGCTGGAACGCGGACATCACCGACGTCCTGCTGGAGCGGGCCCTGGTCGCGGCGCGCGAAGCCGAGCTGGAGGACGAGCCGACGGTGGTCCACGTCGCGGGCGCGGTCGAGCTCCCCGTGGTGGCGCAGGCGCTGGCCCGCAACCACGACGCGGTGGTCGCGCTCGGCGTGGTCATCCGCGGCGGCACCCCGCACTTCGAGTACGTGTGCGACGCGGTGACGGCGGGCCTGACCCGGGTGGCGCTCGACGAGAGCACCCCGGTCGGCAACGGCGTCCTGACGTGCGACACGCACGAGCAGGCGGTCGACCGCTCGGGCCGTCCGGGGTCGAAGGAGGACAAGGGCTACGAGGCGACGGTGGCGGCCCTGGACTCCGCGCACGTCCTGCGGAGCCTGCGCCAGCCGTGGACCGAGCGGGGTTTCGTGTGAGCGTGCAGACTCTCCTGGTGATCCGCCCGCGGCGCGCGATGATCATGTGCAGCGTGCTGGCGGTGGCGCTGCTGGCGGTGTTCGTCGTCGTGGCGGTCCTGCTGCGCAACGGCGACACGGGGGTGCGGTTCCAGCGCTCCGACCAGGCGGCGATGGTGGGCATCGGAATCCTGCTGGCGTGCGGGGTGATGCTGTTCGCGATCGCGCGGGTGCGGGCCGACGCCGAGGGCATCGAGGTCCGGAACGTGCTGGTCACGCGCCGGTTCGCGTGGACCGACGTGCTCTCGGTGAGCTTCCCGGACGGCGCGTCGTGGGCGCGGCTGGAGCTGCCGGACGACGAGTACCACGCGGTGATGGCGGTCCAGTCCGTCGATCGGGACCGCGCGGTGGAGGCGGTGCGCGCGCTGCGGAAGCTGCACCGCGCGGCCAACTCTTGAGCACCGAGAGGGCTCAGAGGTCGAGGTCGACCACGATCGGTGCGTGGTCCGACGGCCCCTTGCCCTTGCGCGCGTTGCGGTCCACATAGGAATCCGTGACGGCGGAGGTGAAAGCCTCGTTCCCGTACACCAGGTCGATCCGCATGCCCTTGTTGTTCGGGAAGTTCCCCGCCCGGTAGTCCCAGTACGTGAACGGGTGGTCGTACTTCAGCGGCCGCGGGAAGACGTCCGACAGGCCCAGATCCCGCAGCCGGGCCAGGGCGTCGCGCTCCGGCTTCGTCACGTGCGTCGACTCCGCGAACAGCGCGATGTCCCAGACGTCCGCGTCCGTCGGGGCCACGTTGAAGTCCCCGAGCACCGCGAACGGACCGGCCGACACCTCCGCGGCGACCAGCGACCGCAACGCCTCCAGCCACTCCAGCTTGTACGCGTAGTGCGGGTTGTCCGGCTCACGCCCGTTGGGCACGTACACCGACCACACCCGCACGCCCCCACACGTGGCCCCGATCGCGCGGGCCTCCGAAGCCCCGTCGAACTGCGGCTCGCCCGGCAGCCCGCGCACGACGTCGGACAAGCCCACCCGCGACACGATGCCGACGCCGTTCCAGCGCCCCAGCCCGTACGCCGCGACCTCGTAGCCGAGCGCTTCGATCTCGGCCGCCGGGAACGCCTCTGTCGTGTTCTTCAGCTCCTGCAGGCACAGCACGTCCGGCGCCGTCTCCTCCAGGAAACCCAGCACACGCGGGAGGCGGGGGACGATGGAGTTCACGTTCCAGGTGGCGATCCGCATGCCCGCGAGCATCCCACACGCCACCGACAGAAACGGGGCGGCGCCGAAGCGCCGCCCCGCCACCAGGAGGACCTCAGACGCCCGAGGTCGTCCGGATCCAGGACCGGCTCGCCGCCACGCTCGCGTAGTTGTTCGTGCCGCGCGTGTTCGACCCGCTCTGGTTCTGCACCGTCGACGCGACGCCGACCTGCACGCCGTTCGCCACCTCGGGGCCGCCCGAGTCGCCCTTCCACGCCGAGCCGTTGAGGCCCACGCTCTGGATCGCGCGGCCGCCGTAGGCGTCCGTGGACCGGCCGGTCACCTGGACGTTCGCCGTCTTCAGCGACGTCGCCGGCGGACCGGTCGGGGTGGTGCGGCCCCAGCCGTAGATCTGGTTGGTGCTGCCGGTCGCCGGGTCCGAGCTGCCCAGCGGGATCGGCGAAGCGCTGGTCGCCGAGGCCAGGTGCAGCAGCGCGATGTCGCCGTTCGGGGACTCGTACTCGCCGTCGACGGCGATCTTCGTGCCCGAGAGCAGCGTGTTGCTGCCGACCCGGACGTACATCCCCGAGCCGTCCTGGTCGAGGCAGTGCACCGCGGTCAGGACCCACCGCCCGGCGATGACCGTGCCCGAGCAGTTGAAGCCCTGGTAGTCGCGCCCCGGCGTGTTCACGTACACCTGGGCACCCCAGGAGACCGTCGGGGCGGTGGTGCCGCCGACG
The DNA here is from genome assembly GCF_002155975.1 of Amycolatopsis kentuckyensis. Lineage (GTDB taxonomy): Bacteria > Actinomycetota > Actinomycetes > Mycobacteriales > Pseudonocardiaceae > Amycolatopsis > Amycolatopsis kentuckyensis. The sequence continues at coordinate 8,647 of NZ_MUMI01000455.1, forward strand.
ATGTTCGGCTGGACGCCCGCGGAGGCGACCGCGCCGCCGGCGAGGGTCAGCGCGACGGCGGCCGCGGAGGCGGCACCGAGGAGACGGAGAGAGGTCACGGCGGTGATCCTTTCGGTGGGGGACCGGAGCGGCCGGTCGGAAAGTAACCACCGGGTCACAGGTGTGGACACCGACGAAGGTCGGAACCGGACGAACACCCTACTTCCGACGGGGCAGCCGGGGGCCCGCCGAAAACTGTCGGTGCCGCCCCATAGTCTGGAGGAGTGGCTGACCCGACCACCTACCGTCCCTCGCCGGGGAGCATCCCGGATGCCCCTGGCGTGTACAAGTTCCGTGACGCGACCAAGCGGGTCATCTACGTCGGCAAGGCCAAAAGCCTCCGCAGCAGGCTGAACTCCTACTTCGCCGACCTCGCCGGCCTGCACCCGCGCACGCGCCAGATGGTCACGACGGCCGCGAGCGTCGAATGGACCGTCGTCACCACCGAGGTCGAGGCGCTCCAGCTCGAGTACAACTGGATCAAGGAGTTCGACCCCCGGTTCAACGTCCGCTACCGCGACGACAAGAGCTACCCGATGCTCGCGGTGACGCTGAACGAGGAGTTCCCCCGCCTGCACGTCTACCGCGGCGCCCGCAAGAAGGGGGTCCGGTACTTCGGGCCGTACGCCCACGCGTGGGCCATCCGCGAGACGCTCGACCTGCTGCTGCGCGTCTTCCCGGCCCGCACCTGCTCGGCCGGGGTGTTCCGGCGCCACGGCCAGATCGGCCGGCCCTGCCTGCTCGGCTACATCGACAAGTGCTCGGCGCCGTGCGTGGGCCGCGTCTCCGCCGACGAGCACCGCGACATCGTCGAGGACTTCTGCGACTTCCTCGCGGGCAAGACCGACGTCATGATCAAGCGCCTCGAGGCCGAGATGGCCGCCGCGTCCGAGGAGCTGGAGTTCGAGCGCGCCGCCCGGCTGCGCGACGACCTCGGCGCGCTGCGCCGCGCCATGGAGAAGCAGGCCGTGGTGCTCGGTGACGGCACGGACGCCGACGTCGTCGCCTTCGCCCACGACGACCTGGAGGCCGCCGTCCAGGTCTTCCACGTGCGCGGCGGCCGGGTCCGCGGCCAGCGCGGCTGGGTGATCGACAAGGCCGAGGAGATGGACGTCCCGGCGCTGGTCGACCACTTCCTCACCCAGTTCTACGGCGACGAAGCCGAGCTCGACGCCCGCGACGACGTCGACTCCGGTCCGGTCGTCCCGCGCGAGGTCCTGGTGCCGGAGCTGCCCGCGGACGCCGACGCGGTCGCGGAGTGGCTCACCGGGCTGCGCGGCTCGCGGGTCCAGCTGCGGGTGCCGCAGCGCGGCGACAAGAAGGCGCTGGCCGAGACGGTGCAGCGCAACGCGGGGGAGGCGTTCACCCAGCACAAGCTGCGCCGCGCCGGCGACCTCACGGCCCGCTCGGCGGCGCTCACCGAGCTGCAGGAGTTCCTCGCCCTCGACACCGCGCCGCTGCGCATCGAGTGCATCGACATCAGCCACATCCAGGGCAGCGACGTCGTCGCGTCGCTGGTCGTGTTCGAGGACGGGCTGGCGCGCAAGTCCGAGTACCGGCGCTTCGCGCTGCGGGAGGCGGCCACCGAGGGTGACGTCGCGTCGATCGCCGAAGTCGTGCGAAGGCGGTTCTACCGCTACCTCAAGGAAACCGCGGAGGAGTCGAGCACGCCCGGCCTCGACCCGGAGACCGGGCGGCCGAAGAAGTTCGCCTACCCGCCGAACCTCCTGGTCGTCGACGGTGCGGGCCCGCAGGCCACCGCGGCCGCGGACGTGCTCGCCGAGCTCGGCATCACCGACATCGCCGTGATCGGGCTGGCCAAGCGGCTGGAAGAGGTCTGGCTGCCCGCCGACCCCGATCCGGTGATCCTGCCCCGGACGTCGGAGGGGCTGTACCTGCTGCAGCGGCTGCGTGACGAGGCCCACCGCTTCGCCATCGCCTACCACCGCGAGAAGCGCTCGAAGCGCCTGGTGACGTCCGAATTGGACAGTGTGCCCGGGCTGGGGCAGGCTCGCCGCACCGCGCTGATCAAGCACTTCGGCTCGGTGAAGAAGCTCAAGCAGGCCAGGGTCGAAGAGATCGAGGCGGTGCCCGGCTTCGGCAGGCGCACCGCGGAGGCCGTGGTCGCCGCGCTGGCCGGGGAGTCCGGCGCGAGCAACGGCACAGGAGCAGGGGAGTAGGGAAACACAGTGAGTGCGCAAGAGGAGATCCGCGGCTCCGGCATGGAGGTCGCGGTCGTGTCCGGGTTGTCCGGGGCGGGCCGCAGCACGGCGGCCAAGTGCCTGGAGGACCTGGGCTGGTTCGTCGTCGACAACCTGCCCCCGGAGCTGATCGCCACCATGGTCGAGCTGGGTGCGCAGGCGCGCGGCGCGATCACGAAGGTGGCCGTCGTCATGGACGTGCGCTCGCGCGCGTTCACCGACGACCTCGCCTCGGTCATCAAGGACCTGGACGCCCGGGGCTACAAGCCGCGGGTGCTGTTCCTGGAGGCGACCGACGCCGTGCTGGTGCGGCGCTTCGAGGCCGTCCGCCGGGGCCACCCGATGCAGGGCGACGGCCGGCTCGCCGACGGCATCACCGCGGAGCGGACGCTGCTGGAGCCGCTGCGCGAAGAGGCCGACCTGGTGCTCGACACGTCGTCGCTGTCGGTGCACGACCTGCGGGCCAAGATCGAGGACGCGTTCGGGTCCGAGGCGAGCACCCAGACCCGGGTCACCGTGCTGTCCTTCGGCTACAAGTACGGCCTGCCGATGGACGCCGACCTGGTGATGGACGTCCGGTTCCTGCCGAACCCGTTCTGGATCCCGGAGCTGCGCGAGCACACCGGGCTCGACGGCGAGGTCCGCAACTACGTCCTCTCGCAGGAGGGGGCCGAGGAGTTCCTCGACCGCTACCACCAGCTGCTGCGGCTGATCGGCGCCGGCTACAAGCGCGAGGGCAAGCGGTACCTGACGCTGGCCGTCGGCTGCACCGGCGGCAAGCACCGCAGCGTGGCGCTGTCCGTGGAGCTCGCCCAGCGCCTGTCCAAAGAGGACGGTATGGCCGTGAAGGTGGTGCACCGCGACCTTGGTCGTGAATAACGTGCGCGCGGTCGCCCTCGGGGGCGGCCACGGACTGCACGCCACGTTGTCCGCGGTGCGGCGGGTGACCCCCGACGTCACTGCGGTCGTGACCGTGGCCGACGACGGCGGATCGTCCGGGCGGCTGCGGCGCGAACTCGGGCTGCTGCCGCCGGGCGACCTGCGGCAGGCGTTCGCCGCCTTCGCCGCGGAAGACGGCGGCACGCTGTGGGCCGAGGTCTTCCAGCACCGCTTCGGCGGCGACGGCGCACTGGCCGGGCACGCGGTGGGGAACCTGCTGCTGGCCGGGCTGTTCGAGGTGCTCGGCGACCCGGTCGCCGCGCTCGACGAGGCCTGCCGCCTGATGGGCGTCTCGGGCCGGGTGCTGCCGATGTCACCGGAGCCGCTGGAGATCGTGGGGCAGGTCAGCGGCCTCGACAGCGAGGACCCGGCGGCGGTGCGCACGATCCGCGGCCAGGTCGCGGTGGCGTCGACGCCGGGGCAGGTGCAGCGCGTCAGCCTGCACACGCCGGGCCGGTCGGGGCGCCCGCCGCAGGCGTGCGCGGAGGCCGTCGACGCCGTGCTGGCCGCCGACGTCGTGTTCCTCGGGCCCGGCTCGTGGTTCACGAGCGTGCTGCCGCACCTGCTCGTGCCCGGACTGCACGACGCGCTCGTGCAGACGGCCGCGACGAAGGTGCTCGTGCTCAACCTTGTCCCCCAGCCGGGGGAAACCGCGGGATTCTCCCCGGAGCGGCATCTCGACGTACTCTTCGAGCACGCGCCCGATCTGCGGGTCGACGCGGTGATCGCGGACCGCGATTCCGTGCCCGACCCGGCGAATCTCCGCCGTGCGGCCGAACGGCTGGGCGGCCGGGCGCACCTGGGGGCGGTGGCCGACCCCGAAGTGGCGGGACGGCATGATCCTGATGCGCTCGCGTTGTGCATGCGGGAGGCTCTCGGTCTCGGCGGGGAGCACGGGGGAGGAGCGAAAGGCAGGGAGGGGCAGTAATGGCGATGACCGCCGCGGTGAAGGACGAGCTGAGCCGGTTGGAGATCACGAAGATCGGGCCGCGCCGGGCGGAGGTCGCGTCGCTGCTTCGCTTCGCCGGCGGGCTGCACATCGTGGCCGGCCGGGTGGTCGTGGAGGCGGAGCTGGACACGGGCTCGGTCGCGCGACGGCTGCGCAAGGAGATCCACGAGCTGTACGGCCACCACTCGGACGTCCACGTCATCACCGCCAGCGGCGGGCTGCGCAAGGGCACCCGGTACGTCGTGCGCGTGGTGAAGGACGGCGAGGGCCTGGCCCGCCAGACCGGGCTGATCGACCAGCGCGGCCGCCCGGTGCGCGGGCTGCCGGCGGCGGTGGTGTCCGGGGGAGTGGCCGACGCGGAAGCGGCGTGGCGGGGCGCGTTCCTCGCGCACGGCTCCCTGACCGAGCCGGGCCGCTCGTCCTCGCTCGAGGTGACCTGCCCGGGCCCGGAAGCGGCCTTGGCCCTGGTCGGTGCGGCGCGCCGGATGGGCATCCAGGCGAAGTCCCGCGAGGTCCGGGGAGCGGACCGCGTGGTGGTCCGCGACGGCGACGCGATCGGCGCGCTGCTGACCCGCCTGGGCGCGCACACGAGCGTCCTGCAGTGGGAAGAGCGCCGGATGCGCCGTGAGGTCCGCGCCACGGCGAACCGCCTGGCCAACTTCGACGACGCGAACCTGCGCCGTTCGGCCCGCGCGGCGGTGGCGGCGGCGGCCCGCGTCGAGCGCGCCCTGGAGATCCTCGGCGAGACGGCCCCGGACCACCTCCTGGCGGCAGGCAGGCTCCGGCTGTCCAACCGGCAGGCGTCCCTCGAGGAGCTGGGTCAGCTGTCGGACCCGCAGATGACGAAGGACGCGGTGGCCGGGCGGATCCGCCGCCTGCTGGCGATGGCGGACAAGCGGGCCAAGGATCTGAACATCCCGGACACCGAGTCGGCGGTCACCCCGGAGATGCTGGAGGAAGAAGAGGCCTGAGGACTCGGCGGCCGTGGTTCGGCCGCGTGCCGCGCGTTCCAGGCCGCGCGCATCGACTCCTGCTGCCGGTCGAACCTGGCTTCGCGGCGCACTTGCCAGGGCGAGCGTTCCCGGCAGCGGGTGAGGCGAGTCGTCGTCGCTGTCGGCGACCTCGAGCCCGGCCGCGCTGAGGATCTTCCGCATCGCCTCGCCGAAGGCGTCCGCCAGTCCCCCTCGGTTCGTGCTGAGCCTGGGCGGGATCACCGGCGGCCGTCAGCCGGTTTAACGCGGCGCGCCATCTCGTAACACCGCGGTAGCGCCGGGGAGGCGTGCCCGAAACGCGGGGCGCCGAACCTCGGAGGCGAACGAGGGAAGGGGAAACGCATGCTGCAGGTTTCGCCGGAAATCGGCACCTGGATCACCCGGCGCAGCAGCAAGGCCGGGGACTGGACCGCCCGGGAGCTCGTCGCGGCCAAACGCGGCACCACCGTCTCCGTCGTCATCCCGGCCCGGAACGAGGAGGCCACCGTCGGCGCGATCGTCGGCGCCATCCGCGACGAGCTCCACGGCAGCCTCGTCGACGAGATCCTCGTCGTCGACAGCCACTCCACCGACGCCACCGCCGAAGTCGCCGCCGCCGCGGGGGCGGACGTCGTCGCACAGGACGCCGTCTTCCCCGCGCTCGAAGGCCTGGCCGGCAAGGGCGAAGCGCTGTGGAAGGGCGTCGCGGCCACGAGCGGCGATCTCGTCGTCTTCGTCGACGGCGACCTGTACGACTTCACCACCGACTACGTCACCGGGCTGCTCGGCCCGCTGCTCACCGACCCGTCGGTCGCCTACGTCAAGGGCTTCTACCACCGCCCGCTCGGCAGCGAGGCCGACGGCGGCGGCCGGGTCACCGAACTCGTCGCCCGGCCGCTGCTCAACATGTTCTGGCCGGAGCTCGCCGGGTTCGTCCAGCCGCTGGCGGGGGAGTACGCGGGCCGCCGCGAGGTGCTGGAGAGCATCCCGTTCGTCGCGAACTACGGCGTCGAGGTCGGGCACCTCATCGACCTGCTCGAACTGCGCGGTCTCGACGCGCTCGCGCAGGTCGACCTCGGCCACCGCGCGCACCGCCACCAGAGCACGCAGGCGCTGGGCCGGATGTCCGGGCAGATCATGCAGACGCTCTTCGACCGGCTGGAACGCCACGGCCGGCTGGTCACCTCGGCCCCGCCGGCCACGCTGCTCGCCCAGTTCCGGCGCGGGACGTCACCCGGGGTCGAGCGGGAGATCGTGCTGACCGACCTCACCTCACCGCAGCGCCCGCCCCTGAACAGTCTCGCTCTGCGGGACATCGCGTAGCTCACGAGCCAGAGATTGGGGGACGCCGAAGCCCGGGGTGTGCACGCCTGCGCCCAGGCTTCGGCGTCCGCCGGCCGACACGGACCAGGCGGCACCTGTGCGCGGCTGGAAGACGCCGGGCACCGGTTGGCGTCGTTCACCGAGCACGTCGGTGTCCTACGAGTGGGCCGCTGACTGAAGATCGGCGGGTTGCCAGCCGGGCGGCCCGAACACGTAGCCCGCGCGCTCGCGCCATGTCCGGGCCGTGCGGAGGTCGCGCAGGATCGAGCCGTACTCGTGGAAGCCGACCTTGAGCAGGTTGTACGTCCCGATGTTCTTCGTCAGCCCGTACGTCGGCCGCTTGCCTTCGGGGACGAAGCTGCCGAACAGGCGGTCCCAGATGATCAGGATGCCGCCGTAGTTGGCGTCCAGGTACTCGGCGTCGCTGCCGTGGTGGACGCGGTGGTGGGACGGGGTGTTGAAGACGTACTCGAACCAGCGCGGCAGCTTGCCGACCTTCTCGGTGTGCACGAAGAACTGGTAGACGAGGTCGATCGACAGGCCGGTCAGGATCATCCACGGCGGGATCCCGCACAGCGCCAGCACCGACCAGAACGGCAGCTGGAAGTACGGCGTCCACTTCTGGCGCAGCGCCGTCGAGAAGTTGTAGTGCTCGCTGGAGTGGTGCACCTGGTGGCCGGCCCACAGCAGCCGCACGCGATGGCTGGCGCGGTGGTAGGCGTAGAACACGAGTTCCTGGCCGAGCAGCATGAGCACCCACGTCCACCAGTCGCGCGGGTCGAGCCGGACCGGCGCCAGTTCGAACAGCGCCGCGAACACGACCAGCATCACGAGCCGGAACAGCGCGTTGACGCCGACGGCGACCGTGCCCATCAGCATGCTCGTGCGCGTGTCGGCGACGCTGTAGCCGACGACGTTGTCGTCGTGGCCGAGCACGTGCACCGCGACGATTTCGATCGTGACGAACAGCAGGAACACCGGAACCGCGAACAGCACGGGGTCGCGCAGGTGCGCCAGGAACTCGGCCACGTCGCCTCCTTGGATCTGACCATGCGGTAACTTACCCTGGGGTCACTTTACGCACGGTAGGCTCTCGCGTGTGACGGAGTCAAGGGCGGTCGGGACCAAGGGGATGCCCCGCGAAGAGCGCGAGGCCCAGCTCGTCGTGGCCGGCACCGAGGAGTTCGGCCGGGCGGGGTACGCGGGCGCGTCGATGGTCGAGATCGCGCGCCGGGTCGGGGTCACCAAGCCGTTGCTGTACCAGTACTTCGGCTCGAAGGACGGGCTCTACCTGGCCTGCCTCCACCGCGCGGGCGGCCGCCTCACCGACGGCGTGGCGACGACCATGGCCGCGGGCGGCGAGCCCGACCAGATGCCGCTGAAGGTGCTCTCGGCGATCTTCACGACGTTCGACCACGACCGGTACGCGTGGCGCCTCCTGCGCGACGCGACGGTCCCCTCGACCGGCGACATCGCCGCGGCGGCCGCGGACTACCGCCACCGGCTCGACGCGTTCGCGGTGCTCGGCGCCACCCAGCTGCTGACCTCGCGCGGCTTGGCTGATCAGGCGGACATCGAGGCGGTGGCGCAGGTGTGGACGGGCGTGGTCGACTCGCTGATCAGCTGGTGGATCGACCGGCCGGACGAAGACGCGGACGCGATGACGGCCCGCTGCGCCCGGATCATGGGCGGGTTGTTCGGCTGGTGATCACCGGTCTCCGGTGAGGTCGGCCAGCGCCGCACGCACCTCCGCCAGGAACCGCGCCCGCTCCTCCCCGTAGGTGTACCCGGCTGCCGACAGCGCCGAACCCAACGCCTCCCACGCGTCCTCGTGCACCGCCGCGAAAATCGCCGGGAACGCCATGGCCTGCTGCAACGCGTTGTCATGCCGTCCGTCCGGCGTGCGCACCAGCGTCTGCGGGACCTCCGGGTCCGACAGCAGCCGGTCCCACGCCGCGGCCCAGTCGTCGAACGGCGGGGGCAGCGGACTCCCCACGTCGAGCGCGCGCAGGCCGTCGGCGATCCAGCCCACGTCGTCGAGCCCGGCCAGCTCGAACGCGAGGCGGGCCACCCGGCGGGCGAGCGCGCGGCAGACCTCCGGCCCCGCCGCGACCGCCGCGCCCGCCAGCTCCCGGTCGAGCTTGGCGAACTCCCGCAGCGATCCCGGGGGCAGGCCGAGGACCAGCGAATCCGGAAGCACGCCACCCCACTCGCGGCGCAGCCGCTCGTGCTCCGCTTCGGCCCGCGCCTCTTCCTCGGCTCGCTGCCGCGCCTCCCGGCGAGCGGCGAGCTCCTCGTCCGTGGGCGGCGGAGGCAGGTCACGCGCGAAACCGTGCCAGTAGGCCGCGATCGCGCTCGTTTCGCGGACCACGACGTCCGGAGCCGCCGGCGCGGGCCAGAACTGCAGCAGGTAGCTGTCCAGCGGCGGTTCGTCCCGGAGGCGGGTGTCGCGATCGCGGCCCGCGTCCATCGCCGTGCCGCTGTAGCGGACGCGGTAGTCGCCCGGTGTCAGCTCGAGGTCCCACCAATCCGAGCCGCCCCAGGTGACCAGGACAGTCCGGCCTTCGGCGCGGAAGGAAGCCTCGACGACGTCGTCCGCGCCGCCGTCCGCCGGCTCGGCGTCGTGCACCTCCGCGGTGAACCCGACCTCGCCGGTGTGCAGCCCGGTGATGAGGAAGAGGGTCCCGCGCACCGCGGCGCCGCACAGGCCGTTGCGCTGCCCGGCGAAACACGCGTGCAGGTCACCCTCGAACGGCTCCCCTTTGTCGTCGTGGACGTAACTCTGTCCATAGTGGACGTGAACGTCGCCGTGGACCACGGTTCGCATGGTGGTCAGCATGGCAGAGAGCACCGACAGTTTCGATTTGCCGCTTTTGCCCGCTTCCGTGGACACGGAGAGTGCTCTTCGCGAATTCGTTGCTCGAATGGCGTAGCGAAACCGGGCCGGTTCGCGATTAATCTGGGAAGCCGTCGCGTCGAGAGGTCGTCCCCCATGCCCGAACCAGCCGCATCCGTCCCGGCCGATCCCCGGCTCGCCGCGCGGTTCACCGAGGACCTGCTCGACGGCTGCCGGGTCCTGGCCAGGGATTACGGCTACCGCCCCGCCCAGTTCGAGCGCATGGTGCGCGAGCACGGCGGCGTCGAAGCGGCCCGGCTGCTGCTGCGCGGGGCCGGTACCGCGGGCGGGTTCACCATGCTCTGGGAGAAGAACCAGCTCGGCCGCAGCTCCGAGGCGGTCATGCTGCGCGAGGAGTACGCCGAGCTGTTCACCCCCGACGAGCTCCTGCTGGCCCGCCGCCGGCTGGAGGAACACGGCTTCGACGTCGACGCCCACCTGCGCCGGGTGGCGGGGACGCAGTAAGGGCGGCAGGGGTGACCGGCGCCGCTCCGGTCACCCCTGCCGCGGCTTTCAGGCGGCTGCGCTGGACTTGCCGCGCAGCACGACGTTCGCCGTCGATGCGCCCTTGATCGCCGTTTCGATCTGGGCCATCGTCGAGGACGACGTCAGGCCGGGGACCGTGGCGGTGTTCAGGGCGTAGAGCGTGAACGTGTACGGGTGGCTCGAGCCGCCCGGGCAGGGGCCGAAGAACTTCTGCGCGTTCGCCCCGCTGCCCATCGCCTTCTGTTTCGCGCCACCTTGGTTCGGCACGGTGTACCCCGCGCCGAGGCCTTCCGGCAGCGACCGGGTGGCCGCCGGGACGTCCCAGATCGCCCAGTGCAGCTTGTTGCCGCTGTTGGCGACATCGGCGAACACGACGGCGTAGCCCTTCGCGCCGTCGGCGGCACCCCACGCCAGCGGCGGTGACGGGTCCTGGCCCGCCGTGCCGTCCCCGGCGCAGGTGTACTTGTCCGGGATGGTCGCGTTGTCGGCGAAGGCGGAGCTGGTCAGCTTGAAGCCGCCGGGCGTGCTGCCGCCCGGGAACTTCAGCCGCACGATCAGGTTGTCCAGCACCGACGGCGTGCCGCCGTTCTTGTCGTTGTTCGTCGAGGTCAGCCAGAGCCCGCCGTCCGGGGTCTTCGTGACCGAGCGCAGCCGGCCCCAGCGACCCGAGAACAGCGTCGACACCGTGCCGACACCCGTGCCCGCCGCGTTGATCTGCGTGGCGAACAGCTGCTGCCCGGTGACGCCGGCGATGTAGATCCAGTCGTTGACGATCTCCAGCCCGCTCGGCCCGGCCTGCGACGTCGACCAGGTCTTCTTCGGGGCGATGTAGCCGCTGCAGCTGCCCTGCGTGCCTTCGCAGCTGGGCCAGCCGAAGTTGCCGCCCTTCTGGATCAGGTTGAGCTCGTCCTGGCTGCTTTCGCCGAACTCCGCCGCCCACAGCTGGCCGCGGGAGTCCCAGGCCAGGCCCTGCGGGTTGCGGTGCCCGTAGCTCCAGACGTACCGGGCGTTGCCGCCGGTGGCGTAGAACGGGTTGTCGCTCGGCGCCGAGCCGTCCGGGTTGAGCCGCAGGATCTTCCCGTTGAGCGAGCTCTTGTTCTGCGCGTTGTCGCTGTTCTTGGCGTCGCCGACGGTGGCGTACAGCTTGCCGTCCGGGCCGAACTTGATCCGGCCGCCGTTGTGGTAGCGGTTCTTCGCGATCCCGGTCAGCACCGGCGTCGACGTCGACGACAGCGTGCTGCCGTCGTAGGTCATCTTCACGATCCGGTTGTCGCCGGAAGCCGTGTGGTAGAGGTAGATCGCGTGGTCGGTGGCCCAGTTCGGCGAGATCGCCAGGCCGAGCAGGCCGCCTTCGCCGTTCGTGCCGACCGCGCCCGGGACCTTGCCCAGCGTGGTCTTCTGGCCGGACGGCGTGACGAGCAGGATCTCGAACCGGTCCCGCTCGGTCACCAGCGCGTTGCCGTTCGGCAGGAAGTCCACCGACCAGCCGAGGTCGACCTTCGCGATGTCCTTGTCGTACTCGGGGATGCCTCCGGCGCCGCCCGGGGCGCTGGTCTTCGCCGTCACGGCGTTGCTGGCGGCCGAGGTGTTGCCGTCGGGGTCGCGGGCCTTGACGGTGAAGGTGTAGGACGTGTTCGGGGTGAGGTTCGTGACCGTCGTGCTCAGCGACGTCGTGGTCGCGACCTTCGTGGCGCCCTGGTAGACGTCGTAGCCGGCGACGGTGCCGCCGTTGTCCGTGGAAGCGTTCCAGGCCAGGGAGACGCTGTTCGCGGTGACGCCGGTGGAGCGCAGGTTGCCCGGCACGCTGGGCGGAGTGGTGTCGTCGCTCGGCGGCGTGGTGAAGGTGACCACGTTGCTCTGCTGCGACGGGTTGCCCGCGGCGTCGTACGCGCCGACCGAGATGTCGTAGGCCGTGTTCGGCGTCAGGTTGTCCACGGTCGCCGAAGTCGTGTTCCCGTCGACGGTCTTGAGGATGTTGCCGCCGCGGTTGATCTCGTAGCGGACGACGCCGACGTTGTCCGTCGCGGCGGTCCAGCTGAAGGTCGCGGCCGTCGGCAGGATGTTGCTCGCCTTGAGGTTCGACGGCGGCGACGGCGGTTCGGAGTCCACCGGCGCGGTGAAGGTGTCGGTGAGCTTGTCGGCGTTCGGGCCGCCGTTCGCGGTGGTCGCGGTGGTGCGGACCTTGTTGACGCCGGCGGTGAGCTGGACCGTCGCGGTGACCGTCTTCCAGGTCGTCCACGCGCCGGTGGCGGGGAAGTCGACGGTGCCCTTGTCGCCGCCGTCGACGGTCAGCTTGACCGGCCGGTTGTCGGCGGTTCCGTTGGCGTAGCGGAAGGTCAGGGTGTGCGTGCCCGCCTGGGCCGCGTTCACGGAGTATTCGACGTAGCTGCCGACGACGTTGTCGAAGTTCACGAAGCCGGTGCCGGAGTAGCCGGCGTGGTTCGACTCGACCGCGCCCTGGACGACGGTGGCGTTCTCGGACTCGTAGTCGGTATCGGCCGCGAAAGCGTTTACCGGGCTGAGCGCGGTGAGGCCGAGCGCCGCGACGGCGGTACCGGCCAGTACCGCGCGCCACGGTGGACGGGGTGCCACTGGGAGCCTCCTGCGTTGTCGGGGGACAGGGGGTGACCGGGGCGGAATGGTCGGCGGACCACCGGCGGCAATAGTTAGGAAAGTTTCCTATCTATGGACAGATCACACACCCTGCGAGCGGGCCCTGTCAATAGTCGACACGGTGGGTCACCCAGTGTGCCAACGGTTTCCCGCTCAGCGGGGCGTCCGCCGGTTTGCCCGCCACTCGGAAGTCCCGCTCGAGCCCGCCACCCGGAAGCCCCGCTCAAGCCCGCCACCCGGAAGCCTGCTCGAGCCCACCACCCGGAGGCCCTGCTCGAGCCCACCACCCGGAAGTCCCGCTCAAGCCCGCCACCTCGAAGCCTGCTCAAGCCCACCGCCCTGAAGCCCCGCTCGAGCCCACCACCCCGAAGCCCGATTGTCACTACGGACGGT
>NZ_MUMI01000456.1 GCF_002155975.1 Amycolatopsis kentuckyensis
CCGCGGCGAGCCCGGCGGCGAGGTCGGCGACACTGCCGTCGGCCCCGCCGGCCGCCTCGGGCAGCGCCACCCCGAACAGGCCGAGCTCGGCGAAGCCGGCCGGGATCCGTGCCCCGGCCCCGGTTTCCGCAGCGCGCACGGCCTCCCGCGGGTGGTGCGCCGCGGACCAGGCGTGGATCGCTTCGGCCAGCGCGGCCTGTTCCTCGGTGAGCGCGACCGGCATGGGGTCTCCTCGTGAATGGGCGACACTACTCGCGAGTGTAGAACGTGTTACAGTTTTCCGGCCAGTGGGTCAATTGTCGCGAGGTTCGCCAGGACAGGTAATCTACGTCGTGAACTGGAACAAGTTCCCAAGGACGGGGGAATGCCGATGCCAGGCAAGACCAAGGCCCGCGGCAACGGCCTGAGCGCGATCGGGGCCGACGAACTCGGCTCGGCCGCCCAGCGCGACCGCCGCCGCCGGATCATCGACGCCACCCTCGCGCTCGCCTCGAAGGGCGGCTACGACGCCGTCCAGATGCGCGCCGTCGCCGAGAAGGCCGATGTCGCCCTCGGCACGCTGTACCGGTACTTCCCCTCGAAGATCCACCTGCTCGTTTCCGGCCTGGCCCGCGAGTTCGAGCGCGCGCAGGAGAAGCTGGAACGCCAGGCCATCCCGGGTGACACGCCCGCCGAGCGGCTGATGTTCGTGCTCGGCCGCAACACGCGCATGATGCAGCGCGACCCGCACCTGACCGAGGCGATGGTGCGCGCGTTCATGTTCGCCGACACCTCCGCCGCCGCCGAGGTCGAGCAGGTCGGGCGGCTGATGGAGAACATGTTCGCCAAGGCGATGGGCATCGCCGAGCCGACCGAGGCCGACCGCGACATCTTCCACGTCGTCGCGGACGTCTGGATGGCGAACCTGGTGGCCTGGGTGACCCGCCGCGCCTCGGCCGCCGACGTCGCGAACCGCCTCGAACTGTCGGTGCACCTGCTGCTCGACAAGTGATCCCGGTCGCGGCGGTCGCCGAAGCGCACCGCCGGCTGCACCGGGCGCTGGACGAGCTGACCGACGAGCAGGTCCGCGCGCCGTCGCCGCTGCCGGGGTGGACGCGCGGCCACGTGCTGGCCCACGTCACCGACGCCGGCCGCGCGCTCGCGGACCTGGTCGAACACGCCCTGCTCGGCGTGCTCATCCCGCTCTACGACCCGCGGACGCACGACCGCGACGGCATCATCGAAGCGACCGCGGGCCGGACCGCCGACGAGCACCGGCGCGCCCTGCTCCGGCACTCCGTCCGCCTGGAGGACGCCTGGGCCCGGGTCCGCGACTGGGACCAGCACGTCGACTACCGCGACGGCAGGCTGTCCAGCACGGTCTTCGCGCGCTGGCGCGAAGTGTGGATCCACGCCGTCGACCTCGACATCGGCATCGGCGTCGCCGACTGGCCCGAAGACTTCGGCTTCCACGCCGTGGACTTCCTCGCGGGGCGCCTGCCCGACGGCGTCACCGTCCGGGCGGGCGACCGCACCTGGGGCTGCGGCGGCCGCGAAGTGACCGGGTCCGTGCGGGACCTGGCCGCCTGGCTGTCCGGCCGGACCGCCGGTGACGGCCTCACCGGCGATCTCCCGGAGCTGGGCCCCTGGCCGGGCGTCAGCGGTGCGCGGCGGCCACCTCCGCCAGCTCGTCGAGCGCTTTGAGCGTCTCGGCCTCCGGCAGGGTGTCCAGCAGGAACGTGTACCGCTCGACGCCGGCTTCACGGAAGCCGTCGATCACCTTCGGCGTCGTCGGCCCGCCGAAGACCGCGAACTGGACGTCTTCGCGGCCCTGGTCCGCCAGCCAGCCGCGGACGCGCTGCGCCTCCTGGTACTTCGTGTAGCCCCGGAGCAGCCAGCCGTCGCCGTACTTGGCCAGGCGGTTCAGGGCGGCTTCGCTCTCGCCGCCGATGTAGATCGGGACGTGCGGCTTCTGCACCGGCTTCGGCCAGCTGAAGATCGGGTCGAGGTCGATGTGCTCGCCGTGGAACTCGGCCTCGTCCTTCGTCCAGATCTCCTTGAGCGCGGCCAGCTGCTCGTCGATCAGCGCGCCGCGGGTCTTCGGATCGGTGCCGTGGTTGCGCATCTCCTCCCGGTTCCAGCCGACGCCGACGCCGAACAGCGCGCGGCCGTCGGAGATCAGGTCCAGCGACGCGACCTCCTTGGCCGTGTGGATCAGGTCGCGCTGGATCAGCAGGGCGATCCCGGTGCCGAGCAGCAGCTCCGACGTCGCGGTCGCCGCCGCGGTCAGCGCCACGAACGGGTCGAGGGTGCGGTAGTACACGCGCGGCAGGTCGCCGCCGCCCGGGTACGGGCTTTCCCGGCTCACCGGGATGTGCGAGTGCTCGGCCAGGAAGAGCGAGTCGAAGCCGCGTTCTTCCAGCGCGGCACCGAGTACGTCGGGCCGGATGCCCTCGTCGGTCACGAACGTCGAGATTCCGAATTTCATGGTCAACGCTTACCACCGGGTTGACAGCGGGTGCAGGATGGAGTCATCTCATCATACGTTGAATAAGGGGGTAGTCATGGACGTGCAGGACGTCGACTTCGAGGAGCTCTACCAAGGCGCCACCCCGATGGGCCGAAAGATGCCATGGGACCTCGGCGCGCCGCAGCCGGCGGTCGTCGCACTGGCCGACGCCGGGGAGTTCACCGGCGAGGTGCTCGACATCGGGTGCGGGCTCGGGGACAACTCGGCGTTCCTCGCCTCGCGTGGCCTGCAGGTGACCGGCCTGGACGGCGCGCCGTCGGCCGTCGAGCAGGCTCGCACCCGCGCGCCGGGCGTCACCTTCGCGGTGGCCGACGCGACCGAACTCGAAGGCTACGAAGGGCGCTTCGACACGGTCCTCGACAGCGCGCTGTACCACTGCCTGGGCGAGGACGAGCGGCGTGCGTACCTCGCGGCGCTGACCCGCGCGACCCGGCCCGGCGCGGTGCTGCACCTGTTCTGCTTCTCGGAGGAAGTCCCGGCCGGCTTCCCGGCGCCGTACCTGATCAGCGAAGCCAACCTCCGGGAGACCGTCGGCCGGGACTGGACGATCGAACGCCTCGAACCGACGCTCTACACGACGTCGATGACGGCGGAGGAGCTGCGGCAGAGCGTCCGGGTCGTGCTCGGCGAGGAGCCGGGCAGCCTGACCGGGCTGGAGACCGACGCGGACGGCCGGGTCCTGGTCCCGGTCTGGCAGCTGAAGGCGGTGCGCCGCTAGACGTTGCGCCGGTACTGGCCGCCGACCTCGAAGAACGCCTCCGTGATCTGCCCCAGCGAGCACACCCGCGCGGCATCCATCAGCACCCCGAACAGGTTGCCGCCGCGGGTGGCCGCTTCGCGCAGGGCCTTCAGGGCCTGCTGGGCCTCCTCGTGGTTGCGGCGCTGGAAGTCCGCCAGGCGGTCCAGCTGCGACTTCTTCTCGTCCTCGGTGGCCCGCGCCAGCTCGACCTCGACCTCGTCCTCTCCCGAACGCGGGTTGCGGAACGTGTTGACGCCGATGATCGGCAGCGAGCCGTCGTGCTTCTTGCGCTCGTACAGGATCGACTCGTCCTGGATCTTGCCGCGCTGGTAACCGGTCTCCATCGCGCCGAGCACGCCGCCGCGCTCGCTGATCCGGTCGAACTCGGCCAGCACGGCCTCCTCGACCAGGTCGGTCAGCTCGTCGATGACGAACGAGCCCTGCAGCGGGTTCTCGTTCTTCGACAGGCCCCACTCCTTGTTGATGATCATCTGGATGGCCATCGCGCGGCGCACCGACGACTCCGACGGCGTCGTGATCGCCTCGTCGAACGCGTTGGTGTGCAAGGAGTTCGCGTTGTCGTACAGCGCGCAGAGCGCCTGCAGCGTGGTGCGGATGTCGTTGAAGCTCATCTCCTGCGCGTGCAGCGACCGGCCGGACGTCTGGACGTGGTACTTCAGCTTCTGCGACCGCTCGTTCGCGCCGTAGCGCTCGCGCATCGCCACCGCCCAGATCCGCCGCGCCACCCGGCCGAGCACCGAGTACTCCGCGTCCATGCCGTTGGAGAAGAAGAACGACAGGTTCGGCGCGAAGTCGTCGATGTCCATGCCGCGCGCGAGGTACGACTCGACGTAGGTGAAGCCGTTGGACAGCGTGAACGCCAGCTGCGAGATCGGGTTCGCCCCGGCCTCGGCGATGTGGTAGCCCGAAATCGACACCGAATAGAAGTTCCGGACGCCGTGCTCGATGAACCACTCCTGGATGTCGGCCATCATCCGGAGGCTGAACTCGGTCGAGAAGATGCAGGTGTTCTGGCCCTGGTCCTCCTTGAGGATGTCGGCCTGCACCGTGCCGCGGACGTTGCGCAGCACCCACTCGCGCAGCTCGGCGGCTTCGGTGTCGGAGGGCTCGCGGCCGTGCTCCTCGCGGAACGCCGTCAGCTTCTGGTCGATCGCTGTGTTGAGGAAGAACGCGAGGATCGTCGGCGCCGGGCCGTTGATGGTCATCGACACCGACGTGTTCGGCGCGGTCAGGTCGAAGCCGTCGTAGAGCACCTTCATGTCGTCGAGCGTCGCGATGGACACACCCGACGTGCCGACCTTGCCGTAGATGTCGGGGCGGGTGTCGGGGTCGTGGCCGTAGAGCGTCACCGAGTCGAACGCCGTAGAGAGCCGCTTGGCCTCGGAATCCGCCGAGAGCAGCTTGAAGCGGCGGTTGGTGCGGAACGCGTCGCCCTCGCCGGCGAACATCCGCGCCGGGTCCTCCCCGTCGCGCTTGAACGGGAACACGCCCGCGGTGTACGGGAAGTAACCCGGCAGGTTCTCGCGGCGCAGGAACGACAGCAGCTCGCCGGACTCGGCGTACCGCGGCAGGGCTACGCGCGGGATCCGGTTGCCGGACAGCGTGTCGCGCCACAGCTGCGTGCGCAGCTCCTTGTCGCGGATCTTCACGACCAGCTCGTCCTGGCGGTACTCCTCGGCGAGCGACCGGAACCGCTCGAGGAGCTTCGCCGACTCGCCGTCCACATCGGACTCGGCCGCGGCGAGCAGCCCGTCGAGCGCGTCGGTGGCCGCGTCCACCTTGGACAGCTCGGCGCGCGCCAGCGCCAGCGCGTCGCGCTTGCGGATCGCGGCGACCTGCTGCTCGGTCTTCGCGTGGTAGCCGCGCACGGTCTCGGAAATCTCGGCCAGGTACCGGGACCGGTGGCCCGGGATGATCGTCGACGCGTCCGTCGAGACCTTGCCCTCGACCTGCGGCAGCGTTCCCGCGGACATGCCGAGGCCCCGCTCGGCGAGCATGCCCCGCAGGTGCTGGTACAGCGCCGTGACGCCGTCGTCGTTGAACTTCGCCGCGCTCGTGCCGTACACCGGCATGTCGTCCGGCGCCGAAGAGAAGGCCTCGCGGTTGCGCACCAGCTGGCGCGCGACGTCGCGGCGGGCGTCCTCGGCGCCGCGGCGCTCGAACTTGTTGATCGCGACGACGTCGGCGAAGTCGAGCATGTCGATCTTCTCCAGCTGCGACGCGGCACCGAACTCCGGCGTCATCACGTACAGCGACTCGTCCACGAAGTCGACGATGCCGGCGTCGCCCTGGCCGATGCCCGGCGTCTCGACGATCACCAGGTCGTACCCGGCGGCCTTGCAGGCCAGGATCGACTCGCTCAGCCCGGCCGGGATCTCCCCCGACGTCGTGCGCGTCGCGAGCGAGCGGAAGTACACCGGGGAGCCGTCGAGGCAGTTCATCCGGATGCGGTCGCCGAGCAGCGCGCCGCCGCCCTTGCGCCGCGACGGGTCGACGGCGAGCACCGCGATCCGCAGCTTGTCCTCCTGGTCGAGACGGAAGCGGCGGATCAGCTCGTCGGTGAGCGACGACTTGCCCGAACCGCCGGTGCCGGTGATGCCGAGCACCGGTACCTCGCGCTTGCCCGCGGCCTCGGTGATGCCGCTCAGCAGGGCACCGGGCAGCTGCCCGGCCTGCAGCTGGGTGATGACGCGGGAGAGCGCGGCGACGTCGCCGGAGAGCACCTTGTCCAGCGCGGGCGCTTCGGCCGCGAGGTCGACGTCGCAGGCCTTGATCATCATGTTGATCATGCCCGGCAGGCCCATCTCGTAGCCGTCCTCGGGCGAGAAGATGCGGGTGACGCCGCGCGAGTGCAGCAGCTCGATCTCCTCGCGCACGATCACCCCGCCCCCGCCGCCGAAGACCTTGATGTGGCCCGCGCCGCGTTCGCGCAGCAGCTCGACCAGGTACGAGAAGTACTCGACGTGCCCGCCCTGGTAGGCGGAGATGGCAACGCCCTGGACGTCCTCGGCGATGGCCGCGGTGGCGACCTCGTCGACCGACCGGTTGTGGCCGAGGTGGACCACCTCCGCGCCCTGGGACTGCAGGATCCGCCGCATGATGTTGATCGACGCGTCGTGGCCGTCGAAGAGGCTCGACGCCGTGACGAACCGGACGGGGTGCACGGGGCGGTACAGCTCGCTGCTCATCCCTCCAAAATACTTTGACTTCCTACTATTGGAAACCCGAGGACCAGTGACGCGGCTCTCAGGGCAGCGCGGGAGAACCTTGACACCCGCCAGCTCGGGCCTATATTTAAGGAGTCCGTTAATTAACAGGATGGTGAAATGACCGACACGCTGAGCCGGACGTTCTCGGCCCTCGCCGACCCGACCCGGCGCGCCATCCTCGCGCGCCTCTCGGCCGGCGAAGCGACGGTGAACGAGCTCGCCGAGCCGTTCCCGATGAGCCTGCCCGCGGTGTCCCGGCACCTGAAGGTGCTCGAGGAGGCCGGGCTGATCACCCGGGGCCGGACCCGCCAGTGGCGGCCCTGCCGGCTGGAGGCCAAACCCCTGGAAGACGTCGCCGACTGGGTGGCCACCTACCGCCGGTTCTGGGACGACGGGTTCGACCGCCTCGAGGACCACCTGAGGAGGCTGACCGGCGATGCCTGATCTCACCATCACGCGCGTGTTCGACGCGCCGCGCGAGCTCGTCTTCGCCGCGTGGACCGACCCGGACCAGCTGGCGAGCTGGCTCGGCCCGCACGGCTACACCGGCTCCGCCGTCACCCTCGCCACCCGGCCCGGCGGCGCCTGGCGGGCGTGCATCCGCTCCCCCGAGGGCGACGAGCACTGGATGCACGGCGTCTACCGCGAGATCACCGCCCCCGAACGGCTCGCGTTCACCTTCGCCTGGGACACCGAAGGCGACCTGCGCACCGAGACCGACGTGACGATCGGCTTCGCCGACCTCGGCGGCAAGACCGAGATGACGTTCGTCCAGACCGGCTTCCCGACCGCCGCCGACCGCGACGGCCACGACGAGGGCTGGACCTCCAGCTTCGAGGACCTGACCGGCTTCATCCGCAGAAAGGACGCCCGATGACCGCCACCCTGCCCGAGATCGTCTCGCCGGAGGAATGGCAGGCCGCGCGTGACGCGCTGCTCGTCAAGGAGAAGGAGCTCATGAAGGCGGCGGACCACCTCGCCGCCGAACGCCGGCGGCTGCCGATGGTGCCCTTCGCCAAGCCGTACGAGTTCGAGTCGGCCGAGGGGAAGAGGAGCCTGCTCGACCTGTTCGACGGCCGCCGCCAGCTGATCGTCTACCACTTCATGCTGCACCCGGGCGACGAGGCGGGCTGCGCCGGCTGCTCGCTGATCGTCGACAACCTGCCGCACCTGGCCCACCTGCACGCCCGCGACGTCACGCTGACGGTCGTCGCGCCGGCGACCCTGGCGGAGATCGAGCGGTACAAGGCGCGGATGGGCTGGGACGTGCCGTGGGTGTCGGCGCACGGCAGCGACTTCACCGAGGACTGCGGCGTCGGCACGGGCTTCGGCGTCAGCGTGTTCCTGCGCGACGGCGACGACGTCTACCGGACGTACTTCACCACCGGACGCGGCGGCGAGATGTTCCTCGCGTCGCACCGCTACCTCGACGTCACGCCGCTCGGCCGCCAGGAAGCGTGGGAAGAGGAGAGCCGCGGCGACGACGGTCCCGGCGCCTGGTGGCGCCGCCACGACGAGTACTGAAAGATTTTTCGGCGACCGTGTCCGGTCCGCGTCCGCGGCTCCGACCTCCTCGTGTCCGGCAACCAGGAGGAGACGGAAATGCGCGAGATCATCCACATGGTCCACACTTCGCTCGACGGCTGCGTCGAGGGCCCGAACGGGGAGTTCGACTGGCCGGTCATGGGCCCCGAGCTGTCCGCCTACTCGCAGGAGCTGACCGCGCGCTCGGGCGAGTTCGCCTACGGGCGGAAGGTCTGGGACATGATGTCCGCGTACTGGCCGACCGCCGAGTCGATCTCGGACCACCCGCACGACATCGCGTTCGCGCCCGTCTGGCGGGCGACGCCGAAGGTCGTCTTCTCGCGGACGCTGGAGAAGGCGGACTGGAACACCCGCGTCTTCGGCGGTGACCTGGCCGAGGCGGTGGCGTCCCTGAAGGCCGAGCCGGGCGCGGACCTGCTGCTCATGGGCGGCGCGGAGCTGGCCGCCGAGCTCACCGCGCGCGGCCTGATCGACGAGTACCAGATCTTCGTGCACCCGGTCGTCCTCGGCGGCGGCAAGCGGCCGTTCGCCGAGGGCACCGCGCGGCTCGGCCTCGAGCTGGCGCAGTCGCGCATGTTCGACGACCAGGTCGTGCTGCTGCGCTACCGCCGTGCGTGAGCGGTGCCGGGCCCGGGCGTGCCCCGGGCCCCCGCCGTCAGCGCGCGTTCGCCGCCCGCAGCGCGATCCACTGCCGCATGGCGTACTCGACCAGCGTGATCAGCGTCTGCTTGGTCGACTCGCGGTCCCGGGCGTCACAGCGGACGATCGGGATGTTCGGGTCGATCGACAGGGCCTCGCGGACGTCGTTGATGTCGTGCTCCAGCACGCCGTCGAACGTGTTGATGCCGACGATGTACGGCAGCCCGCGGTCCTCGAAGAAGTCGATCGGCGCGAACGAGTCGGCCAGCCGGCGCGTGTCGGCCAGCACCACCGCGCCGATGGCGCCGCGGACCAGGTCGTCCCACATGAACCAGAACCGCTGCTGCCCGGGCGTGCCGAACAGGTAGAGGATCAGGTCCGCGTCCAGCGACACCCGGCCGAAGTCCATCGCGACGGTCGTCGTCGACTTGCCCGGCGTGTGGTCGAGGTTGTCGACGCCCACGCTGGCGTCGGTCATCATCGCCTCGGTGGTCAGCGGCACGATCTCGGACACCGACCCGACGAAGGTCGTCTTCCCCGCCCCGAAGCCGCCAGCCACCACGATCTTGGCGGATGTCATGGTCGGGGGCGCGGTGTCCCGCGGTGCCTTATAGCCGACGGAGTCCACTCAAAACCCTTTCCATCAACACCAGATGTGCCTCGGCGCCGTCATTGCCCGTAATCGTCTTGTGCACCGTGACCAGCCCCGCGTCCGCCGCGTCGCTGATCAGCACCCGGGCCACGCCCAGAGGCACCCGCAGCGCCGAAACGATCTCGGCGACCGAACGGGGGGTCCGGCACTCTTCCATGATCGAGATGCACTCGATCTGCTCCGCGGCCACTTCGGGGAAGCCACCGGTGGCAGCGTAGTCCTTCGCGGAGATCAGTGTCTCCAGCTCCAGGGCGTAATTGGCCTTGGTGCGGCCGCCGGTCAGCGCGTAGGGCCGCACGATGGCCGTCAGTTCCTCGGGCGCGGGCGGCTGCTCGAACACCGCCGGCATGACGAACTCGCCGCTGGGCGGCCCCGGGTCGAACAAACCGCCTGGCCTGGGGCTGTCCCCGTCGGTACTGCCGGGTGGCGAGACTAAAGAGGTCACACGATCTCCTTGGTCGGCCGACGGCGCGGACGCCGGCGGATCCGCGGCCGCGTGCGCACCGGCGGCCGGGGGTTGCGGGGACTCCTTGCTCTTCTTGCGCTTCCGGCGGGCACGGCCGGAATCCAGCGTGAACCCGTTGAGGACGTCGGCGAACGTGCCGTCGTCCCCACGCCCGGCGGGGCTGTGCCCCTCGGGTGGTTCGCCGTCGAATCCGGACCCCGTGCTCATCGCGCCATCATCCCACCGGTTCGCCGATCAGCGACCCCCCGGAGCCCTGGAGCTGGGCGCGCAGCTCCGGGGTCAGGATCTGGCCGACCCGGTCCACGAGCATCGTCATCTCGTAGGCGACCTGGCCGATGTCGCAGTTGGGGGCGGCGAGGACGGCGAGGCAGGACCCGTCGCTGATCGACATCAGCACCATGATCCCGAGCTCCATCTCGACGACGGTCTCGTTGACCGCGCCGGCTTCGAAGCACCGGGCGGCGCCCTGGGTGAGGCTGACCAGGCCGGACGCGACGGCGGCGAGCTGGTCGGCCCGGTCGAGCGGGAGCCGGTTCGACGCGGTCAGCAGCAAGCCGTCCGCCGAGACGACCACGGCGTGGGCCACGCCGGGCACCCGCTCCGCGAAGTCGTTGACCAGCCAGCCGAACTGGTTCTGCGTCGGCTGAGCGCTACTCGGCGAGGTCATTCACCCTCCAAGGTCTCGTGGTTGTTCTCGGCCGCCTGTGCGGTGCGGTGGCGTCCGCGCTCGATGCCCTGCTGGAAACTCCGCAGGCGGCCGCGCACGTCGTGTGCGTCCCGTTGTGGTCGGGGGGCCGTGGCCCCGGTGGACGGTCCGGCACTGCCCGGAAGCAGCTGCTCCCCGCGACGGCGCCGGGGCAATCCTGCCGAAGTGAAGGTGGAGGGTGTCGACTGGGACACCGCTTGCACCGCGCGCCAGCCGTCATCGGTGCCGAAGTTCCACTCGGCGGTGGCTTCGACGGCGGTCTCTTCGACGCGCGGAGCAGGGGTTTCCGGGACCTTCCGGCTGGGCAGAGAGGACGGCGGACCGGCGGGACGGCCGTTGGCGATCGGTAGCTGCCCGGACTCCTGGAAGGCACCCGGGCGCCGGCGGCTGGGCTGCGGCAGGGCACCGGAGGACGACCCGCCCGGAGCCGGCCGGCGGCTGGGGAGCGCACCGCCCGCGGCGGGCCGGCGGCCGGGCGCCTCGTCCGGCTTGGCGGGGGTGGCCGGTGCTTGCTGAGCCGCCGCGGGTTGTGCGGGGGCGGCGGGTTGTGCCGGGGCCGCGGGTTGTGCGGGTTGTGC